>JASMKM010000010.1 GCA_030749235.1 Planctomycetota bacterium | reverse complement strand
GCTGGCTTCAAGGATGCGCGGGAGATCGCGGGCGAGCCCATCAGAGATGTCCATCATTGCATGAGGACTATATTCCTCGACCATGATCCTGCCCATCGCCAGGCGCGGCTCGGGACAGAGGTGACGACCGCTGTGGACTGCGCCACCAAGACACCCGCTAACCAGGATTACGTCATCGACTTTGGCACCGGTGCGGCCCGGCACCTTGCCGTTGGCCAAGCCTAGGGCGGTGCAGGTCAGCACCGGGGTGGAAGCTTGGCTGCAGTCGCCGCCAGCCACCGCCATCTTAAATTCGGCCGCGCAGGCCAGGAAGGCTTGGGCCAAAGCACGCAGCCGCGCAGCCGACCATTGTGGCGGCGTGGCGATAGTCCAAGATGCGGCCCACGGGGTGGCTCCAGCAGCGGCCAGGTCGCTGATGGTGCGGCGCAGTAGTTTTTGCGCGTAGATACGAGGCGCGGCGTCTATTTCTAGGTGCACGCCACCGATCACTTGATCCACGGTTTGCAGCAGTTTGCGACCCGCTGGTGGGCTCAAGACGGCACAATCGTCTCCCGGGCCAGAAACACCCTTTAATCTGGGGCTAGAATCTTGGAAAATGCGGTGTAGGTGATCTTCCCGCATGACTGTTAGACGATGCTCTCCGAACGAATGAAATCCAGCTGCCGCAGTGGCTTGACGCGCAGCGAAGCGCTGTGGGTGGTCGTCCTAATCTCCGGCATCGTGCTGCTGATTGTAAGCACCCTGCGATCGGAAGTGGAGCGCGGCAACCGAAGGATGGCCGAAGACATGCTTTCGCACCTTGCCGGGCAACTGTATCTGGGCATGGAGGCGCGCGACCTGCATAACTTCGAGTCGCTGGACCTGCCGCGCATCGGCCCAGGCAACGTCCCGGAACGACTGCAGGTCGATGGTCGCCCGCCACAAGCCCTGCAGGACCTGATGCCAATCAACTCCTACCTACCTGACGACCCATGGGGTTATGGCTATGTTTTAGTCGAAGGCTTGGCCGACGACCGCAAGGCCATGTTCCTTGTCAGCGTCGGCCCCGAAGGCAAAATGCCAGCCGCGCCGACCTTGCATAGCGAGTTGTGCCATCGCGTGTACCTGCCACCGGCTGAGTAGGCGCGTTCGCTGCTATTTCCAAGCGTCGACCAAGGCCTGTAGCTTGTCCGTCTCGCGCGCCACGCGCAGCACTGCCGCAGCATGGGCACCGACCTCTTGCAGTTGCTGGATTTGCGATGGATCTTCGATGCCGCCAATGGCGACCACCGGCAGGCCTAGGGCCACCACTTCCTCTAGGGATTGCAGGCCGCGTGGTGCCAGGATGCCACTCTTCTCCGGCGTATCCCACACCGGACCGAAAACCAGGAAATGCGCACCGCCGTCCACCGCCGCTTGCGCTTCCTCCATGCTGTGGGTGGATGCTCCGACCAGCAATTGCGGGAAGGCTTGCCGGTAGGCTGCCACCGGCAAGCTGCGGATTCCTGCGATGACCGCCTGCGCCCCCGCTAACAGAGCCAAGTCGGCACGGCCATGACTGGCGGACCAATGGTCGCTGCCATGCAACTGCTGCTGCACCGCCAAACCGTCGCGCTCCTGGTGCGGCCAACGCCGCACAGTGAAGGCTGCAGCCGCCGACGCCGACCTTTGCCATTGACGCGCCTGTTCGGCACTGCGCAGGTCGGAGGCGACCGCCCAAAGACCGGCTGGGATTGCGCTCATGACTAGACGCGCTTCAAGCTGGCGCCGTAGTCGCGCACCCAACTGAGCAGCTGCTCAAAGTCCGGTTCGGTGCCGAGCTGGATGGTATGGTCATCGACACGCTCGCAACCCAACTTGCGGATACCCGGATGTAGACTAATGCGATCGAGCACTTCCGTTAGTTCACACTGCAGACGGAACTTAGCGTCGATCTCGATTAAGCCATCCTTGCGCGCCCACGACTCCAATGAGTAGTTGACGTTCTGCGGTAAGGGCGTGCGACTCCTGGATTCCAACAAGCCGAGCATCTCATCCAAGGTCACACCTTCGCTCAAGCCACGATGCAAGCTGGCCGGTGTAACTCGATAGTGATAGAGACTGTCGGTGAATTCACGGTCACAGAATCGATCCAGCTGGTAGATCAACTCATGGGAACGGCTGTCGGGGAACAGCACCACCTCGAAGTCGGGGTTCACCACGACATGCCCACTACCCTCGATCTCGCGACCGGGGATCATGTCGAGCAGTTCGGCACCGACACGCGTTAGGCGAATGGCGACGGCACGTCCGGTGCTGTCATAGGCCATGTCAATGATGCCGAGCAGGTAGAGATACTTGCGAATCCATATGAACAGGTTCCACGACAGGCTCTGCAGGTCGGCCGAGCTGCGTACCGGAAAGGATGAGTTTTCGCTAGGCATTTCCTCCTGGGAGGTGATTGCCGCCAGGTGATGGTTACGCACCACGAAGGGCAAGAACATGGCATCGTTCCACACGCCCGGCTCCATGCGCTTGATGTAACGCAAAGTGGTACGGCGCAGACGCAGTTGATGAGCCAGATCGCCAGGCAACTCGCGATCTTCGATCAGCCAGTCCAGCATTAGACGCTGCTTCTCAAGCAGACTCATCGACAGGAATTCCTGGCCGGACGGCGTCAGGCGGAAGCTGCGTTCCCCGGTGCTGTCGATGAAATGGCAACCCAAGGCGAAACGGTATTCCAACTCGAGGATCTCGAATCGTCGAAACTCGCGCCCGGGGTTCGGTAGCAGCTCCTCGGCAATGCGCTTACCGGTGCTCTTATAGATGGTGCCACGCACGGTAAAGCGCACCGTGTCGCCTTCGACGAAGGAGGCGAAACGCGAGAAATTCGATACGAAGTCGACGCCGATCGATGCGATTGATTCCGAATCAGGATCAACGTCGTTGGCGCGCCTTCGCAGGATTGCCAACACCACCTCGTGGAACAGCGTCAAGACACGACCGTTTTGGCGGATGCCCGAGGATTCCAGGTTCAATTCTTGAACGGTGCCGAGTGACACCTTCTCGAGTTCCTTTGCAACGGCTTGAAGCTTCAAGGAGGTTCCAAGTTCGGAGAAGTCGCAGACCGGAAGGATGCCGCCCCACTCCGCCGCCAGCTTGGAAACCAGCTCCTGCATAGCCGGATCCATGTTGTCGATGCGCTGCAGGATGGCCTGGTCGGTCGCCAACATGCGGTACATTTTGCGGATGGCGTCGGCGCTGGATGCACCCGGCATGCGCTTACGGAAGAAGCTGTCCAACCAACCACGCAAGGACAGCGGGCTGCTGGTGACGGCTTCCGGCGCGCCAGCTTCGGGCAGAACCTCGCGCATCTCTAACGGGATGCCCCACAAGCTGCGCGTGGCACCGTTCTGGCCAACACCAAGTTGGGCGACCAGCCCGGTCGAGACTAAATCTGCCAAGGCATGGCGCACACTGCGTTCGGCCACGCCTTCCTTGACCGCGGCGGCGCTAACGTCTTCCAACTCCATGCCATGGCCGGCTTGACTGACTAGGACGCGGAACACCGGCGCCAAGGCGCCATAGAGGCCAGCGCAGAGGTTTGAAACGGTCACTGGCTCTGCCATACGCTCCCTGAGGACCTGGACCAACTCCGAACGACGGACTGGCGGTTGGCCGCCGACCCAACGGTCATGGAGGTCGACCAGTTCGCTTTCGGAACGAGAAGCCAAGGTGCGGGCAAGTGAAATTTCAACCATGGTTAGACCATCTCCGATAGCAGGTTCGCCGCGGCCAGGATCCGGTAGGAATAACCCTGCTCGGTGAGAAATCGTTGACGCTTCTCTGCGTAGTCCTGATCCAGCGATGCCTCGCTGACCAGGGTGTAAAAATTGGCTTCGGAACCATCGGACTTAGGACGAAGAATACGGCCGAGGCGCTGCGCCTCCTCTTGGCGTGAACCGTAGGTGCCAGAGATCTGGATGGCCACGCTGGCGTCAGGAAGGTCGATTGCGAAGTTGCCAACCTTAGACACCAACAGGACCTTTTCGCTGCCTTCACGAAAGGCCTGGTAGAGATCTTCCCGCTCCTGATTGGGCATGCTGCCGGTAATCAGCGGAACGTCGATCTCCTTCTGTAGCTCCTTCAACTGCTGAATGTATTGGCCGATGATTAGGATGCGGCTGCCTTCGTGGCGCTGCAGCAGCGCCTGCAGCACGTCGGTCTTAGCCGGGTTCTCCGAGGCCAAGCGGAAACGGCTTCGCTTACCCGCACCGAGGTATTCAATCCGCAAGTCCTCATCCAAGGGCACCCGCACCTCGACGCATTCCACCGTCGCGATGTAGCCGCGGCGTTCGAGATCCTTCCATGGCGCGTCGTAACGCTTTGGCCCAATCATGCAAAAGACCTCCTCCTCCTTGCCGTCTTCACGGACCAAAGTCGCCGTGAGGCCAAGGCGCCGACGTGCCTGGATGTCGGCGGTGGCGCGGAACACCGGCGCAGGAAGCAGGTGCACCTCGTCGTAGATGATCAAGCCCCAATCGCCACGCGAAAACAGGTCGAAGTGCAGGAAATCGTCGGTCTTGGCCTTGCGGTAGGTCAGAATCTGATAAGTGGTCAAGGTAACCGGACGAATCTCCTTCAAGGAGCCGGAGTACTCACCGACCTGGTCCTCGGTGAGGTTGGTTTTGTCGAGCAGTTCACGCTTCCATTGGCGCAAGGCCACGGTGTTTGGCGTGAGTACCAAGGTGTGTGCACCGACCTCGGCCATCGCCGCCAAGCCGACGACAGTCTTGCCGGCACCGCAAGGCAACACCACCACGCCACTGCCGCCACCGAGGCGACCATCCTGATGGAAGTTGGCAACCGCCTGTTGCTGATAAGGACGCAAGCGGAACTCACCGGATTCTATTCGCTCCTTCAGCCCGATTTGCAGCGCTGAACCCTGCACATAACCTGCATGATCGTCGACCGGGTAACCTAATTTAATCAAGCGTTGCTTGACCAGCCCGCGACGTGCGCGCCTGACCCAACCTTCTCCGGTTGCGACTTCGGTGCGCTCAAAATGCCCAGCCAGCTCCGGGTCATGCAACAACTCGGCAAAAACCTTCGAATCGCTGGCTTGCATGTGCAGCAGGTCCTCATCTTCAGGACAAGCCACTAGGCGGAAGACCTCGGAACGAGAGAACCACGAACGAACCTCGACGCGGAAGTTTTGTGGAACGCCATAACGGGCGTGCTGCTCGAGGAAGCTGAGTACTTGATCGGCATCCAGTCCGACTGCAGATGCATTCCAAATCGACACCGGACTGATGCGATAGGTGTGCAAGTATTCCGGCGACTTGACCAACTCGGCGAAGGGTAGCAGACCATCGCGCATCTCCTCGAAGCGAGGATGCGCGGTCTCCAGCACGATGGTCATATCGCTTTGGAGGATCAGAGGCTGGTCACCGGAAGTCACTGGCTGTGGAACAGGGGATGATGTTCACGCCTTTCGAAGCTGCTTCGGTCAGGGCGCAATCTGTCGATTCTAGAGGAAATTCGCTCAGCCTCCAAGGGATTCCAGCCTGCTGTCGCCATTCCGATGCGCAATGATTGGTCGGAATTGGCTTCCATGACCAGATGGGCTGCTAGGGGCGCTAGAGACCGTGCCCCCATGGGCAGACGCTGCAGTGTTTCCTCAAGGCGATAAGCACCAAGTTCAAAATCCACCGCATTCTGAAAGATCCGGCCTAGTGTGGGATGGGAAACGAAGAACTCCGCCAGTTCAGCCAAGCTTCTTTGGCCCAGGTCCAACCACCGCAAACCACGATCCTCAGCCTCGCCGATTTCGCGTTGCCAGCCACTACCAAAGCAATGCTTGCAGGCCAAGCTCAATTCGGCATGGACGGCATGACTCGCGCGCCCCTTGCAATGACCGCAGCGCTTCGCCGAACGCAGCGGATCGAGGTCGCGCTGAGCCCAACCACGCAAGCGGGCGCCTTCGGTACGCAGATAGTAATCGCGCAGCAAATGCTCCACTCCGAGGGCTTGGCGCAGGGTGGCTGTGCGCTTTGCCAGCGGTGGATAGTTCCAATCCGCTAAGGCAAAAGCGGGTGCGCAACCGAGCATCGAAGTAAGTGCCTGGCAACCGGTCGGGGTCGCTTCGTCAGCGTCGGTGGCAGTTGTCTCGGTCAACCAACCCTCTGCATCGGTAAAGCGAAACTTGCCAACCCCATGCAACAGACCGTGGCCGAAGCGAGTGGCCAAGTGTGGTGGCAAGGCGGCCAATGGTTGATCCTGCAACAACACCACACCGGGTACCGGAAACAAAAGCCAACCAGCTAGGCGCGCCAAGCGCTGTTGCATCTCGGTCAAGCTAGTGAAACTGTTGCCACCTGGCAATAACAGCAGTCCGCAACCATCGAGCAGCTCTAAGGCTGCCTGGAACTGCTGGTCTTCGTTGGCGAAGGGTAAGCAGCTATGGATGACATCACGCAAGGGCGCGGTCTCGAGGTCGTCGGCCCGCAGGTCACCAAGACGCATTTCCAGACCAAGATTGGCACGCCCACAATCCCGGCAGTGGCCCTCGTGGAAGGTCCATAGTGGTCGACTTAAGTCGTCAGCAGCGAAGACTTGGACCAGACCCCCACCGAGTAGGCGCGCATGATGAGCAGCATCCCGCAAGCGGCCAACATTTTCCTGCTCGTCGGCGCGGAAGCAATCCAGCCAAACGCTATCCCCTTGCTGTAAGGCACGTTGCTCGTCGCGACGCCAGCGGAAGGCTGTACCACTGGAAAGGAAACGCCGGAAGCCCGCTGCAGTCAACCACTGCGGATGCTCCTCGCGAGCAAGGAAATCGGCGTCTAACGGCGTGGCATAAACCAACTCCCGATTGCCGGCTAGCTGTTCCGCTGCGGCCACCAAGTCTGGCCACGGTCCACCCCCACCACATCCTCGGCAAGCGCTGCGTCCGAAGTCGCGCACAATCTGCTGCAAGGGTGTGGCTAGCCCGAGCACAGCTGCCAGTTTCACGCCGCGCTTAGGAGCGCTCGGCCAAGCCACAGGTGTCCAATCCAGCGTTTCGTGTTGGTCGTCTTCCTCCAGCGCCAACATGTCATTCAACAACGGCGAGCGCATCGCCAACTCACGCCCCAATTCCTGTTCCAGCCGACGTCGGCCCTTGCGCGTGGCATCCTCGTCGATAACTTCGGATGTGACTTCGGAGAATCCCCGAGTCGGTGGTGGGGAAAGCGGCTCGCGGCGCCGTGATTCCAACCACTGGCCGGTCGGGGTGGATCCACCGACGACCTCTGCGGGCAATCCTTGGAAGACCAACTGACCACCATCGATACCAGCTGCCGGTCCGATTTCGAACATCCAGTCGGCGCTGCGCAGTAGATATTCATGATGCTCCACAACCCAAAAGCTATGGCCTTCCTTGGTCAACTGGCGCAGCAACTCAACCACGCGACGCGCCTCACTGACCGGCAGGCCTAAGCAAGGTTCGTCCAGCAGAAAGAGCTTGGGGAATCCTGGACGCGCCGCGGCGAGTGCTCGCGCCAAGGCGATGCGCCCCCGTTCGCCCAAGGATAGGAAACGACCGCGTTCGCCTAAGGTGCGTCCACCTAAACCTAAGGCAATCAACATGCGCACGGTATTGCGCAGACGACCGCGGCCAGGCAAGCGCTTTTCCAAACGCTCCAAGGGCGTGCTCAACCATTCCTGCAAGGAACGATTACGCAGGCGCAACTCCAGCAGGTCCTCGCGAAGGCCCAGGCCATGACATGCAGTGCAAGGCAGATGGTGTTCATCCAGGGCGCGCCCAGCACAGCTCAAGCAAGCACCTTTACCGAGCTTGGCCACCAAGTCGCCGGGACTCAAGCCGCGGATACGCCCTTCCTCGCTGTCGGCGAATGCGGAACGTACCTCCGGCCAGATTCCTGCCAAGGTGGCGACAGTACTCGTGGGCGACCAGCGCAACGCACGTTCCAATAACACGTGCACACCGCCCATTGGCAACTTACCTTCGAAATCGCGTTGCTCGCGCAAGCGTGGCAACAACTCCCCCTCCAGTAAGGTCGTCTTGCCGCTGCCAGAAACGCCACAGAAAGCGACCAGGCGCCCCATCGGCACCCTAAGCTCGGGGATGTCGAGGAAGCGATGGCTTAACTGGTGAAAGGTCAGAAAATGTTCGGCCGCTGCGGCTTGGGTCGGGTTCTCTTGCCAATCCTCGGCCGGCAAGCTACTCCGCTCCCCAAAACCCATGACCTGTCCGCCTCCGGGACCACCCTCAGGCCCCAAGGCCAACCATTGGTGTGCGGCCTCGAGGAACTCGCGTGCCGGATCGGCACTCAGGACGGTGTTGCCTTGACTGACCAGCTCATGCAGCAGACCGGCCAAGGCCTGACGCTCGCGGCCATGAAGCCCCATGCCAGGTTCATCCAACAGCACCGTCTGACCGCGCCGCACTTGCGAAATCCAAGCAACGATTTCTAGCCTACGTGCTTCGCCCAGGGACAAGGTGCCTAAGGTGCGCGCGGGTGCCAAGTGACCGAGACCGGTGCGCGACAGCATGCTTAAGCGAGCGGTGGCACGCGCTGCACGAGGCGAGGCCTCCAGCTCCAACCAAGCGCGCAATGGCTGGTCATACCATTCCTGCAGGCTGCGCCCTTCCACGACGCGGTCGGCCACATCCTGGCGTCGGTCCCAATCCGCCCAACGATGTGTCCGGTGTTCCCTGTCGCAGTTCGGGCATTGCCCAGCGGCTGCGAAGTCTTGGCTTCGGTCGGCGACCTGCAGGCGAATGGCGGCGCCACGACCAAGCGCCACCTGCAAGGCGTCGGTCAAGCGATCGCGATTGCTGTCGCGCCACTTGAAACGATCGATCAACAACCAACTGGTATCGGGCAAGTGTTCGTCAGCCTCTTCAAGGCGTTGCAAGCGCCCCTTCCATTGGTAGCGGGTCCATCCGGCCTGCAATAAGTCGGCGGAGGCCAAGCCGGCCGCCTCAACCGAAATCAAAATGGCATCGCCTGGTTGCCATCGCTGTTGCTCTGCAAGCAGTTGCTCAAGACCGGCAGGACGCCAGGAATGTTCGCAATGGGTACAGCGATAGAGCCCTTGCTGCTGCCAAGCACTGGCCAGATGATCCCAAAGATCCAAGGCGGCCACTAAGGAGGTCTTCTGGCGCGAACGCGGAATCTCGCCGGCGGAAGCAATCACCGGAGTCAGGCCACGGACCTCGTCGGCCAAAGGTGCTAACCAACTTTCATCGCCACCAGGCAACGACTGCGGCCGGTCGAGAACGCGGAAACGTCGGCGGCTAACCGGTTCCAGCACACCGAACAACAAGGCGCTCTTGCCTGCACCGGAAGGACCATGGACCGCAGTCCAACAGCCGCTCATCAAATCCAGATCTAAATCCTTAAGGTTGCCCGCGCGTAGGCCCCGCAACTCAATCTTGGCCGCACTGCTGCTATGGGTGGCAGGATCTTCGGCTTTCATGCCTCGGTCAGCCGATCCCCAAGATCGGGATAGGAAGCATCACGCCCTTCCAACAACAAAGCACGCATGGCCTCCACGAGCTGTGGTGGGCCGGCGACCAAGTTGCCGCCGAATAAGAAATCGCCGCCGGGCACAATGGTGTCGACTACGCCGCCTGCTTCCTGAACCAGGAGTGCTCCGGCCGCCACATCCCAGGGCGACAAGTGCAGTTCCCAGAATCCATCGAGGCGACCGGCGGCAACGTAAGCCAAGTCGGTCGCTGCAGCCCCCATCCGACGGATGCCTTGCTGATGCAGAAACATGCGCTGGAAGTTCTCAAGATTGTTGTCGGCCAACACATGACGGCGATATGGGAAGCCGGTGGCCAGCAGGGACTTCAGTGGCTCTTGCGCCTTGGAGACCGAGATTGGCTGGGAACCTAACCAGGCACCACCGCCGCGGTAAGCGTGGAAGGTTTCTTGCAGGCGTGGCAGGTGGATCACGGCCAAGTCGGCAACGCCGTCGACCAGGCGCGCGATGGAAACCGCGTACATCGGCAAGCCATGCACGAAGTTGACGGTGCCGTCCAATGGATCGACGCACCACACCGTGCCTTCACAGGCAGTGGTCTCGGTGGCGGATTCCTCGGCCAGAAAACCATCGCTAGGGAAGGTTTCTCTTAGCTGCGTAAGGATGAACTCCTCACTGGCCACGTCGGCTGCGGTCACAAGGTCGCGTGCGGCACTCTTCGAGCCGACGTCGGTGCGCGCTAGGCGACCGCTCCAATCGAGCAAGATCTCGCCCGCTCGCTCGGCGATGTCGACCACCAGGCGGCGGTCATCGTGAAGGTGCTCGCTTACGCTCACATTGCGTTCCGGATCAACCGTTCCAGAAGTTGCTCTTGCATCTTCTTAAAACGTGCGTTGTTGGTGTTGGGATTCTTATTGTTAAAGTTGACCACAATTGAGAACACAAGGATCTCCTCGTTGGGCATCAACAGATAACCGCTCAGTGAACTGGCACCAGCAATGAAGCCGGTCTTGGCGTGCACGCGTTGCGGTTTAAATGCGGCATTTCTAAAGCGCGTGCCGAGCCGCCCTTCGACACCAGCGATGGGCAAGGAATCGAAAAAGGCTGCGCCCTGTTCGCGCAAGGCCATCTCGCGCAACAACTGACACAAGTCCGCTGGCGTCGAGGTATTGACTGGGTCGCCGGCTTGGCGCGCCATACCACTGCCGTCAGCTTGGGCGAACTCGAGGCCCTCGATCTCATGTCGGGGGAAGATCTCTTGGATGGCCTGGAGGCCGCGCGGATAGCTGCCGCTGCCATGGACCTCCATGGCGATCGTCTTCATTAGGTTCTCGGCCAAGTAATTATCGGAGACCTTATTGCAAGCGGTCACCACATCTAGAATGTTCCACACCGAAGGCCAATCATGCAGCGCCTGTTGACCGGCCAAAGAATTCGCTGCCACCGATTCCTGGTCGAGAATCACAACGTCGTCGACCGCCACGCCATGGCGCTTAAGGCCTTCGCGAATCCAAACGCGGAAGACTTCGAGTGGATTCTTCATTGCGAACTGCACGCTGGAACTGCGCCCGCTCCTCGGTCGACGCACGTGGATCTGGAAATCATCCTTACCGAGCCATGCCGACAGCGAATCGAAGGCCTTATCGCTCTTACGCCACTCGACTGATCCACCCAAGGGCAAGGCGGTGCTGAAACCGCCATTGCGAAAGTTGACCTGGGTGCAACCTCCGTGCAGGCTTAAAGCGCTCATGGGCGCGCAATAGGTTTTTTGCGATTGATCCACCGGCCATAAGGGGTGGCGATACTGATCGTCAAAGGCGGTGGCGTCCAACTCCACACGCTCCAGCCTGGTGACGCCTTGCTTCTTCAGGACTTTCGCCAAGGAAGCCAAGTATTGTTCGGGCACATCGCGCTCGCCTATTTTCCTCAAGCTCGGGTCGCCGCCGCCGACTACGCGTAGGGTCTGGTCGGTTAAATAGGAACGCGTATGCCAGCGATAGTCGCTCGGCAAAACCAGCAAGGCAGCGGCTGTGGTGAACAGCTTGTTGTTCGAGGCCAACACCAACTCGCGGTCACCATGAAAATCGAATATGGTGTCGCCTTCAAGATCCTCGATGCGTACGCCAATGCGGATATGGTTCTCAGCGTCAATCGGCGACACAATCGAGCGTAAACCGACGTCGACCTGTTGGGCCGCAACAGCTGCTTCGAGCGCGTATCCGGCGGGAGCATAAGGCAGCAGCAGCGCCGCAATCGGCAGCACGAGACGGAACATCAGCGAAAGCGAAGACTCCCGCATCAAGGACGCACCCCCTCATGGGCGACCACCCAAGCACAAGCAGTGAATAACTGCGCAATCATCGAGATCTTCTTGCCGTCGATGCTCTCCGGTTGATCGCTGGGTTGGTGATAACTCTTGTTGGAGTTGAGGTCAGCCTCGAAGAAGAACAAGCCCACCACGCCCTCATTGACGAAGCTGGCATGATCGCTGCGGTCTTTCAGTTCATATCCTTGCTCATTGTCCATCTTCAGCTTGGACTTGATGCGCTTATGCACACCCTCGATCATCTTCTCCCACTGCGGAATCTCCCATAGGCCGCCGATATTGATCTTCTTGGTCTCGCCGCGGCCAACCATGTCCATGTTGAACATGGCGACAGTGTCTTCCAAAGGGAAAATCGGATCCTTGCAGTATTCGCGCGAGCCGAGCAGCCCCAGTTCCTCGCCGGTGAACCACAGCAGCAGGATGTCGATCTGCGGACGGGTCCCGGCCAGCGCCTCGGCGACCTCCATCAACGCGGCACTGCCGCTGGCGTTGTCGTCGGCGCCCGGACGCACCACCATGCTCATTCCATCCATCATGACGTCGAAGCCGACATGGTCCAGATGCGAGCCCAGTACCAAGACCTCGCCATTGCCCGAAGTGCCTGGCAACAGGGCGGCCAGGTTATAGGTCTCGCGGGTGGCCTGATCCCATTCCACCTCCAACAGTACCTCGACGCCCTTCTTCGCCTTCAGCAGCTTGGGCCTCTTCTTCTTATTCATGCTGTGGTAGTAGGCAGTGATGTCGGTATCGAAAATCCTGCCGGCGACATCGCGCGAAACCGACATCACCGGGATCGATGCGAAGCCGAAGCGTCGGCCCTTGAAGGCGTTTATGGCGCGACCGGAATCATCCACGTAAGGCACCATGCCGGGCATCGGACGGTTGTCGGCGCTGAGGATGCCGGGGTCGGGAACCAACACCAGCCCGAGGCCACCGGCGTCGGCCACTTCCTGAGCCTTCTGACGCACCATCGAATGGCGGGTAGGCTGCAGCCCATCGAAGGTCTTGGCTTTGGGATCGTCGGCACGCGGTTCGCGGGTGAAGGCGAACACGATCTTGCCCTTGAGGCTCTTCTGCTTAATGTCGACCCACTTATCCTTCTTGGAATCGATGGCGTAACCAATGAACACCGGTTCTCCTTTGGCGATCAGCTCCTGACTGCCCAGCACCGGCACGAAATCCTTCTCAATCTCAAGCGGCGGCGCATCCTTGTCCTCCTTCAGGCCGGCAATCAAGAAACCACAGTTTTCACCACCAACGATGCAGTTTAGGCGTATCGGCACGCGGTAGTGGTCACCTGCTGCGGGCTGGTAGCCGAGCGTCTCGAGGTGGGTCTCGACATAAGCCGCCGCCAAGTCGAAACCTGCGCTCATGGTGCCGCGCCCTGACATATCCGGTCCGGCCAATACCTGCACATGCTCGTAACACTCTTCTTCGGTAATCGAAGCAACTGCCTCCTCCAAGGTGGAGACTCCGGCACTCTTGGCGCTGGTGCCTTCCGGCTTGGAGATCTGTTGTGCGAAGGCGCTAACGGCCAGGTGACTGCTGACTAGAACCAGCGACAGGATTCGATTCCAATTCTTCATGAGCAATAGCCCTGTGGGTGTTTGCGATGCCAGTTAACGGCTGTTTCGACGATGTTCTCCAAGGAGGAGTGTTCCGCTTGCCAGCCGAGCACTTCGAAAGCGCGGGTGGCGTCGGCCACGAGTTCAGCGGGATCCCCGGCACGACGTGGTGCGGCTTTCCAGTTCAATTCCGTACCCGTAGCAGCTTCGACCGCCTTGAGGATCTCGAGTACCGAATAACCACGGCCGGTGCCGAGGTTCAAGACGGTGGACGGCTTGCCGTCGAAGAGGTGATCCAAAGCCAACACATGAGCCTCGGCAAGATCACTGACATGGATGTAGTCGCGGATGCAAGTGCCGTCAGCGGTATCCCAATCGGTGCCGAAGACCTCCAGCTCCTCCTTTAGGAGGCCCAAGCCGTTGCTAATGGCGCGGGGGACCAAATGATTCTCGGGATCATGATGCTCACCGTGGTCGCCGTTTGCAAAGACGTCGGCACCAGCGGCGTTGAAGTAACGCAAGGCCAAGTAAACACCTTGGTCGGCGGCGGCGCGATCCTGCAGCAGGCGTTCGGCGGCAGCCTTGGTGGCGCCATAAGGATTGACCGGTTCCAGCGCCAAACTTTCATCAAGGCGTGCTATGTCCGGCTCGCCATAGGTGGCGCAAGTGGATGAGAACACGAAGGGCAGACCCGGGAAGGCTTCGCAAAGATTCATCACCGGCACCAGGTTGGCGCGCCAATAACCCAGCGGCTGCACCATGCTCTCCCCCACATAGGCACGGGCGGCGAAATGCACGATGCCATCGATAGCATTGCTGTTGGCGAAAGCGCTGACCTTGGCTGGATCACGCAAGTCCATTTCATGCAACTCACCATCCCAAGCGCCGCGATGGCCCTCAGAAAAGTCATCAATCACGACCACCTCGTGGTCGGATCTTGCCAGCAAGCGTGCGGTCGTAGAGCCTATGTAGCCACAACCGCCAGTGACGAGAATCCGCATTCGGCTAGTTTGGCAGCTGGGAGGGTTCCCATGCAAGCCACAGTTCACGGAGTTTCTGACGTTCTTCCAGTTCCGGATCCAACTCCTCGCTTAAGCGCATGTTGGTGACCTCGTTCAGGGCAAAGCGTGCAGCGCGGAACTGGGCACGGTCTTCCGGCACCAAGGCGGCGCATAACTGCGGTAACTGCTCGACGGTGCCCAAGGCTGCGAGGGTGCGCAGGGTGGCGATACGGATCTCGGCGGACTCCGATTCGAGCAGCGGCAGGAGCGCTTCTACCTGGCCACGCTCGGAGCGCTTGGACAGTTCCGTCAAGGCGATCCGCAGGACTCGAACATCCGGGTCAAATAACGCCATTTCGAAGGTGGCCACGTCGTTGGCGAAGCTCTCCTTGGCTAGGAAACGCGCACCGGCAAGGCGGGGCTCGGCGTCGGGGTGGTAACGCAACAAGCCGACAGCATCGGCGACGGTCTCCGGTGCACCCAACTCGAATGCACGCAGGCGAGCCAAGGCCAAGCGTTCTTCCTCGGCCAATTCGACTCCCTTCAGCGCATTCTCCATGGCGATGGTGGTGGCGCGCAGGTCGCCGTTCTGCTCATGAAGGCTGGATGCTCGGTGCCACCACATCTTGGCGGCATGCTCATCGCCCCGATTCCCGTAGTCAGCGGCAAGTCCCTCGGCAACCTCAGCAGCCTGACCGAAGCTATCGAAACGCACAAACAACTCCACCAAGGCTCTTGATGCGAAAACCTGGTCCGCGGAATCCTCGAAGTCGAAATCCAGGACATCGATTGCTTCGAGGTCGCGGCCGACCTGCTGCAAGCTATCCGCAAGTTTCAGGCGCAGGTGCACATCCTGCAGATTGAACGCGAGGAGATTCTCGCGGACCTCGATAGCCTTGGCAAGATCGGCGGCGCGCTCGGCCACTTCAGCACGCTTCAACCAATAGGCCTTGTCGAGGATGGCGCCGTCTTGCTTGGCGTAGCGATCCATCCACATACCTGCCTCATGAAAGTTACCACGGTCCTCGGCTTCCACGGCGTACTGCAATGCATCCTGATCGGTGATCTGCTCCGAATAGGTCAGTGGCGCATCCAACGGGAAAGGATCGGAAGCCACCGAGCAGGCAGCACAAATGCTGGTGGCCAGCGACGCGGCAAGAGCAAGTCGGAAAAAAGCGGAGGGTCTCATTGCAGCAGATCGAGTTGTTGCCAGAAACTTGGAAAGGACTTGGCCACGCAGGTTGGATTGGTTAACTCGATGCCTTGCCAGCGTAACGACGCGACCCCCGCCGCCATGGCTAGGCGGTGATCATCGGTCGGATCGAAATCGGTCCGAGTTGGCGCTTGGCCAGCAGGTCGAATCCACAATCGGTCACCGTCTTGCTCCATGGCAGCGCCACAGGCGGTGGCTAGCCGCGCCATGCCTTCGATGCGATCCGACTCCTTATGGCGCAGGCGACCAGCATGTTCGAAGACTAGGCCTTGTCCTGCGGTGGCGGCCAGAATCGCCATGGCCGGCCCGCTATCGGGGCTTCGTGACAAATCGAAGGCTGCGTCGGCGTGACCATGGGGAAGTGGCAGGAAGTCTTGGCTATCTCGCTCTAGGAAACCGGCCTCGATGAGGAACTCTAAGGCGTAAGCATCGGGATGTTGCGGCGAAGTCGGCCGTTGCAAGCAAATCGGTCGTTGCAGGACTACCGCCGCCACCGCGAAGAACAAGGCCGCCGACGCATCGGCGGGCACCACCAAATCCTGCCCTTGGCCATATCCTGGACCTTGAGACCACTGCAAGCCATCGACCTGAAGGCAATCCTGACCACGGAACTGCCGCAACATCTCCACCGTCATGGCGAGGTAACCAGCGCTAACGGGCTCTTGATCCAACTGCCATTTTTGCGCGTGGCTTCCTGAGCTCATCAAAAGGCCACTGAAAAACTGACTGCTCAAGGCCACTGGCACGGTGGTCGGTGACGGCAGCGGCTGCGAAGTTCCTTCGACCTGGAAGCCGTCGGCCAAGACCTTAATGTTGGCACCGTTTCGTTGCAGCAGCTCGAGCAGAGGCCCATGCGGGCGCGCCATTAAGCCGTCCGCCACGCGCAGGCGCACCTGACCTCGACAACGCGTCAGCAAAGGCAACAGGAAACGCAAGGTGGAGCCGCCCTCGCCAATGGCGAGCTCCTGCCCACTCAACAGGGGTGGCCCACCGAGTCCTTGGATCTTCAGGCTGCCGCCGGCAAGCGCTTGCTGGGTCACTCCCAATCCGTCCAGGGCTGCGGCCAGCTCCTTGCTGTCGGCCCCATCACCTAGGCCCTCCAAGCAGCTGGGGCCTACTGCCAGCCCTGCGAGCAGCAGCGCGCGCTGCGAAGCCGATTTACAGCCTGGCAGGTTAATGGTGACCGCTTCCATGCCACGATTCTAAGCGGCCGCGACGCTAGAATCCGCCCCATGGCTACTTCCTCTTCGTCTGCTTCTGCCACTGAGGGTTACCGTGGCGGCATTGAGATTCCCGGCTGGGACCTTTTCTACACTGGCAAGGTGCGCGATCTTTATCGTCACCCTGCACATCCTGGACACATGTTGATGGTCGCCACCGACCGTCTCAGTGCCTTCGATGTGGTGATGAACGAGACCATCCCTGACCGTGGTCGTGTGCTGACCTTTATCACCGAATACTGGCTCCAGGAGTTCTCCGATTGGATGCCGGCAGCGCGCGTGACCTGCGATCCGGCCGAGGTGCCTGACTTGCCGGAAGAATTCCATGACGACTTACGTGGTCGCTTGACCTGGACCCGCGAGGCCGATCGCGTCAATGTCGAAGTGGTTTTGCGTGCCTACTTGGCTGGTTCC
>JASMKM010000009.1 GCA_030749235.1 Planctomycetota bacterium | reverse complement strand
ACTCTTCAAGCCATTCACCACCGCCGGCAAGGCCAGCGGCACTGGCTTAGGCCTAGCGATTGTGAAGAACCTCGTCACCGCGCATGACGGCAATATTGAGGTCGACTTCAACCCACCAGAGGGTGGTGCCGCATTCGAACTGACCTTGCCGCGCCAGGCCGTCTACGAGGACGAGAAGGCCGGCGCCGATTCACAGACGTCGGTCGCTTAATCTCGGTCTACTTGCCCCGACGCGCGTCGGTGAACAGGCAGTTGCCGGTGCGGTCCCTGAGGATCTGCAAAGAATCAAGTTTCTCTTTGATGCCGGTGCCAAGATCCATCATCTCCTCTTCCTTGCGATAGACCAGCTGCCAAGCCACGCCATATTCCATCATCCAAGTGCTGTCAGGAACACGGCACAGGTTGCCGATCAGTAGACGGCCTTGCGGCGCGAGAAGGTCGAACAACTTAGAGGTGGTTCGTCGCGCAAGTGGTTGCAACAGATAATCGAACAGGCCCATCGAGTAGATCAGGTCAATGTTCGAGAGCACATCCTTGACCAGCTTCTGTTCCCCACCCTGCTTCGGTGCGATAATCTGGCGAAGCGAGAAGTGCAGGCAATGGAATTCGATTGCCGGGTTGTCCTTGCGCTGGGCGACCACGCGATGCAGTTCGCTCACGCAGGAGCGTAGTGCGTCCTCGTCCTGATCGACCAACAGAATTTCCACGGGATGCGGGAAGTGGTCGACGTCGGCAAGCAGACGACGCAGTTCGATTGCCGGTCCGCAGGCCAGGGACATGATCCTCACAGGGCGGTCCAAGGAAATCACTTCCTTGGCGGCCTCATAGGCGACACCCGCTCTTGCCTTCATGGCCTGACCGAGCGAGGTGTGTTGTGAATAGTAATGCAGGAAGCGGGCGAACAATGTGTCTCCTGCCAACACGTTGGTTTGGCCGAGTTCCATCATCCGATAGTCACCGGCATAACCTTGTGGCTTGGAGTAGGCACGATGCAGGAATTCACAGGCCGAGAACTCGAGGTTGATGAGCCGCTGTGCGTACAGCAATCCCAATTCGACCTGGCGTGCATCGAAACCTGCAGCCTGCTCGTCGAGCTCCTCGTTGAGCTGGCGGACCGATGGCCAAATCTTGTCGAAGACCGCGCTACATAGGCGCCAGGAATTCTCAGGCTCGCGCCAACGTTCTGTTGGGTCCTTACGCTCGTGATCTTCCAGGTGCTCGCGGATGTCGAGCATCACGTTGTAGAAGGTCACGACCTTGGCCCGCCAATCGGCAGGAAGCATGGCTTCGTATTCCGCCTGCAACTCCATCGTGCGGCCGATCTGCTTCTCCACGACCTTGTCGTTGAAGCGAATCTCCTGAAGCGACAGAGGTGCCCCCTGGAACTTGACGCCGAAGCGCAGCATCGATTCCTGCTGGGTGTAGACCATGAAGGCCTCTCCAGACCAAATGGTGCGGCCGTTGTGCTGGAAGAAGAAATCCTCAAGCTTGGCGCCGACAGGCAGGTCGATGGGTTCTGAGCTCTTTAGGCCCAAACCGGTGGCGGAGACATCAACGACCTGAATGCCCTTGTACTGCTGCTCCCCGATCCGGAAGCTGCAAGTGGAGTTGTACTCCAGCGAGGCGACCTCCAAGCGCTCCGTCCGAAACCGGAACTGCGAGGCTGCACCGTTCAAGTCCGCATGGATTGCGCCATTCTTGTCGGTTTCGCCGTATTTGTCGCTTTGGGTTTCGCTCATGCAGAAAGTACCACAAGAAGGGAGGGCCTTGAAAATCGTGGAGGGCCGTATTGGAATCGGCAGCCACCCACGGAATTCCAAGGGATTCCGAGAAAATATCCTAAATGGCTCGGACCCGCCCCTTCAAAAACAACTCCTAAAGGTTGTTCTCTGGCGGTTGCATGTGCACTTCCTTCGGCGCAACTGACACCAGGTCGCAGGCTGATTAACCGCCTTTAGGCGGATCCAGCGAAACGGCACCAGATTCAGGTGGGGCACCTGGCCGTCGGCCAAATCCAGCATCTTCACCCCTTGGGGGGCCCAGCTTGCCGCCAGGGCCAGGACCTCGCCTGTCACCATGCTTTGGACCCAAACCGTCGCCCGGCCGCGGGCCAGGGCCACCACGAAGATTTCCTCGCATGTCCTCTGGCTGTTCGCCAGGGGGGCCGAATTCATGCGCCCCACCGCGCCGACCACGTCGGCCTTCACGATGACCGCGAATGGCGCGGAAGAACTCCTGCGCCGGCAGCGTGACGGTCTCGCGCCGACGTTGTTCATCGAAGCCCATTTCTTGCCACAAACCCTTTTCGCTAGCCTTCTGGAGGAACCGCCACTTGCGCACTTCCATCAAGGCCGACATGGCCTCCTCCAGGGGCGCGGTCTCCAGCCATTGGCCTGCGATCTCGCCGATCCAGCCTTCTGCCACGGCTTGGCGGATGGCTTCGCGAACCTCCGGCCCCCGCTCCTGTTCGAACAACTTGGCCGCCTTCTGATGGCGCCGTTCAAACCCCGCCTGGTCACGCACGGCATCGGCACCCGGAAACTGCTGAGCCAAACGTTCCCCACGTTGCCGCAGGTTCTCATGCGCTCGCATATCCAAGAAATGCCGCCGCTCGTAACCCTTCATCGCCTCGAACTGCACCTTCTCCTCTTCGCTGAGGTTCTCCCGGACGCGTTTGCGCTCTTCGTGAAGCAGGTCATGGCGACGGCCTAGCTCTTCCTGCATGGTCGGGTCCAGCTGGCGGAATCGTTTTTGACGCCCCCTGTAAACCTCACGCTCCTCTTTCGACAGGCCATCCCACCACTGCTGGACTTCTTCCGGAGTGGGCTGCTGTTTGGCTTGGGCTTCTGGCTCTTGCGGCATGGCCAAAAGAAGGAGGGCGAAAGCAAGAATCACTTCTGCCCTCCCTCAGTCTCGACGGGCTCCTGGGTGACCCGGTACGCTTCGACGGTCTCGTCGAGGATCCATGTGCCAGCAGATTCGTCAATAAAGGCGAACTCCAGGTCAGCGTCGGAAAGGATTTCGAAATCCTGCAGGACATCGCGATTACTGTAGAGCTCAGCCAACTCTAGTGCAGCGGAGTTGGTACTGCCTGGGTCGACCAGCACCGGCTCCATCGGCTTGGCGCCATTGCCCATCCAGAATCCAACGGCCAACAGCAGCGCTCCAGCTGCCGCAAGGGTGACAATCCGAGGGAAGCGCAGAAGCCTTCCTTGGTTGGGTGCTCGAGCGACGACGCGTGAGGCGAATCCGTCTGGAACGCTCTCACCGGAGTCGCAATCAAGTATTTCCTCTAGCCAATCAGTCATTTTCAGCCTCCCGATAGGGGGTCAAGAGGGTCCGAAGGTTTGCACGTGCTCGATGGAGCAGCGACTTCACGGCCTTGGGGCTACTGCCAACAATCTCGGCAATCTCGTGCAGCTCCAAGCCATCGTAATGCTGAAACACCAGGGCCACGCGCTGGTTCTCAGGAAGTTCCGTCAAGCAATGGCGTACGATCTGGGCCCAACTGCCCGTGTCGACCTCTTCGTCCGGACCAATCGCCTTGAGGTCTTGTTGGGGCAGCTCGACGCCATCGGCGTCCCTGGGCATGGAGTACAGGGCCTTTCGCTTATCGTCCCGCACCCGGTTTAGGGCAAGGTTATAAGTAATTCGGTAAAGGAAGGTGGTGAACTTGCCAGCCGGCTTGTAGCGGTCGCGAGCCCTCCAGACGCGCAGGAAGGCCTCTTGGGCAAGATCCTCAATCATCGCGTGAGGCCCCAAGATGCGTCGCAGCATGGCGAAGGCGGCGCCTTGATAGGCCAGGACTAGTTGCTCGAAGGCTGCGTCATCGCCGGCTTGAAAGGCGAGCATGAGAATCACACCTGGGTCCTCGTGCGGCGAGCTCGGCGCTCCGGTGCCGACTTCAGTCATGGACCCACCCAAAGTCGGTCCATCCTCGCGGCCAGATGCGATACGAAACGGTCCCCAGGATGCGGTCACTGGAGACGGCACCGTAATTGCGCGAGTCGTGGCTTTCTGAGGGATTGTCACCAATCAAGAAGTATTCTTCGTCAGCTAACTGAAACGCCTCCTTACCCCCCCAGGTTCCGGTTGATGGGTAAGAAACATCACGTCCAAGGCGCACCCTCCCCAGCATCAGGGGACCTAAACCACCAATCCCGACCAGCTCAAAGATGCGAAAATTCGGCGCGCCATCGCTCAAGGACGGCTGTGCGGGTAAGTCGTAAGCATGAGCCTTGATTAAAGGCTGACCGTTGATCGTGAAGGTGATGGCGCGATCCGCCAGGGTCAGAAAAGCGCTGCCGCTGGAGCTTGGCGGCGAGATGTTCTGCTCGAGCAGAACTTCAAGACGACTGCTTGGTTGGTCGGCCCGGGTAAGGCGCAACTTGCTTCCCCCCTCGCTCACGATCAAAGTGAACAACGCCACCCCCTTGCGCATCACCAAGTGCAACTCGGCACCGGGAGTCAGCAAATCAAACTCTACCTCGACACCGAGGTCGAAAGCCCACTTGCTGCCTTGATGGAAGACATCACGCAGCAGATAGGAATCATGTGGGGGCCTCTTCAAAAAAGCGACGCCCTGCTGCTCCAACTTCCAGCGATCATTCTCCCTCACGAAACCGGCTTCGGTGAAGGGAAACTTCGGCGCATTCTCCGGCAAAGTGACCGTTTGATCCGTGTCAATCAGGGGCACCATGTCGCTAGCCGAATAGATTGGCCGCCTATAGATTTTGCCGTCAAGGTAGAGGTCGTTGCCGAGGAACTGCACGCGCTGTCCGGGTTCACCAGCCACCGACTTCACGGCAAGCTTGCCGCTATCGGGTTCCCGAAAGACCACGCGCTCGCCGAGGGTGGGTGTTTCGGAACCGAGAACCAACAGGTCGCCCTCCACTAGCCCTGGCTCCATCGATTTCCCGACCACCTTATAGGGCTTATTGAACCATGCTGTGAACGCCGCGGCGATTAACAGAATTGCCAGTGCGAGTAGGGGTAGGCGTCGGCGAGACAAGGCGAGGAATCAGGAAATTAAGGCTGAAGCCATGCCAAGAAAGAGCACCACTGCCGAGAGGTCGCTAACGGCAATCATCAAGGGGCCGGACACGAGCGCAGGGTCCAGGCCGGCGGCTTCGCTGCCGAGCGCAATCGAGCTGGAAACGGTTGCCGACCAGCCGATCGAGACCATCAAGGCCATCGCAAGGACCATGCCGTCACCCATGTCACTGAGCAGCCAACCGATGGTCGGTGCGGTGACCAAGGCGCAAAGCGCACCCAGTGCGATGCCGACCTTAACTTCACTGAGGAAGACGCCGAAACGTCGGCCGGAGACGATTTGACCGACGGCAAAGCCACGCACCAATACAGCGGAGGTCTGCATGCCGACGGTACCCGAGAGCGCCAGCACCATCGGCACATAACGCACACAGAGCTTGAAGCTGTCAAGGCCCTCGCTGGGAGCGGGTTTGCTCTCGAATAGGACCATGATCTTGGCCATTAAAAGGCCGGCCAGGATGGGGATGCCCAACATCGGCGCGCGGTGGCCGACCATGGTCAACAGCGGTTCGCCCGCGTCGGATTCGCCGTGAGCGCCAGCCAACAGCAAGGCGTCCTCGGAGCCTTCCTCCTCCAAGACCTCCAAGGCATCGTCGGCAGTTGCCACGCCAACGATCACACCGCGCGGGTCCACCACTGGAATCACCGACAGGTTGTAATGCAGGATGCGGTGGGCCACGTCCTCGCGGTCCTCATCGACCTTGGCGAGGATCACGTCGGGGATCATGATGTCGGCTACCAACTCATGAATGCCAGCCTCGAGCAGCTCACGAGTGCTGATCACGCCATTGAGGATGCCGATCTCGTCGACGATGAAGGCCACATAGATGGACTCTGACTCGCCTTCGTCGCGCTTGATGCGCTTGAGCAGGTCGCCGACATTCTCATACATGCTGGCTGTCAAGAACTCGGTGGTCATCATGCCGCCGGCGCTGTCGGGATTATATTCCGACAGGTGGCGCAGCTCTGCTGCGTCTTCCGGAGTCACGAAGCACATGACCTCCAAGCGCAACTCCTCGGGCAGGACCTCCAGCAGGTCGGTGCCGTCGTCATAGGAGAGCTCGCTGAGCAGCTGGCCGACAAACTCCGGATCCGCTCCTTCAAGTAGCAGGCGCTGCAATTTTTCCTCCGCTTCGGCGAGCACCTGGGCCGCGGCGGCTAGGTCGAGACTGTGGAAGACCTCGCGCGCCTCGTCGGGTTCGAGGTCCAGCCACATCACGTCGGCCAAGTCGGCGGCGTGGTGGGCGTCCTCGGGTACGAACACCTCCTGGCTAGCATCCTCCAGATGAGCTCGGAGGGCTTCCAATACCTGCTGACGCAGTTCACGGCGACGGACACGTGGCATGACGACTATCCTATCCCATCCATCCCAGCTTTTTCCTATCATCCTGTCATTGCAAAGGCATCCAAAAGCCTCCGCGCCGCGAGCCAGGAGGCGCCCTGCTAGGCTGGATCCATAAAGATAGTGACTGCACATACCCCCCTCGACGGCCTCCTAGAAGTCTGCGACCAGCTGCGCGCACTTCACGACCACGCTGCCCGCGGTGCGGTTCCTTCCGAGGACACCTTGCGCCGCACTCGCGAGCGCGTCGCCGAGCTCGGCCCACAAGCTTTCGAGTTGCTCCCGGGCATCCAGAGTCAACCTCTCGCCGGCTCGCTCAACAGTCGTGAATTGTTGGTGCTGGCGCTGCTGTTTCATCGCCGCGTCTCGGGAACTTCCGACGCCTTCCCCGGCACGACCCTAATTGGCCTCTTGCTTCGCGCCGGTGTGCCGCGCAGCGATGCCCTGCATTTGCTTGGCCCCACCGCTTCCTTGCGCAAGGAGAATTGGATGTTGGCCGAAATCACCCGCAACGGCTTGGATCCCTTGGACGGCTTCTTCTTGCCGAGCACCAGCGCGCTGGCACTGTTCTGGCCGCTACAGACCGCGGATCAGCAAGAGGATGTGCCCGCAGTGGAAGCCGGGAAAGCCAAAACCGCTGAGGTCACCGTTCCACAAACTGACCGCGACCGCACTCCCTACTCAAGTGAGCAGGAGTACTTGTGGGATCTCTACACCTGGCGCCAAACCTGCTTGAAGCGCGCGGCCAGCTTGTTCGATGTCGACCCCGACCAGCCCCAGCATCCGCAAGCCATGGAGTTGCGCGAGAAGGCACGTCGTTGTTGGGTTGGAATCCGTCAGCGCTTGTCCCTCACCCCGGAAAGTCGCGAGTTCGGGTTAGAGAAATTGGCGGCGGATTTTCGCTTGGGCCCCAACCATGTCTTGGTGGTGACCCATATGTTGTTCGCCGAAATTCTCGATGCGGAGCTATATCTGAATCCAATGGAATGCCTGCGCTTGGTCGCCGACCGACGCGAAGCCGCATTTACCATGCGTTCCTTGTTAGCGCCGCAAAGCAGATTACGTCGGGAAGGAATTGTTCTTTCCGAAGGCGAGGATTCTGCCAAAATACTGGCGGTGCCCCTGAGCCTTGCCGACTGGGTCGTGGAACGCGTCCTAGCCGGGCTCGGAAGATCACCGAAGTGGAGCCAACAGGATCTCGAAGATTTCCTGCGTGGCGAAAGCGGGCGCTAAGCGCCAAGGCACACCGTGGAACGCAAAAACCTCATCTACGATTGGGCCGGGGTCGGCCCTCACCATGAACCACCTCCTGCTGGGAAGGTGATGCTCGACGACGAGACTCTGCGCGATGGGCTGCAATGCCCAAGCGTCAAGGATCCGCCGTTGGACAAGAAGATTGAATTGGTCCACTTGATGGACGAGCTAGGAATCAACAGTGCCGACATCGGCCTGCCGGGTGCGGGTGCCAATGCACGCGAGCACATCCTGACGCTCGCCACCGAGATGAAGCCACTGCAGATCACGCCGAACGTGGCCTGCCGCACCATGATTGCCGACATCGAGCCGGTGGTCGAGATGGTGCAAAAGACTGGCGCACCGATTGAGGTCTGTGCTTTCATCGGCAGCTCGCCGATCCGCGCTTACGCGGAGAACTGGGATATCCAGAAGATGGTTGGCCTGGTGCGCGACGCCGTGCGCTTCGCCAAGCAGAATGACTTGCCGGTGACCTTTGTTACTGAAGATACGGTGCGCAGCACGCCGGAGATTCTCGACCAACTCAATGGCGCTGCGATCGACGAGGGCGCGGATCGCTTGTGCATCTGCGATACCGTCGGCGGGGTAATTCCTTATGCGGTGCGCAACATCTTTGAGTATGTACGTGCTTTCCTCGCTGAGCGTGGCGCACAACACGTCGGGCTGGATTGGCACGGCCACCGCGACCGCGGTCTGGGCGTGATCAATACGCTCAGCGCCTTAGCCGCAGGTGCCGAACGTGTACACGGCACCGCTCTGGGCATCGGCGAGCGTGCCGGCAACACCGAGATGGACTTGCTGCTGGTAAACCTGAAGCTACTCGGTTGGGTGAAGCGCGACCTGACCCGCCTTGGCGATTATGTGAAGCTGGCCAGTGAAGCCACCGGCCGCCCGATTCGTCCGGAGTACCCGGTCTTCGGCGAAGACGCCTTCGAGACGGCCACTGGCGTCCATGCTGCTGCAGTGATCAAGGCATTGAAGACTGGTGATCGCTGGCTATCAGACTTGGTCTACTCAGGTGTGCCAGCTGGTGATTTCGGCTTGGAGCAGGTGATTTCGGTCGGCCCGATGAGCGGCAAGTCCAATGTGATCTGGTTCCTGGAACAACGCGGCCACGACGCTACCGAGGAACGCATCGCGGCCGTGTTGGCCAAGGCAAAGGCCTCAAGGGCACTGCTCACTGAGGAAGAGGTGCTTACGGCTGCCGGTGTATTATAAAAATCTTGATTTAGAGATTTATTGCAAGGCTTTTCCTTCATTGCGGCGGCTTTCTGAGCCGTCGCAAATGCGTTGGCACGACTATGATTGGCGGCGACGAACACCGTAACCCTCCGATGTCCGGGTTTGGAAAATTCAACGGTGGTCGCTTTCGTCTCGGCAGGCGCCTTTCGGAGCCGTACTCGCCCAGTAAACAACCAATCAGGTCATGACGGTCGCAGAAACGATCAATACTACGGCGGGCTTTCAGGAGCTCGACCTCTACAACTTTCAGGAACTCTTCAGTGAAGAAGAACTGATGGTGCGCGACATGGTGCGCAACTTTTGTGATGAACGGATCATGCCGGATATCGCGACGCACTGGGAAAACGGCACCTTCCCCACCGAAATCATCCGCGAGCTCGGCGACTTGAGTCTGCTCGGCATCGTGGTCGACGAGAAGTACGGCGGCGCAGGCATGTCCAGCACCGTGTACGGCCTAGTCTGTCACGAACTCGAGCGCTGTGATTCCGGCATCCGCTCCTTTGCCAGCGTGCAGTCCTCCCTGGTGATGTTCCCAATCGAGGCCTACGGCTCCGAGGAGCAGAAGATGAAGTATCTGCCGAAGCTTGCCACTGGCGAGATGGTCGGCTGCTTCGGCCTGACCGAGCCTGACTTCGGTTCCGACCCAGGCGGCATGCGTACCAAATGCCGCAAAGATGGCGATAGCTGGATTATCAACGGCCAGAAGATGTGGATTACCAACGGTACCGGCGCGCAAGTCGCGATTGTCTGGTGCCGCGACGAGGAGGGCAACATGCAAGGCTTCATTGTCGATTGCGACAGCGAAGGCTTCTCTGCTCCAGAGCAGAAGCACAAGTGGTCGTTGCGGGCCAGCGTGACTTCCGAGCTAGTGCTCGAGGACGTTCGCGTTCCTGAAGCGAACCGCATGCCAGGAGTGAAAGGTCTCGGTAGCGCACTAATGTGCCTGACCCAGGCTCGTTACGGCATCGCATGGGGCGCGCTCGGCGCAGCCCAAGCATGCTTCGACGAGGCGCGTCGTTACACCCTCGATCGCGAGATCTTCCAGAAGCCGTTGGCTTCTTACCAACTCACCCAAGACAAGTTCGCCTGGATGGCCACCGAGATTACCAAGGCACAACTGTTGGTGGAGCGCCTCGGTCGCATGAAGGACGCCGGCAAGCTGAAACCTCACCAAGTTTCGGTCGCCAAACGCAACAATGTGGACATGGCAATTAAGATCGCTCGCGAATGCCGCACAATGTTGGGCGCCAACGGTGTCACCTTGGAGTACCAGACTGGCCGCCATGCCTGCAACCTTGAGTCGGTGCTGACTTATGAGGGCACCCACGAGGTCCACTCCCTTGTGATCGGCCAGACGGTCACTGGAATCCCAGCCTACCGATAGACCCTTACGCTGACGAGCTCATGAGTAACTCCTCCGCATTTCGTTGGCTCATGACTGCCCCAGGCGCTCCGCTTGAGCGGTCGGAGTTTGTGCTCCCCGCGCCAGCTTCCCATGAAGTGGTCGTGCGCGTAGTCGGCTGTGGCGTTTGCCACACTGACCTCGGTTTCCTGCACGGAGGTGTGCGAACAAACCATAAACTTCCCGTCGCCCTCGGACACGAGATTGCCGGCACGGTGCAGGCGGTCGGTTCCGATTGCGAGGGTTGGGCTGGCAAGGATGTCGTGATTCCGGCCGTCTTGCCTTGTGGCGATTGCGACCTGTGCAATGCTGGCAAGGAAACTGCTTGCCGCAACCAACTTATGCCCGGCAATGATTTCCATGGCGGTTTCGCATCGCACATCGTGGTGCCTGCCCAATGGCTTGTCGATGCCGGCAACCTGCCCGGCGACATTGAATTGGCCGACGTGGCCGTTTTGGCCGACGCCGTCACCACTCCCTATCAGGCGATGGTGCGCGCAAATGTCGAGGCTGGCGATGGTGTGGTGCTAATCGGTGCCGGCGGCATCGGGAGTTTCGGAGTGCAGATTGCCAAGGCCTTTGGTGCACGCGTGGTCGCAATCGACATCGATGACGAGAAGCTCAACCGCGCCGCCGAGTTCGGCGCCGATGGTGTCGTCAACACGCGCGGCATAGAAATCAAGGATGCGCGCAAGGCCGTGAGGGCCGCATGCAAGGAGGCCGGGTTGCCTGCCTTCGGGACCAAGGTCCTGGAGATGAGCGGCACGCCACAAGGTCAAGAGCTTGCATGGGCCTTGATGACCTTCTCCGGCGTGGTTGGTATCGTCGGCTTCTGCCTAAACCGCGTGCCGGTGCGCCTCTCCAACCTGATGGCTTTCGACGCCACTGCTTTCGGCAACTGGGGTTGCCGCCCGCAACTCTACAAACCCGCGCTCGACCTGATCCGCGAAGGCAAGGTACAGGTCAAGCCTTTCGTGCGTCACTTCCCAATGGCCGACATCAATGCCGTCCTGGATGATGCCCAAGCCCACAAAATTCCTGAACGCCCCGTACTAATCCCATGACTACTTCCGCCGATAACAGCAACGCTTTCGTTAATCACGAGCTGAACCCTCAGGGCGAATACTCCGAGATCCTCTATGAACTGAAGCCCCTGCTAAACGCCGAAGGCGAAGTTGTGGAAGGCCTATTCAACGCATGGGTCTCGCTGAACAACCCACGTCAGTACAACTCCTACACCACCGCCGCCGTGAAGGAATTAATCTTGGCCTTCCGCCAGGCATCGAACGACGCATCAGTGGTCGCGGTGGTTTTCACCGCGGTCGGCGACAAGGCCTTTTGCACCGGCGGCAACACCAAGGACTACGCCGAGGAGTACTCCGGTCGCCCCGATGAATACCGTCGCTATATGCGCCTCTTCAACGATATGGTGTCGGCCTTGATGGCGTGCGACAAGCCGGTGATCAACCGCGTCAACGGCATGCGCATCGGTGGCGGACAGGAACTAGGCATGGCATGCGACTTCACCGTCGCCGCCGATACCGCGCGTTTCGGCCAGGCCGGTCCGAAGCATGGCTCGGCCCCTGTGGGGGGGTCGACTGACTTTCTGCCCCTTTACGTCGGCTGGGCCAAGGCTGTTGAGTCTTGCACTTTGTGCGAACACTGGAGCGCGCACGAAGCGTTGCACATCGGTCTGATTAACGGCATCGCTCCAGTCTTGAAGCGTGACGGCGAGTGGGAGCCGAACCCGATGGCTTACACCGAACAATGGTACGACTCTTGGGGTCGCCCGATGTGGGGCAAGTTCAAGGCCGGCAAGGACCGTGAGGCCGCGAAGGAGATTATGGCCGAGTGCACCGTTGACTTCAGCATGCTGGACCGCGAGGTCGAGTTACTGGCCTTCAAACTGGCAAACACCATGCCTGACTGTACGACCTACACCTTGGAAAGCTTGCGCAAGCACAAGCTCGCCCACTGGGACGCCAACAAGGAAAGCAGCCGCGCTTGGTTGTCGTTGAATATGATGACCGAGGGTCGCGCCGGCTTCCGCACATTTAACTTTGCGCCACGCGCCGAACGCCAGGCGAACTTCATCGAGATGCGTCGTGGTCTGGCCAGCGGCGCGCGCTGGAATGACGACTTCGTCAGCACCTTCGCGCCGTACGCCACCGATGCACATATGTTCGGCGAGGAGCAGTCATGAGCACTGTGGCGGAAGTGAGTTGCGAGAAAGTCTTCAATGGCGCGGCCGCCGTCATCGAGTTCGGTCCGATGCCGGCCAACATCGTCGATCGCGCCACCATGGGTGCAATCGTCTCCGCCCTGCGGGATTGCGCCGCCGACAAAGACTTGAAGTGCATTATCATCCGTGGTGTAGGCAACCACTTCAGCTATGGCGCCAGTGTCCCTGAGCACATGCCTGGCGAGTTCGAGAAGATGATTCCGGAATTCCATGAGGCCTTGCGCGCATTCAACGCCCTGGACCTACCTCTCATTGTGGCGGCCGTTCGCGGACGCTGCTTGGGTGGCGGCTTCGAGTTGGCCATGGTCTGTGACTTGATTGCGGTGGATTCCGAAGCGCAACTCGGTTGTCCCGAAGTAAAGCTGGGCGTGTTCCCACCCGCGGGCGCGGCCCTGCTTCCCCTACGTGCACCCGCCGGACGCGCATCCGCCATGCTGATGACCGGCCGCACCATCTCCGGTGCTGATGCCTTCCGCATTGGCCTCGCAGACCTCGAAGCACCAGCCGGTCAACTCGATGCGGCGATCGAGGCATGGTTCAACGATCAGCTCGACGGCTTGTCAGCAGAGGCTTTGCGCCAAACGCGTCGCGCCACGCGACACCCTTGGCGTATGGCATTGGGCGAGACTCTTGACGAGCTCGAGAAGCAATACCTCAATGACCTGATGAGCACGAAGGATGCGCTCGAAGGGTTGAATAGTTTCGTTGAGAAGCGTCGCCCGGAGTGGAACAACCAATGAGCGCACGCGCGGTATCGGCATTGGTCACTGGGGGTAGTGGCGGCATCGGTGCTGCGGTGGTGCGTTCGCTCGCCGCAGCCGGACACAACGTGACCTTCACCCATGTTGGTCAGACAGAAGAGGCTGCGGCCTTGGTGCGGGAATTGACCAGCACCGGAAACACGGTCCGCAGCCTGGAATCTGACTGCGCCGATGAAGGCGCGGTCAATGAGCTGTGTGCGGCGGCCAAACCGCAGATTCTGATTCACTGTGCCGGCGTCACCCGTGACCGTGCAATCTGGAAACAGGAGGTCAGCGAGTTCGACGCCCTCATCGGTGTGAACCTGCGCGGCGCCTGGATGCTCAGTCGCGCTGCCGCACCTTTTATGCGCGATGCCGGCTGGGGACGCATAGTCTTCCTAGGGTCAATCAATGGTTCCCGCGGCAAGTTCGGCCAGACCACCTACTCGGCATCGAAGGCCGGCTTGATCGGTTTGGCTCGCAGCCTTGCAAAGGAGCTTGGTAGCAAGGGTGTGACCGCTAACGTGATTGAGCCTGGTTGGATCGATACGCCAATGACCTTGGCCGTGTCGTCCGAGTTTCGTGACGAGGCGCGCAAGGAAACAATCACTGGTGAACTTGGTTTGCCGGAGGATATTGCCGGAACGGTCGACTACCTGGTCAGTGATGCGGCACGCCAGATGACTGGTCAAGTGCTGCGCGTCGACGGCGGCCAGCTGCTGAACTGAATGCAGTGAGTAGATTGCTCGTGTGTTCCAGCAATCCTTGAGGCCATCAAATCGACATCGTTCATAAGCGCAGGCGCTCTTCCAGTGCGCGCCACATCTCATGACATCGTGGCGCGAGTTCATGGAAGCGATGCGCGTCGCGGCTAAGCTCGAAGCAGGCGGAGACCTCCAGCCCACTTGCGCCGACGGCCTTGACTAGTTCAAGCCAATCGAGATCTCCCTCACCCGGCGGAAGGTGATGGTGTTCACCGTGACGCATGTCGTCCAGCTGCAGGTTGACGATGTCGTCCCGGAAGGCGCCGATGGCCTCGGCCGGGGTATAGGTATCGTTCACCAATAGGTGGCCGACATCCAAGGTCAGGCCAACCTCGTCGGGTAGCTCCTCGCGGAGACGACGCCAATCGCTCAAGTTCGCCAACCAATGGCCTGGTTCGGGTTCCACACCTAAATGGATGCCTCCACGTTCCGCATGGACCGCTAACTCTTCCATTGCAGCGCAGAATCTCTTATGCGCTCCATCATCGCTTTGTCCTTCCGGCAGGGCGCCGGACCAGAAGGAAAGTACCTTGGAGCCGAGCAGCTCGCACCAATCGATCATCCGATGCAGGAAATCAAGACGCACGCGATGGGTGTCATCAAGCTCTAATAGGTTGGGGCGATGCTTGTTTCGCGGGTCCAGCACGAAACGTGCACCTGTCTCGACCACTATGGTCAGGCCATGTTGGCGACATTGTTCGCCGAAGGCTTGGACCTCCTGATCGGTGGCCGAACCCGGATCCAGATGGCCGACGTCGGGGGTGATGGCAATGGCCTGATAGCCCAACTCCGCTAACCATGGCACCGCATCCTCGAGGCGATGTGACGTGAAACCGTTCGAGTTATAGCCGAGTTGGATCACCTTAGCGTCGGTTGTTCTTTTCGTTCATGCCTTCGACGATTTTGGCGAAGCGGCTAATCTGGAAATCCAGTTGTGCGCGCGATTCGCGACTATGGCCGTACTCCTCGCGCATTGCACGCAAGTCGACCAAGGCGGCCTCAAGCTTATCGAAGGCTTGCTTACTTTGTTCACGAAGGCGGAAGGGGTCGCCCTCCACCTCGTAGTGTTGGATCAACGCGTCTTTGCGCTGCTTCGCCCCCGCCTCGCCGAGCGCGATTGCCGCCTCCCAGCGCTCATCCTGTTCATGCAAAGGACGGGTATCTGCATCGACCGCGTCAACGATGCGTCCGCCGGTCAACGGGTTGACCTGGGTTTTCTGCTGACCATTGCCTCTGGTAACGAAATCACGCAATCCATGCACCGCACCTTCGAATCCCTTCTCACGCACTTCCAGATAGAACATGGTCCCAACGATGCCCGCGGCCATAAACGCGAGTCGCCACAACCATCCGCCCGACTTCTTCTTGGCCTGGGTTGGGCGACGGCGGCGCGGCGGTGACTTCGATTCGTTCATGAATAGGAAATGTTATGGCAAGTCCAGGAAAGCGGCAAACCCACCCGCCTGCTCCAAAGTGGGCTCGAACAATAGGCTCTTGGTCAACACCCGGTTACCATGTTTGGCGACACGGTTGGCTGCCTCGAGATTCTCCTCGGGCTCCAAGGAACAGGTAGTCCAAAGCACGGCACCGCCGCCATCCATGCTCGGCAAAAGTAGTTTCTTACGGAAAAGGTTCTGGATCGTGACGAGGCGATGCAGCTCCACCTTGGAAAATCGCCAACGCGCCTCGGAGCGCTTATTCAGCACCCCGGTGTTGGAGCATGGTACATCGCAAAGAATCAAGTCCCATGGCCCCTGTGGCAGGTCGCTCCCATCTTCAGCGATCGCCCGGATGGTGAGCTCATGACCGAGTCTCCGCGCTTCCTCGCGCATGGTCTCAAGGCGCGACATGTTGATGTCGCAAGCGACCACTTCCGCCTTGCCGCCGCTCATCTCAAAGGCCGCGAAACTCTTGCCACCCGGAGCAGCGCACAAGTCTAGGATGCGCATGCCTGCCCGCGGCTCGCCTAGGGCGAGTGAGCGATAGGAAGTGATGTCCTGGACGGCCCATTCGCCCTGTTCAAAGCCAGGCCAGGTGTGAATCGGTGCACGCTGCTCCCCAGCGAAGGCGCGCAATATCGGCAGCCCTTCGGCGACCTCATCTTCGGCGATTGCTACACCGAAGTCGCGCAGCTTGGCGCGCACCTTGGCGACGGTAGCGCGCAATGGGTTTACGCGAATCCAAAGCGCTGCCGGCTTATTCATGGCCTCCAAGCGCGACCGCGTAGCTTCCTGCCCCACTTCCTCCACCCATCGCTTCACCATAAAGTTCGGATAGGAAGTCGTCTCCGCCAGATAGACCATGGCGTCCTTATCGGGGTTTGTGAACACGCGTCGGTTAAAGCGCCAGGCTGGCGACACCATCGAGTGCCTGGCCGGGCGGTCATCCTTGCGGCCGACACTCGAACCACGCGAGACGGCGCGTAGCACTGCGTTCAGGAAACCAATCTTGGCGGGCACTTCTGGGCGCACGGCGCGAAGAGTGGTGTCGATAGCGGCATGCGAAGGCACGCGATCCATGTACAGCAGTTGATAGATGCCCATGCGCAAGGCGATCAATAGCATCGGTTCCTTCACGCGTTTGGCGCAGAAGGCCGCGGCGATCTTGTCGAGCGTGCCTTGGGTGCGGAGTACTCCGGAAAGCAGCTCACGAGCGAGTGCACGATCTGGCCCTTCCAGTTGCGCATCCTCGACCGCGCGCGAGAAGCGTCGGGTCGGAAAGTCTCTATCCTTGATAAGCAACTCCCAGACCACGCGTCGCGGACCGAGGGGGAGTCCCGATTTGTCCCTCATGATTCCATTCCCAATCGATCTCCGACCTTCAGTGCAACACCACGTAGGAACTCACCACTGTCCAAGCGCGCCTTGCCTTGGCGCTGCAATGCCGTAATCAGGAAGACATCTTCACCGCAGACGACAGAGATGCCGTCATCCAGGGACAGAATCGTTCCCGGCTCGGCATCCGCCACGGTGTTATCGCTTGACGTCGAAACCACTTCACGATTCCGCGGCTCACCGTCATGAACTTTCAGCGCGGTGCCATCAGGAAGAGTCGTCAGTGCACAGGGCCAACCCGCCATCGCGCGCACACGTCGGTCGACGTCGGTCGCGGAGCTGGACCAGTCCAATTGGCCCTCCTTCTTGTGGATGCGTTTGCAAACCGTGACTGCGGATTCATCTTGTGGTTGGCCCTCCGGGAAGTCGCCTTGCTTGGCACCTGCACGCACCACCTCCAAGACCAGCTTGGCACCAACCTTGGCCAAGCGTTCGAAAAGCTCAGGGGCGGTCTCGCGTGGCCCGATGGGCAATGGCTTCTCCGCGATCACATTGCCAGAATCCAAGGCCAGCGCCATACGTTGCACACTGACTCCGCTTTCCTTGTCGCCAGCCAACAAGGCGGCCTGGATCGGACTGGCACCACGCCAGCGTGGCAATAGAGAGCCATGCAAGTTCAAGCAACCGCAACGCGGGATGGCCAACAACTCGGCATCGAGGATCTGGCCGTAACTGGCGACCACGCCGACTTCGGCGCCCCACTGCGCGAAGCTCGCCTTGAAGTCGGCGTTAAGCGCCGAATCAGGGCGCAGGACCGGAATGCCTGCAGCGATTGCAATCTCCACCAAGGGGTTCGGCACTTCCTTGCGCCCGCGCCCGGCCCGTCGCGGTGGTGCAGTAACCAGCCCTACGATATCAATTCCACCCTTCACCAAGGCGGCGAAAACCTCAGTGGCGAAGGGGGGAGAACCGAGAAATGCTACGCGCAAAACGATCGGCTAAGGGGCGGCGACGCGGGCTTTCGCCGGCGAGCCTAAATGTGTGGCTCGACGAAGGCCTTGAACTGGTCGTAGTTCATCATGCCCGCGTTGCGTGCGACCTCTTCGCCGCCCTTGAACACGATGAAGCACGGGATGCCCATCACGCCAAGGGTGCTGGCGGTATCGGGATCGTCCTGGGTGTTGTGCTTGACGACCTTTAGCTTGCCTGCGGTTTCGGCGGCGAGCTGATCGACGGCTGGGCCCATGGCCTTACATGGGCCACACCAAGGGGCCCAGAAATCCACGAGGACTGGGGTTTCGGATTGGAGAACTTCGGGTTCGAAAGTCTCGTCGGTGACATCGATTGCGTTCGACATTTTTCTATCTTGTTTTTATTACAACGGATCGTCGCCGATGAGTTCACCCAGCTCCGGGTCGAACTCGTCGTGCTTACGATCGAAAGTCTCGTCGATATCCTCGAGGTGCAGGACGCCAGCCTCGGCGCGGTGCTTCACGAGTACGTCGGCGAAGGGTGCCTCCTGCTTGATGTCGACTTGCTGTTGCTTGGCCAGCTCCAGCAGAGCGACAAGATAGTAGGCGGCGTCGGCACGTGAAGTGCCGTCTTCCTTGAGGATGGTACCCAAGCTGGTTTCCGCGACCTGCTGCACCTTGTGCCACAAGTCTTCGACATAGGCGCGCAACGGCTTGCCGGCTGGCCGCACATGATGGGGGCGCATGAAGCCGGTCTCGGCTTCGAGTCGCGTGAAGACTTTCAGTAAATCCCAGATCGAGACGTCGCCTAGGTCCCAGTTGTTCTCATCCTCTTCGGTGGGCTCTGGCTCGTCAGCCTTGCCCAACCAGCGACCACCAGCAGCCATCATGCGGCCGCGGCGGTCCCAAGCCTCTTGCAGTTCGCCGGCGACCCGACGCAACTCCTTGTAGGCCATCAGCTGCTGGACCAACTCCTCGCCAGGGTCAAATGGATCCTCGTCGGCCTGAATCTCTTCTTGCGGCAACAAGGAGCGACTCTTGATCGATAGCAGGGTGGCAGCGATTACCAAGTAATCGGCAGCCTCGTCGACATCGACATCCTTTAGGTCGCGGACGAAGGAGCAATAGGCGTCGCAGACTTCGGCAAGCGAGACCACGTGAATCTCGAGCTCCTTGTCGCGGACTAGCTGCAGGAGCAGATCCAGTGGACCGAAGAACACCCGTTCCAGCTGCACGGTGAAGGCCGGCTTCGTGATGTCCGCGCCGTCAACATTTGCAGCTTTCTCTCCAGCCGGATGAGGGCGGGATGGCGGCAGCAGTTCCGGGTCGACGGGCTCAATCATGGCAATCAGCGCAAGGGCGGTGCCCAGCTGACATAGTCTGGCAGCTGAACCAAGATTGCCACAAGTTTACCGGCGTAAACAATGCCGAACCACAGCAACTCACGGAACCCTGGAACGAACAGCAGCAGGCCGATCAGGATCATAATCCCGTAGCGCTCCATGTTCATATAGCTGCGGCGCGCTTCTCCAGACAGGAAGTACATCACTACGCGCGAGCCATCCAGTGGCGGAATCGGCATGAGATTGAAGACCATCAGCAGGACATTGGCGAAGATGCCAATCTGCAGCACCACCACACCCTTGGATTCCGGGGTCCACATGCCGGTATGGATGAAAAGACTCAGAATGGCCCCCCACAACAAGGCCTGCAGAAAATTGCTCGCGGGGCCGGCAATGGCCACATAGGCCATCGAGCGCATCGGATTACGCATGCGGTGTAGCTGTACGGGAACGGGTTTTGCGCCCCCGAACACCCATCCGACAGTGAAGAACATCACCAGCGGGATGATAATAGTTTGGTATAAATCAATGTGGGGCAAGGGGTTAAGCGTGAGCCTTCCCATCATCCGAGCGGTCGGGTCGCCCAATCGGTCCGCCACATAGGCATGTGCTGCCTCGTGCGTCGTGATGCCGAACACCACGATGATGATTCCGCCAATGAGGGTGAATGGATCCATAGAGCGGCCGCATTCTCCCACGGCCTTGCTTCCCCTACAATAAGCCCTAGTGTGGGCTTTCCCACCCCCCTAAACGCCAATGCAAATGGTTTTTGATGCTCCACGCGCGCTAGCCCGCGGTCTTGAAGTCCTGCGCCTCGAGGCGGAGAGTCTCACAGCCCTCTCCGGCCGGGTTGGTCCCTCCTTTGGTGCCGCCTGCGAGCAGATCCTGCGATGCGAAGGCCGCGTGGTGGTCAGTGGCATGGGCAAGGCCGGCATCGTCGGCCAGAAGATCTCGGCCACGTTGGCTAGCACCGGTACGCCGAGCCTCTTCTTGCATCCCGGCGAAGCCCTGCATGGCGACCTTGGTCGCCTGCGCCCAGAAGACGTACTGTTGGCACTGTCCAAGAGCGGCTCCACTCGTGAGGTCGTTCAATTGCTCGCCCCGGTCAAGGCCATCGGCGCTCAGGTCATCGCCATGTGTGGTTCGGCCGATTCAGCGCTCGGCAAACATGCCGACTTGGTGCTCGAGCTCGGCGACGTCCCGGAGGCCTGTCCACTGGGTCTGGCGCCGACGGTCAGTACCACCCTTATGCTTGCACTTGGCGACGCCTTGTCAATGGCCGTCCTGGAAGGCCGCGACTTCACACGTGAGGAGTTCGCACGCTATCACCCTGCTGGCTCGCTGGGCAAATCCTTGATGAAGGTCGGCGAGATGATGCGTGTTGGTGAGCAGCTTCCGTTGGTCGCCACTACCAACAGCGTGCGCGAAGTCCTCACCGTCATGACGCGCACGCCCGGCCGGCCTGGCGCGGCTTTGGTCACCGATGACGCAGGCAACTTGGCCGGCATCTTTACTGACGGCGACCTACGTCGTCTTGCCGAGAGTGGCGGCCTGCCACTCAAGGAAAGCATCAGGGAACACATGGCCGCCGACCCGCGCCACGTGCGTGAGGATCAGCTCGTCGGCGAAGTCCTGCGTCTATTCAAAGACACCCAAGTCGACCAGATGCCCGTCGTTGCTGCCCAAGGCAAGCGCGTGGTCGGCCTGGTGGATGTGCAGGACCTGTTGGAGGTACGGATTTGACTTTCCCAAGTGCATTGTTGGAACGTGCCGCAAAGATCAGGTTGTTCGTTTCGGATATCGATGGTGTTTGGACCGATGGGCGCATCACCGTCCACGCCGACGGCACCGAGAGTACGACTTTCTCCATCCTGGACGGCCTTGGCATTGTGCGCTTATTGCGCGCCGATGTCGAAGTGGCCGTGATTAGCGGTCGCAAGAACCCGTCGGTGGAGCATCGCGCGCGGCGCCTTGGTATCGAAGAAATCTACCTTGGCTCACTCGATAAGGGGCCGCTGATGCGCAAGCTGATTGCCGATCGTGGGTTAGAGCTCGATCAAGTCGCCACCATCGGCGACGACCTGCCCGACCTGGCAATGTTCAAGGAGGCTGGTCTTCGTTTCGCACCGCCGAGCGCTGTCAGCGAGGTGCGCGGCCTTGCCGATTGGGTCACGCGAGCAGCTGCCGGTCAGGGCGCCATTCGCGAAGTCTGTGACTTGCTCATCGCGGCGCGCGAAGGCGCGCACACCTCTTGAACCGCAACCTTCGTATCACCGGACTTGCAGGTGCCGGACTGGTCCTCGGCCTAGTTGGCCTGGATATGTTCCAGCATGCGCGCGCGGTGGCTAGGGTCAGCGAGTCTGCCGAAGAAAGTCCGAAGGGTTTTCGCCAGAAGATGACTGGCGTCGGTGATGTCTACACGGCCTTCCGTGGCCCTATCAGCATCCTCGCCGAGAAACGAATCCCAGAACCTTCCGGCACCGCGATCTACGTGCCTCGCTTCCGCGTCCAGGGCGTGGATCCGTCGCCACTGGCCGACGGTGTTTCGATGACCGAAACACATGTTGATTCACTCGAGGCGGAACCTGGTAAGCCGGTGCGCACGAACTTTACGGTTGTGTCGCCGAAGGCGTGGATGCCGCTTGATGAAGGCGCGGACCGCTTCACCTTCAGCATGAAGCAGCTTTGGCAACTCGAGCAGCCACGACTCACCATGCCGAACTTTACGGAAGGTCGCGAGCTAGTCCTTGAGGCTGCTCATGCGGATCTCGACCCCGAGACCGACCAAGTCTTTGGCCGAGGGCCCTTCACGATGACGTCGGGAAACCTACGCTTGGAAGGCGCGGACCTATTCTTCGACCCCAACATGTCGCGCGTGGAATTTCAGCCACTCGATGGCGTGTTGAGTTGGAAGATCCGTGGCCAAGACGGTGTGGTTTATCGCGGTGAGTGCGATGGCCCGGGTGCCTTTTTCCCCGGTGAGAACGGCGGTTATCGGTTGGAGCTCTACGCCATCGACCAGGTGCGTTCGTGGTTCCCGGACGAGTCCATCATGCCTGGTACCTTGTTGACCAAGGACCTCACACTGGAATTACTGCCGAACGAAGAGGGTTCGTGGCGCCCCCACCGCGCCACTGCTGACGGCCCCACCGATTGGACCGGCGATACGCTGCACATGCTTGGCACTTCCTCAATCGTTGCCTGGGATGCAACTGGCAACCTGCAGGACCTGACCGTAATCGGCCCGGTCAACGTGGAGCCGCATGACCGTTCCTTCGAATGGGCTTCGGCCGATGGCTTCGGGCGTTACACCCCCTTAACCGACTCGGTGCGCCTCGAGGACAAGGTGGTCGCCAAGCATGAACGCGGAACCTTGAAGGGCGACTGGGCGGAACTCGCTCCCGAGAAGTGGTTGGTCGGTGGTTCGGTCACCGCCGTCGGTATCGATGGCAGTGGAAGTTCAGACCTACTGGAAAGCGATCGCCAAGGCAACTGGTGGCTGACTGGGAATGCGGAGTTGCGTCCGCAAGAGACCGATGTCGAATGGCTACGCAGTCCGATGATTCACTTCACTGAAGATGGTCTGGTCGAGACTGGTGCCACCTTCCAGGCCAAGGCCAATATCGATGGCAAACCCTTGCTCGCACGCGGCAACAGTTTCAGGTCGCGGTTGGAGGCCGGTGCTACTTCCTTGCAACCCGATGTGCGACGCACCAAGGCCGACGGCAACCTCGAGGTGATCTACGAAGGTCGCACCTTGACCGGCGAGCATCTCATACAAACTGGCGACAAGTCCTTCCAGATGACTGGGAATCCCGCCAAGGGTAAGCGAGTCAGCGGAACCTATCAGCTCGAGGACTATATGGCCGAGCTCGACTGTGGCTTGTTGACCTGGGATGGTGTACAGGTGGATTTCCTTCAGTCGCCGATGGTCAGCTTGCCTGCCGCCGCCCTTCAGCTCAGTGGTGGTCGCGTCCTGGTCTATGCTGACCGCATCAGCCAAGATGCCGCGAGCGGCGCTTGGGATTTGGTCGACAATGTGCGCCTAGGTGGTGCGATGAGGGGGGAAGGCTCACGCGCCATCCTCATTCCTGATGATCGCCTAGAGCTGCTCGCCGAGGACCGCTTCCGCGGCGGCAAGAACGAAACCGCTTGGCTGGAAGGGACGCTCGAAAATGGCTCCGCCTTCAGGGGCCGCGGCGAGATCCTGCGTTACCACTCCGATGGTCGCATAGCGATCGAGCGCCAGGCTTTCGCCTCCTACCAGGGCAAGGACAACGATGCGCCGGCGGAACTCTATGGTGAGCGTCTGGAATTCAGTGAGGGTTCCGGTTGGGCTGAAGGAGAAGCGCGTTTCCTTTCGGATGAACTCCGTGGATTCGCCAACCGCATCGATTGGACACGCTTCGAGGAGGATCAGCATGTTCTGGTGCTCGTCGGTAAGGCCTTATTGCAACGCGAAGCTGTGGAAGCACATGGTCCGCGTATCGAAATGGACACCCGCGCGAGTACCATCACTTCGATTGGCACCAAGGATTCCCCTGCTCGATTGCGGGCCGCAGATGGTCGGCGCATGATCGGCGATTGGGTGCGCTACAACCTGGATTCCGGATTGTTTGATTCGCGCGGTGCCGAGTTCGAGACCGACTAGATGCTGTCAACCTTCTGCTGCTTGCTACTTGCCTTCGCGCAAGACCCGGCGCCAACGCCGGGCGCACCGCAGCAGGGCTATAAGTTGACCACCGAGGCCATTGACTCGCATGAGGACGGTGATGCCATGGTCTACAGGATCCGGTCGCTCACCTTGCAAGGTCCAGATCTGCAACTGCGCGCCGACACCGCCACGATCTGGTTCGACGCTGTCGAATACCGCAAGCTGGTCGGACTCGATAAGCAGGAGCCCGAAAAGGAGCCGCAGGGAACACCGGAGGTCACCGAGGGGGATGACTCCTTTTTAGGTGGATTGTGGAGTCGACGAATCCTGACCGAACTTGGCCTGCCGGAGGACGACAAGTTAATCCGTGAGATTCGCCTGGATGGCCACGTCGTGATCGCCGCCCAAGGCCTTTTGATGCAATGCGATCGCCTGCAGGATTGGCCTGCCGAGGGTCGCAGTGAGGCTACCCACGCGGTGGTGGACTTTCCTCCTGGCACCGGCGGCCCAAACGGTTGGCCGATGCGCTTGTCCGCGGTCTCGATCCAGGAGCATCCAGACGGCAGCCTACATGCCATTGAAGCCGACATGTCCACCTGCCTGGAGCGCCCGCCACACTACAGCGTGTCCTTTGGCAAACTGGTCGCCACGCGCATCGATGAGAACAACTTCGTATGGCGCCCCTCCGATGGTTGGTTTCAAATTCTCGGCGTGCCACTGCTGCCGGTCCCCACTCCTGACTTCTCGCCGGGCGACAACTTCCTCGGCTTCCGCGGCATCACCTTCGATTCCTCGCGTTCGATGGGCAACACCATCACCCCGCGCTTCGGTGGCCTACTGAAGTCCGACGACGGGCGCTTCAATATCGACTGGAACCTTACCCCTGCATACAGCGCACGCCGTGGCTTCCCGTTACGCCTCTTCGCCGAAGCTGCCGGCCCGAATTACACCGGCTCCTTGGACGTGTTCCATCTCGACGATGAAGCACTCGACAAGCACAGCCTCAAATCTTCACTCGGTCGGGATTCCGAAGTACGCCAACGGATCCGCTGGCACAACCGCTGGAGGTTCCCCGACGCGTGGCGATTGGATGCCAACTTCGCCTACACCTCCGACCCGCTCGTCGACCCCGAGTTCTTCCGCCGCGATTGGGAGCGTAACGACGACGCCCAATCGCGCCTGTACCTGCGCCGCGGTGGAGAAAATTCCTTTGCCGTCGTTGAAGCCACTTATCGCCTTGATGATGTCGGCTACACGCCGATTGAGGGCCTTGGTCGCTCGCCGGATCCCGCCGAACAATCGCTCGACGTGCTCCCCCGTCTTGGCTACGACGCCTACTCAAGCAGCCTCTTCGAGGTACCGACGGGTGTCCTCGGGGGCCGCTCTGGCAAGAGCCCAGTCAACTTCGAGTGGGGCGGCGATGTCGGCATGTTTCAGCTTCGTGATCGCGAATTAATCTCGGCTCGCCAAAGTGATTTTGGCAGCCTGCCAGAGATTACCCGCACCCGCGTGCGCCTTTGGAGTGAAGCTGCCTTGCCAATGAACAGCGGCGGCCTTTTCCTGCGCCCGGGCTTGCGCCTGAGTGGTTCCTTGTGGCAGGACGACACCGCGGGAGCTGGACAGGATGAGCAGATGCACACCGAAGCTTTCTTCGAAACCGGCGTTGTCCTGGAGAAGCGTTACGAAGACGGGTGGCGCCACAAGATGTTGCCGCAACTCCGCCTGCGCAAGCGCACCGCGAACCGCGAAGCCACTGGCGTCCTGATGGATTTCGATGGCAACGACATCGTGGTCGATGGCGAGGTTGCCGAGATGTCGCTGCGACAATTCTTCTACGCGCCGGGCGAGACCTCGCCATGGTTAGACGTCAATATGTTGGTGCCTTGGTACACCGACGGCACCGATCTGCTCGAATCACCGACCACGCCCTACCCGCGTTCCCAGCCGAACGCGGGCATTGGCCCCACCGAGTTGCGTGTGGTCTGGACCCCTGGCCGCTACGGCGAAGCCCTACGCGGCGTACGGTGGGATGGGCGGATTCGCCATGACTTCGAGGTGGCCGAGACCGAGGAGATCTTCACCCGCTTGATGATTTCTCCGAGCCGCAGCCTCTATTACGGCGCTAGCTACTACGAGACCAATCGCACCAGCCTCGATGCCGCGCTCGGTTCGCTCTTCGGTGGCCTGCGTTTCACGGAACAGTGGGGCGTGGGATTCCGCCAATCTGTGAACTTCGATGGCAATGCCGGCGTGCGCTCGGGCTTGGCCGCCCAGTACTACGGGCACGACTTCCTGTTCGAGGTCGGATACACCAAGATTCAGTTCACTGGCGAGACTGGCTTTTACTTTAACCTGAGCCCGCGCTTCTTTATGGACTCCTACGGAAGCCAGGATCTCGCTAGACTAAGGTTCAACTGAGCCATGATCGCCTTCATCGGACCTTCGGAATTGACCGTCGCCGCACTGGTCGGCCTCCTGCTCTTCGGCGGCAAGCTGCCCGAAGTCATGCGCCAGGTCGGCCGCGTTTGGTTTGGCTTCCGGCGCTCACTGAATGACCTGAAGCGCGAGACTGGGCTCGAGGATGCTTTACGCGATATCCGCAGTGAGACTGGCGGCATCCGTGACATTGCCAATGACTTCAAGGATGGCATGGATCCCTTCGCCAATCCCACGCCGAACCAATGGCCTCCGGACGAGGCGCAGAAGTCGGAGGATGCCGAAGATGCACATGACGTCGAAGTGGAGGCCACGCATAAGGCATGGAGCTCCCCCGCCGACACCGTCGCCGAAGGCGATTCAATTGGCGGCATCGATGAGGTCACCGGAGAGCCATTCGGCGATGTGGGCGATCAGCCTGCCGCTACTACCGAGCCGGTAGAGGACGATGCCGATGCCGTCGTCCCAGAAGACGGCTCCACTGACAAGAAGGATTAGGGAGCTTTTTCCTTTCAGCCTGAAATCGCTAACCGTTCAGTAATCCGGCGAAGGAGCACGGCCTGGTACGCGCATCCAGTTGAGGAAGGATGATTTCCTCCATACCGAGGCGACATGCGCCGGTCGAGCCAGGGATGACGAACACGATGCAATCCTCGACCATGCCGGCGGTCGCGCGCGACTGGATACACGAGGTACCGATGTCCTTGAAAGACAACATCCGGAACAGTTCGCCAAAGCCCGCCAACGGCTTGGTAAACAACGGCTCGACTGCCTCTGGCGTGACGTCACGAGGCGTAACTCCGGTGCCTCCGGTTACGATTACGGCACCGACGTCAGCCGAGGCGCTCCATTGCTTGACGACCTCGGCAATCTTTGCAGCTTCGTCGGCGACAATCTTGCGTTCAAGAAAACGGTGACCGGCGTCGCGACAAGATTTTTCGATGTACTGACCTGACTTGTCAGTATCCAGGGTGCGCGAGTCGGAGACGACTAGCACCTTCACGCCAAGCGCGACGAAATCATGAGTGGCGCCTTCATGGGCGATATGGGAATCCTTTTGCATTTCAATTTCCAGCTAGGAAGTTCTGCACGTTCTTGAAGTGGATCTTGCTCACCTTGCGCATATCAGCAGGCGAGTGCAGCCGCACGAAGCCCCGCATGGCTGGAGGCACGGGTGTGCCGCTGCCCAGAGGGAAATCCATCGCCCATTGGCGCGACAGCTCCTCCATTCCGGACAAGAAAGCATCGCGCGCGATGATTGAGGCGGCGGCGACCGCAGCATGGCGTTCGGCCCGAGGCACCTCGAAGACTTTCAGCTCAGGGACAACGGCCCGGAAGCGCGAGGACACAGGTGCCGATGGTGAGAAGCGGTCGACGACTGCGTTGTCAAAACCACACTGCGCGTGGAGTTCCTTAATGCACTCGAAATGCAGCTGTGTGAGCAACCTGTTGACATTTCTATCGGCGTCGGCCCATCCCTTGTTGTATTCCGCCGGGTCCAGCACACGCAATGCATAAGGAAAGTTCTCCTTAATCCAGGGCGCCAGGGTGCGGATCAGCTCATCATTCAGGCTCTTAGAGTCGGCCACGCGACTCGACATCAACAGCTCGATGGAGTCAGCTGGCACGGCGACCGAGCAGACCGTCAAGCCACCGAAGGTGTCGCCCTTGCCCGCCTCGTCGGAACCGAAGCAATCCGCCACCGGTGGTAGACCCTCAGGAACAGGTGTGCTCTCCCCTTTGGGCTTCACGCTCTCCTTGCCTCCAAGGTAACGCACATGCCATGCGTCGACACCGCCACCTTGCACCACCAACTTGCCGCTCCGATACATGCTGGCCACCACGCCCTCGCCCCTTGCCTGGAACAAGGCGTGCTGCAGACTGCGGAACTCATAGCCTGCTTGGTTCAACTCGGCGCGCAACTTCTGTGCGGCCGCCGGCGACAACTTGAAGACCTGCGTGTTGCTCATTGTGTTGACCAATCCCTTATCTCTTGTTTGGCGCGCGCTTCGCATTCGTCCATGCCGGCGCGAAGATTCTTAAGAAACTGCTCTTGCTCCGGCCCCGCGTTGCTGACCGCATCCGGAGGCGCCCCGAGTTGGTCACTATAGACCACGACGACCTTGGAGAACGGCTTGGGGATAATCATGCGATCCCAGGATTTCGCCTGCCAGTATTTGGAGGCAGCGAAACCGGTGAGCACGACCACGCGCTTGGTCTGCGCGGCGAGGAAGGCCACGCCAGGAGCCACAGAGAAGCGCGGGCCACGCGGGCCATCTGGCGTGATGCAAAGTGCATCCAATCCGAAGGAACCATCTAATACCTCGCGGACCACCTTCGAGCCCCCCTTGGAGGTGGATCCCCGCACCGTCTTGAAACCTAGGCGTGTCGCGATGTGCGAGATCATCTCGCCGTCGCGGTGCAGGCTCACGACCACTCGCGCCGGGTAGCCAATATGAGTGCCAATTCCTGCTGGAATATGTTGGTGCCAGAAGGAGATTACCGGGCCCGCGTCCTTGCTCGCACGCGACTCAATCTCATCGCGGTTCACATAGCGGATCTTCCACGTCCACGCCAACAGCCGAAACAGACCCGGCCCTAGTACTCGGATGAGGTAGTTCGAGGAACGCTTCTTCCAGCGTCGAAACAAGGACTGTTTGGCTTTCACGGTTGGGGTTCAGGAGACAGGCCAGGGCCTATCGTCGTCTGTCCCCTCTTCCACGTCGAGTTCTTCCTCGTTTTCCATCTCCTCGGCAAGCCAATGCGCCTGTCTACGCTCCCAATGCCGACGTCGGCGCCGTATCGCGAAGGGGAACCCGATTAGCAGAATCAGCGTCATGATCAGGAAAAAGGAAGGGTAGGTGTCGGCTAGCAGGCGACTCAGGGAGCCGAGCTCGGCACGCATCTCCTGCTCATGATCAATTAAGCCAATGCCGGTGAGATCGATCAGCGCCGTATCGGCGGACTTCCCGTCACGCAACGCGGCCATCATCTCGGCGATGATCTGCTCGCCATAAATTCGGGTGAGCCGCTCCACAAAAGCGTGGGCCATCGCGTAGCCCTCGGACGCATGCAAGGGCTCCTGACCGAAGCCGTTGTTAAATTCATAAAGCAATGGCAGCTCATTGCGGAAGGCGCGCCAACCCAACGGCGTGCCCACCGAACCGAGCAAATGCTGATCTACCCATGCCTCTGCGACGCCCTCATGAAACCAGGCCGGCAAACGCACCATGGCTTCCGCTCCAATTCCTTGCATGGCCCAGTGCACTAATTCATGGCGCAAGGTGGTGCGCAGCTGGGTCTGAGTTTGTGCGACATCCACCACCATGATGATGCGCCTTAGGCCTGCCTGGGTGACGGCCGCAAACCATGAAGGGGACTCAAATCCCAACAGCGCATCGAGGTCGTCGCGATCCTCGACCCAGATCAGCTCGCCACGCGGTGGGTTCGGCAAGCCTAGCCATTGGGTGATTTCGGCGAGATCCTCTTCGACGAGGTTGGTCAGTGGTCGCGTGCGTGCGACCAGGTCTTCGGGCGTAGCCCAATCGAAATGAACCGTGCTGCCACGCACCTGGCCATCCCCCACCTGGGCGACGGCTGGAGAAATAAAGAGTGACGCCCCCAGCACGAGTGCCAGGAGCGTCATCGTAAAGAACCGTTTGGTCAAAAAGTTGACCTAGAAATCTTCGTCGTACTCTGCCGACACGTCCGGCACTCTAATAACCTCTCCCGGGTAACCCACGTCCATGGACTGCAACATGAACAACTGGAACATTGGGGGAGCCAAGGCGGTGGAGCTGCCGAGCACAGTGAAGATGTCGGCCAAGCCGAAGCTACCGACATGTGAGAAATGGCGCACGTCGCCCTCGGACCAGCTGACTGCTTCGCTGGTGCGTAGGTGGCGGACGAATAGTTCCGCGGAAGGGATGTTGTCCCTGTCAACTGGAAGGTCTATGTCTGGCGGGACCACGTTGAATGCCATCGGCGCGAAGCCAACGGCCATGCCTGCCAAGGCGCCGACGGTCGGACGTGGGTCAGACCATGTCACGCCACTGGCAGAATCATCCAAGGAGCCGATGAACGCTGCCGCTTCAGGGTTGGTCTGGATACTGGCCTCGGGCTTGTCCAAGCCTTTCAACAACAACTGACGAACACGCTGCTTCGACATCGAGAACGCCAACCAACCGTCTTCAGTGACTCCGATGGTCGGCTGCAGACTTCCTAAGATGACGCCTGCCTCTGGTGGAATGTCGGCGAGACCATCGAAGTTCACCATGTAATAGGCCGGACCTGGAACGTTGGTGACACTGCCATCGTCTTGCTTTACGCGACGACGAACGTACTTCATGTCGAGCGCCACAGGCGACCCCATCTGCTCAAGCATCTCGCGGCAGCGTGGCATGAGATGCTCGAAGACCCTTGACAAGGCTGGGCCATCTTTCAGCTGCATTAGGGTCACGCTCTCGCCGGCCATTCCTTGCGAGATGGAGTAACCAAAAGACTGATTGCCGAAGGCTGCCAAGGCCGCTTCCAGCTCAGGACGCTTATCGCCGAACAGCCAAGTGTGAAGCTCCGCGCTCTCATACTTGAGGCCCTCGTGGGCTAGCATGCCGCCGCCGACATCCATAGCGCCACCTGCATCGAGACAGTCCAGGAGGAAGCTGCCCCATGCTTGCACAGGGACATTGTGGACATAAAAGGCAGTCGCTTCCGATGGCACGTAATCAAGCAAAGCCAAGTCCGCCTGACCGCTGGTGTACAGGTCTCCAGGGTTTTCGTTCAACTGCACGCGCGACTTGGTAAAGGTGCCCTCCTCGGTCCAGCCGGAAGAGAATGCGATGTTGTTAAGTGGGCGGACCGCACGATCGTAAACCATCGAGATCATGTCGTGGACTTCACCGGGCGCCTCGGCCTTCATGCCAGCAACGATGGTCTCCATAACCTCTTGGATCTGGAGGTAACCGAAGGCTACAGCACCTTCGGTGTACAGGTCGCCACGTGCGCTGCGGAAACCTTCGGTCGTGGCAAGGCTTCCACTAGGCTTGGCCCCCATCACGAACTCAAGGACGATGTCGTCGCCTTCCTGTAAGAACTGAATCTTGAACCACTCAGTTCCAGGGTCGAAGATTGCACCTTGGCTCATCGTCAAGGCCTGGCCACTCTCGGTGCCGACGACCTCGAAGCCTTCTGGTTCTAGGAAGTTGACGAGCATGGCGAACACGGGCTGGCCCAGTCCTTCGGAGAGGCCGACGCGAGCCGCGAAGTAGATGTTCGGCTCCTCGCTGAATGGGCTCTCCAATCCGGGCTTGGCTTCGAGGGCGAGGCCGACCTCCATGGAGCGGAGTGCATCCCAGTAGGTAAGCTCTTCTGGTACTCCGAAGCCGACGGCCATGCCACGGATTTCAGTCCAGCTCTGATCTAGCAAGGAGATGCTCTCACCAAGAAAACTCTGGAGCTCGTCGTCGTTGTAGATCTTGGCGAGGCTGGATTTCTCGATGCCAGCTCGCAAGCCAACAATATCGGGAACCTCGAAATAAAGAATTGTGGAAGCCGGCATGCGCTCTGCGAAGGAAGCGCGTTGCGGCTGCAAATCCTCGGGCGCTAGCTGGGCGGTCGCCGTGGCTGTGCCACTAACAAAGGCGAGTCCGATAAAAATGTAGGAGAGTGTTTTCATGGGGTGTTGTATTCGCTCGGATGCCTAGCTTACGGGCGCCAGGCTAATCCGTAGTTAACTTTCTTATTCGGGGCTGACAAATATTCATGACCAAACCCGTGGATTCCGATACGATTCCTAACCACTTGTGGCGAACCTGCCGACAGGTTCGCCCATCTTGCGAAAGTTCGGCTGTAACTCTTTGCAAAAAAAAGCCTTAAAGCAGCACATGGAATTCGAAGACACTCCCCTGTTCGACTGGATCAAGAAGAACCGCGCCTTTTTACTGGTCCTGTTAATCGCCATCCTGGCCATCGCTGCATATGAGCGATTCGGCCCAGCATTGCGCGACAAGGCGCAGACTCAATCTTGGACGTTGTTCCAGACAGTTACTGCCGGCTTGGATATCGACGAGAATCTCGCTTCCAGCCTGGAACTCGCTCGCCCCGATGAGCGCATCTACCCATGGGTCGTGTTCGGCGCGACCAAGGCCGCACTGTTGCAGCGCAATACCAACGCACTGGAAATCCTGAAGCCAGAACTGACCGCCTTGTCCACATCCAATGGCGCCTGGCAAATAAGCTCGACAAATGGAGCCGTCACCATCGCTTCATTTCTGCTTGAGCGCGCAAAGGAAATGGAGGCCGGTGGCGGCAAGGATTTTACTAACCCTACGCCGCCTGGAAGCCGCGTCAAACTAGTCGTAACCGACTCCCTTGAAACGCCTTACGAGCTTACTGTTGGCACCTTTGAGGGTGCTGCCCCGGTCTCTACCGAGCTCTTCCTCAGCGCTGTGGAGGCTGGCACCTTCGATGGGGTCGCCATCGAAACCTTCGGTGGTCGCACCTTGAAGATTCCTGGTCTCGACGCCGACAATGGCCCCCCACTGGAGCGTGATTTCGGCTACTTCCACCTCGCGGGTAGTTTGTCGATGATCCAGAAGCAGGGCTCCCCTGGCGAACAAGAGGCCGATGCGATCCAGTTGCTCCTCGAGGACAACACTTTTGCCGACGGCACCTCAACGGTCTTTGCCGCCATCCTGGAGGGCCTTGATGACTTCAAGGCCGCTGTCCAGGCTGCAGATCCGGAAACCACCTTCACGCTGACATCGGCCACCATCCTTTAAGGGCGCGCCCCCAGCAAGGCCGTTCATCGCCACGCGCGGTGAACGGCTCTTTTTTAGCCCTGCATCAGCTCTTCCAGCTCGGATGGCATGTCGACACTCTGTACCAACCGGTCCAGGTCGTCTAGCTCTGAGAAGTGAAGAACGAGCTTGCCGCCGCCGCGGGCGTGCAGCTTGAGCTCGGCACGCAAGCCGAGGATCCTCGTTAGCTTGTCCTGCAGCTCCGCCGCCCAAGCTGGCTTGGCAGTTCGTGGTTTGTGTTGGGGCTCCCTATTGCCTTTGGCCAGCGCCACACAAAGCTTCTCGGCGCCACGCACCGACATCTCTCCAGCCTTAATCTCTTGCCATGCCTGGGCTTGTAGCGGCGAATCTTGCAGCTTCAGAAGGGCGCGTGCGTGTCCAGCGGTAATTGTTTCACGTGAAACATCGCCCTGAATTTCCGCCGGGAGCTCCAGCAGGCGAACCAGGTTCGCCACCGTAGAGCGTTGGTAGCCGAGCTTGGTGGCGACGTCTTCTTGTGTCATGTTGTACTCCGACATGAGCCGAGCGCAGCCCTTCGCCTTTTCAATCGAATCCAGGTCTTCACGTTGGATGTTTTCAATCAGGGCAAGCTCCAGCCTTTCGTCGCCGGAAAGGCTTCCTTCTCGGATGATAATCGGAACACTCTTCATGCCAGCCAACTCGGAGGCCCGCCAGCGGCGCTCGCCAGCCAGAATCTCATAATTCCCGTCGCTTTGCGCGGTCACGACGATCGGCTGCATCATTCCATGCCGCCGGAGCGACTCTGCGAGCCTCTCCACGCCTTTGTCAACAGCAACGCGCGGCTGCTCACTGTTTGGCTTCAGCAAGTCCCGGGAGACCCACAATTTGCCCTCGCTGCCCTCAACATCTGAGGCGTGGCGGTTGGAAAGCAAAGAGCCGATGCCTTTGCCAAGTCGTTTTGAAGAAGGGTTGGCCATAGGTTTCCCGTACAGCCTAACGATTTGGCCAACAGAAAACCACGGGCTCTAATGAACTAGATATTTGAGGCTACCCGGGAGGGCGTCCATGCCGTCTTCGCCCAAGCGTGCATCAAAAAGGGCCTGAAGGTCGTTCAGGACCGCTGGGTCACCATGAAAACGCACTGATTGGGCATCTAGGTGAGATCCGCAAAGCATCAGCATTGACATCATGCTGGCGGCACTCGCTCGCCCTTCGCCGATTTCCATTTCCACAGGAAGGCCATAGTGGTTCGTTACGCCAACAATCAGCGATAGGGGGCGTGCGTGGAGAGTGATTCCGTGTGGAATCCTGAGGTCTTTAAATGCCTGAGTAGTAAGACATTCTAGCAATCCGGCGGCAAGGTCTTTGGATTTCTCTAGGCTTGCCAGAGCTGGGCGCAAGCAATGATCAATCATCTTCGCTAGGAAATTTTCCCAGTTCAGGATATGGCCTAAGACACGACGAGTTGCTGGGTGCCTTTGGTGCACCTGGTGGCGCTCATAAAGGTGGGTAAGAGCGGTGACGGCTTCAAGTAAATGCAGGCATTGGCTGATCGCACCACGTAGCTTCAGAAGGGCGGGTTGCTCTTTCTCTTCGGCCGAGCCTCGGATGGTGGAATCGTATTCGCTCTGGAGGTTGTGAACCCTAGATTCGAGGTCGCGGGCAGTGGCTTCACTGCATAGCTCTTTCATGAATGCCTGGCGCTCGTCATCGGTGTCTGTGGTGGTGGCATGTATTGGAGCCCAGTCCTCGATGGTGCGAATCACGCGCCCGACCAACCTGGCCGCGGGCAAAGAATCCTTTTGACCAGCTTCCGCGCGCTCGTCTGCCTCAGGGAGGCGGTTTGCAGGCAAAACAAAGCTGGGGCCTGCGGGGCTGGCAGCCATTCGTGGGGCCTCAGCCGGCAGCCCTAGGCCAGCCTTAACCCATTCTTCAGAAAGTGTTTCCAAACACTTGAGGAGTGAGTCGCCAAAGCACGAAATCGCCTCCTTCAGGTGCACCGGGAGCTGCTCATTGGCCCAATCCTCGTCCGATAAGGGGTAGGCGCAAATCCGGCTTCGTAGGTGAACCAGGCAGGAGCATGCCAAGGAGAGCCAACGGGCTCCCGCGACCAATTCGCGTATTCGATAGAAAGTTTGATTTGCCTGCGCGCCATGATCATCGAGAAATGTCTCGAGATCGGTGCTCTTCCTGTACATGGAATAGAGGCGCCTTTCAATCCAGCCGTCGGCCCCTTGAGAGCTCAGGAACTGCAGCTCTTGAACGAACTCAACCCCTTCTCTAGAAAGCGCTTCGGTGAATTGAGCTTCGGTGAGTGGGGAGCGTCGAGGGCCTTCCGCGGGCCAAGTGGGGGAACGAACCATAAAAGAGGGCTTTGGCGGCGACCTATTGTCTCATTGCGGCAACTTGCAGGGGATCTTTTGTCGGATTTGCAAAATCTAAAGTGGAACACTTCGCTTGCCGAAAAGGTCGTAGAGGTGCGGGTGAAGCCTACACCTCACCCCATTTCATCCACCTGGAGCCAACCCATCGCTTCCGACCGCTGTCTAGATACATACCTTCGTGAAATCGACGAAGTTCCGCTACTCAATGCGGAGCGTGAAGTCCACCTAGGCCGTCTTGTCCAAAAGGGCGACGAGGAGGCCCGCGAGGAGATGATTCGCGCGAACTTGCGCCTGGTCGTATCTGTGGCTAAGCGATTCCGCAATCGTGGGCTTACCCTCCCTGACTTGATTGCCGAAGGTAATGTCGGCCTTTTGAAGGGCATTGAGAAGTTCGACCCAGAAGCTGGCTTCCGCTTCTCGACCTACGCGACTTGGTGGATTCAGCAGACCATCCGCCGCGCCTTGATTAACTCGGTCAAAAATGTGCGTGTGCCCTCCTATATGGTCGAGATCCTGACCAAGTGGAATCGGGTTTCGGTCGAGATCGAGAACGACAATGGTCACCGCCCTTCGCCACGGGAGGTCGCCGAAAAGATCGGGATCTCCAAGAAGAACACCAAGGTCGTGCAACAGACCTTGCGTAGTCAAGAGGCTGCGCCCTCTCTAGGTAGCGAAGGAATGCACTCCGTGTCAGGTCAGCATCGTGAACATAATCGCGACTGCAAGACCCCCGACGAAATTGTGATGCATGAGGATTCCCTCGCCACCTTGCGCGACATCCTCGAGATTATCGATCCACTCGAGGCATCCGTGCTTCGCATGCGCTATGGTCTCGATGACCAAGACCCCGCGACCTTAGAGGCGGTGTCCGCCGAACTTGGTGTCTCACGCGAACGCGTACGCCAAATCGAAAGCCATACCCTGCGCAAGCTACATGCCTACGTCGTCCAAGGAGCCTCGCCAGAACGGATTCTGCCGTTCTCGGGGCGTCGTGCAGGAAGTGTCGGCAAAACCGGACAACATCGCAACGCTCAGTAAGGCTATACGCGAGGGACTCCCTCAGGAAGATGGCGTGTCACTGTATGTGCACATGCCATTTTGCGTTTCCAAGTGCCGCTATTGTGACTTTAATAGTTATGCCTTCACCAACCAAGACTTGAGGCGCCACGTCAATGCCGTGTTGACCGAAGCACGCTTGCGTGTTGCGGACCTAAAGCCTCAGACAGTCTTTTTGGGTGGGGGAACACCGAGTCTCCTGCCGCCGGACCTCCTTCGGCGTTTCCTCGATGAGCTGGATACGATTTGCGGGTTTCGCGAATCGTCCTTGGAGACGACAATGGAAGCCAACCCCGAATCCCTGGATAAGGCCACTGCAAGGGCAGTATTCGAGGGGGGGGTAAATCGACTCTCGATTGGCGTCCAGTCCTTGCGGCCCGAAGTTTTGCAGGCCTATGATCGCGTGCATTCACCTGAGGGAGCCTTAGAGGCCTTCGCAATCGCGCGTGATGTCGGGTTCCGCCGCATCAACCTTGACTTAATCTATGCCTTCCCGGGGCAAGGGGAAGAGGAGTGGCTCGAAGACTTGACGACCATCCATGCGCTCGGCGCAGAACATCTTTCCTGTTATGAGCTGAGCTATGAGCCGGGCACCGCGTTGACGCGCCTGAAGAATGTAGGTCGTTGGAAGGCGGCGGGTGAAGAGACTTGCGCGGCAATGTTTGGGATCACACGCGAGGCGAACGAAGCCGCCGGCTACGAGGCCTATGAGGTCAGTGCCTTCGCTAAAGCGGGCGAGGCCTCGATGCACAACCTTAGCTATTGGCGGTCCTTGGATTACGTCGGCATTGGTGCCGGTGCAGCGGGATGGCTTAAGGGGGTCCGACGTCGCAACATCGAACTGCCTGACACCTATGAGTCCGCAATCCATGAAGGCGCCGACCCTGTCGCGGTGTCGGAACGGCTGAGCCCCGAAGTCGTGTTGTTTGATCATTTGATGATGGGCTTGCGGTTGCCTCATGAAGGGGTATTGATTTCCCGCGCGCAGCGCTTGTCTGGACTCGACCCGATGCAGGTCCACGGCAAGGAGATTCGGGAGTCCATCGACCAGGGTCTACTAGAGATTCTTTGTGACAAGGGTGGGGATCGCCTGCGCACCACCAAGCGCGGGCTGCTGATCCTCGACGACATCCTCACGCGTTTCCTCCCGGACGACCCGAGTATGTCGGTATAGTTTTGCCGGATCATCATGTTGTTCCCCGACCGACTACACCAAGCCATCGAAGCAAAAGGGTCGCCCGCCATGGTGGGTTTGGACCCACGCCCGGAATCCCTACCTGAGCCTTTCGCCTCCCGCGTCCAGGCAGGTCCCGCTGCCGCCGCTGAGGCACTCAAAAATTATCACCGTGCGCTGATCGATGTCATCGCTCCGCATGTCGCCATCATCAAGCCGCAGAGCGCCTTCTTCGAGATCCTCGGCGCCGCCGGTTTTGATGCGATGGCCGACGCCTGTAGCTATGCCAAGGAGCGCGGCTTGCTGGTCCTAATGGACGCCAAGCGTGGCGATATCGGCTCAACCTCTAAGGCCTATGCCTCGACATTCCTGGGCGGTGGATTTCAAGGTGCCTTCCCACCTTGCGATGCGCTGACCGTGAACCCTTATCTAGGGAGTGATGCCGCCGAACCCTTCCTTGCGGCCGCCGATGCCCATAAGGCCGGCTTGTTCTTCCTGGTCAAGACCTCCAACCCCGGTGCCGGACTGTTCCAGGATCATGGCACCCCACCGCTAGCCGATGTCGTGGCTGGCCAAGTCGCTGAATGGGGCAGCACGCGGTGCGGGGAATCGGGCTGGTCCTCAATCGGTGCCGTCGTTGGCGCTACGCGACCACAAGAACTCGCGCACTTCCGCAGTTTGATGCCCAAAGCGCTCCTGTTGTTGCCCGGCTTTGGCTTTCAAGGGGGTACCGCTGATGGGCTGAGCTCTGCCTTCGACGGTCAAGGGCAGGGTGCGGTGGTTAACGCCAGCCGCTCGATTCTCTTCGCCTTCCAACGCGAGGATTTGCAGAATCTCAAAACTTGGGAAGAGCGAACGGAGATGGCTGTTGTTGAAATGAAGGAGCAGCTCAGCTGCGTCTCCGGCACGCGCCCATGACCGCCCAGGCAGGGCCCGTCATTGACGACTTCACGGTCATCCACGCCCCCAGCTTTGCCGGCGGCCGCTTGCTGTTGTTGAACCGGATTCTTCGCGCCTTCGCTGCAGCCCAGGCGTCGGCGAAAGATGGACAGGCGCCGCCTCAAGTGCGCTTGATTCTTGACGACAACCTCACCGGGGTGCGTGACTTGCGTCTTCCTGTGCAGAATTCGAACGGGGACGTCGTCCACTTGGATATTCCGGATCACGGCAGGCTCGGTTGTGGCTCGCACGTCGCGATCTCCGAAGCCTTGCTCGATAGCCTGCCGCAGACTGCGGAACTAGCCGACGCGATGGATTGCTTGCTGCCGAAGCCATTGCAGACTCCACTGGAGTCGGCACAAGAACTCTGGTCGCGCTGGTTCCCGGATCTCCATATCGAGCCGATTCGGCGTGGGGGCAAGTCGGTCACCGACGCCAAAAGCCTTGCTCTTCGAGACAGCGGAATCACTTGGTTCGATCGCCGTCACCAAGTGGCCATGAAGGAGCTTGGTTTGCCAATTGAAATGGTTCTCCAAGGAGAGTCTTTCTGCAAGGAGCAACTGCCTGTCGTGCCGGCTGGCGAATTGGGTAAGCGGGTGAAAGCCTTCCAGAAGGACAACGAGTCCCACTTGGCGGCGCTAAAACCATTGGCTGAAGAGGTCGACGCACGCTTGACTGGCTCCTGGCTCAGGCTCCGACGCGATGTACGAAGCGCGGTGGAAGAATTCGCTGAGCGCGCTGATCGATCAGGTCGCAATCGGGTCGGAATCCGTAATACCAGACTGCATGCCCTGGCGCAGGCAATCCGACCACATCAACAGGCTCAGGAGCATGGATTGTCGCTGATAACAGCGATTGCAGGCTTCCAGTTGGATTATCACGACTTTTCCGCCTATATAACAACCCTGCAGGGTTGTGTTGGCAAGGAAAAGGTGCAGATGCCCACCTGATTTCGCTATTCTAGAGCTGTGCAGGTCCTTTCCATCATTAATCAAAAGGGTGGGGTCGGTAAGACCACCTCGTGCGCCAATATCGGCGCAGCATTGGCGCAGCAGGGCCTTCGGGTTTTGCTGGTCGATTTAGATCCACAGGCTCACCTATCCATCAGCTTCGACCGTATGCCTGAGCCAGGCGATCCGTCGGTTTACACCTTGCTCACCCAGGGTCACGCTTTTGCCGACGTCAGCCAGCCGACTCAAACGGAAGGTCTTTCGATCGCACCAACCAACCTCGACCTGACTGGCGCCGAGAGTGAGTTAGCTAACGAAATCGGGCGCGAGGGAATCTTGCGCTTGGCTCTTCACGATTTGGCGCGCTCTAAGGATGCGCCCGACCTTGTGTTGCTGGATTGCCCACCTTCCTTGGGCACGCTTTCCCTTAACGCCTTGGTCGCTTCGGATTTCGTCATCGTTCCTCTGCAGGCAGAGTTCTTCGCGCTGCAAGGCATGGCCCAGTTATTGGACGTGCTCGAGCGCGTCAAGCGTCGCTTGAACCCAAGCATCGAAATGGCTGGCATCCTGGTCGGGCTTTTCAGCAAGCAACGCAACCTTTCGCGCGAAGTCGTCGAGGAATTAAATCATCATTTCGGAGAACTCGTCTTTCCGACCCAGGTGCGCGTCAACGTGCGTCTTGCCGAAGCGCCGAGCCATGGTCTGACAATCTTCGAGTATGCGCCCGACAGCGCTGCGGCCGATCAGTTCCGCGAGATTGCCGCCGAACTCTCTGCGCGCATCGGTTTGGCCGGAACCAAGAAGAGTGTCGCTAAACAAGCGGCGCCCAAAACCGAGGCTCAGTCGCCGGTGGTCACGGAAGATGTTGTGGCCTCGCACGCCGCACCGCCGGTCACCACCCCTGTAGTCGCCGCTCCAACTTCGGAGCCACTCCTGGAAGGGGAAGCTGAATAGGTTCTACCTCGATGCGAACGCCGGCTTGGGCGTACGCCCCGAAGCCCTTGATGCCTTCGTGGCGGTGGAGCGTGATACACGCGGCAATCCGGCTGCGATCCATCGCAGTGGTCGTCGCGCGCATGCAGTTCTAGAGAACGCGCGCGGTGAAGTCGCCGAATGCCTGCAATGCGCACCGCGCGACATCATCTTCACAAGCGGTGCGACGGAAGCGAACAACTTGGCGGTATTGGGCATGGCCGCTGCAATGGCCGAATTCAAGGCTGAAAAGCCCCTTCTGGTCGCTTCGCGTGCGGAACATCCAGCGGCCTTGGCGCCGCTCAAGCGCCTGCAAAAACAAGGATTCAACCTGAACCTTGTCGACATCGATGGCAATGCCGTCGTCGACATCGAGTCGGTCTTGGCGATGATTGGCAACCACGCGAATACTTTGACAGTGGTGCAGTGGGCCAACAACGAAACGGGCGCGGTGCAGCCGCTGCAACAGCTAGGAGAGACAACCGACTTCGACCATGGTTGGCATGTCGACGCCGCCCAAGGATTCGGCAAGCTGCCGTGGCTTCCCGCTTTGGCTTCCGCCACGACCTTGTCCTTGTCGGGGCACAAGTTCGGGGCACCCAAAGGAATCGGTGTGCTGCGTGCCACCGAGAACACAATGATCTCACCGCTGCAAGTCGGTGGAGGACAACAATACAACCGCCGCTCGGGAACCGAGTCGCCTGCCTTAGCCGCAAGCCTCGCGGTGGCGCTGCGGTTGGCTATGGAGGAGCAACAGGATTTCGCCGAGCGTAGCCGTTGTTGGCGACGGGATCTGCTTCAACATTTGAATAAGGAGAAGATTCCATTCACGTGCAACCACCCCGAAGACTCTCAAGAATCTTTACCCAATACACTGAACCTCTCCTTTCCTGGTCTGGATGGTCGTCTACTGATTCCAGCCTTGGATGCCGAAGGGATCGAGGCTTCTGCGGGGTCCGCATGCTCTTCAGGCGCCGCCCAAGCATCGCCAGTACTGCTTGCCGCTGGGCTTGACGAGAATACTGCCATGGCCACCTGCAGGCTCAGTTTTGGGCCCGAGTTCGAGCCTTCCGAACTCCCATCCCTCGGTCAACGACTTTCCAGGTTGCTTCTGCGGCTATACGAAGTCGCAAATCGGTAGTTATTACCTTTAGGGAGCTTATGAGTTTTGTTGAAAACTTTTTTGGGTTATCAACAGCGCCGCCCTAAATTGCTGCCCACCCCTAGACCGCTGCTAACCTATTTCATTCAAAAGGTTTAGCGCTGTCCCAGTCTAAATTTCACGTGCAAGCCCCCTTGAACCACAATTTGCCCCAAGCCTGGCAGGCCGCCTTGTGCGCCCTGGAGGAAAGCTTGGGGCCCGCCGAGGTCGATGGTTGGTTGCGCGGTGCAGAACTTGTCGCCATTGAATCTGGCGTCGCCAAGCTCTCCGTCCCGTCTTCGCTTCACCAAGAACGTATTCGGGATCGGCACTTAACTCACATTTGTGGTGCTCTCGAGGTGACCAGTTGCGATCTGGAGGTCAACGAGCTCGATATCGAGCAGATTCTCCCCCCCGAAGATCTCAATGCCACGGTCACCGCTCCTCCCATGCCCGCTATTTCCGAGACGGAAGCGACCCTGGAGATGGAGCCCGCCGCACCCGAGTGCCCAACAGCTGAACCTCTGCTACTCAACGACGAATACAAGTTCGACAACTTTGTCGTTGGCCCGTGCAACCGCTTCGCCCACGCCGCTGCCCATGGTGTCGCTGACCGCCCAGCCGAAGCCTTCAATCCGCTATTCCTACATGGGCTGGTGGGTCTAGGTAAGACTCACCTCATGCAATCCATTGCCCACCGACTGCGGATGAACAATCCTACGGTGCGGATTGCCTTCCTGTCTTGCGAAGAGTTTGTCAACCACTTCGTCAGCTCGATTCAGCAAGGCAGCATCATGCACTTCCGTGAGCGTTACCGGAACGTCGATGTGCTGGTCGTGGATGACATCCAACTGCTCGCCAACAAAGAGCGCACGCAGGAGGAGTTCTTCCATACCTTCAATGCTTTGCACAATGCGAACAAGCAGATTGTGTTGTCTTCCGACGCCCCCCCGGGCGACATTCCTGCCCTACAGGAGCGGCTCGTAAGTCGCTTCAAGTGGGGACTGGTGGCCGAAATCGAGACTCCATGTTTTGAGACTCGGGTCGCCATCTTGCGCCGCAAGGCTGATCGCATCGGCATTAACTTGCCGGACGAAATCGCCCATTTCATCGCCGAATATGTGGACTCCAATGTGCGCGAGCTAGAAGGCACGCTCACTCATCTGCACGCGCTGGCCATGTTGCACAACCTGCCGATCAGCTTGCCTTTGGCTCGCCAGGCCCTGGGGTCGGAACGCACCGCGCAACTGAACCGGATCGTTCGCATGGACGACATCATCACCGTTGTCATCACGCATTTCGGGGTACGCCTGGCGGACCTGCAGTCTAAGAGCCGGACCAAGTCGATTGTCTACCCACGTCAGGTGGCGATGTTTCTGGCGCGCTCAATGACCGATTTGTCGCTGGAAGAAATCGGTGGCTACTTCGGTGGTCGCGATCACAGCACCGCGGTTTACGCCATCGAGAAAATGGAGAAACGTCGTCGTGTCGATGGCGAGTTCTCCTCCTTATTGGCCGATCTAGAACGCCGAGTCAGAAACAGCTGATTTTGCTTTTTTCCGCAACCCCCCGTGCGCTCTTGAGGCGGACGGGGGTTTCTCTTGCCTGGGAAAACCTGTGCAAAACAGGGCAAAGCTTGGTCAAAACAGCTGTGCTTTTTCACACTTCCCCACAAGACCAGAAGTCACTTTCTGGGCCCGTTGAAAACCGCCTGGTCTTTCCACAAGCCCTCCCGCGGATTGCACAGGGCCTAGGCCCCAACAAAATCCAAACAGCCTCCCGTAAACCCTTTTTATTGTGTGTCTTACGAGCGGCTTTCTGGCTTTCTCCACAATCGGTCGTCGTCTATACTACTACGACGAATTCTTAATTCATTACCTTTAAGAAGAAGCCTCGCCCCGCATGAAAATCCTCATTGACCGTCTTGCCTTCCGTAACGCCTTGCAGCGCGTGGAAATGGGTATTGATCGCAAACCGACCAATCCCGTTTACGGAGGCATTCTCATAGAAGCCGCGAATGACAGCGTGGTTCTGATGACCAACGACCTGGATATGGCAGTTCGTTATCAGGTGGACTTTGTCCAGGTTGATCAGCCAGGTTGGGCTGTCATTCCCGGTCGCGAGCTCGTTGACATCATCAAGGATCTCGAGTCCGACACGGTCATCTTGGCCTTGCAGGAAAAAGGACAAATTGAGGTCCAGTCCGGCGAGGACGTTTGCACCTTGGTGACCTTCGAATCCAGTGCTTCGGATACCGCCGCCGCACATTCGGAGAGTTTTCCATTGGTACCAACGCTCGATGGCGAGGCCGATATTGTCATGGACAAGGGCGATTTTCTGGTGATGGTTAACTCCACTCGATTTGCCACCTCGCGAGTCCAGGACACGCGCTTTGCTACAGAGGGCATCTTGCTGGAGTTGGCGGAGGGGCAAGCCACCATGGTTGGCACGGATGGTCGTCGTTTGGCTTGCATCAAGCGCCCGACCACTGGCGGTAAGGGAAGTAAATCGCGATCGGTTTTGTTACCGAAGGTCCTTGACCAGATTTACCGATTCGGTCAAGACGAAGAGGGGAATGAAATCCAGGTATGGTTCCTCGGTAACCTGGTCGGTTTCAAACTTGGCAACCTGGAATCCTTCGGGCGCGTTTTGACCGGCGAGTACCCGAACTACACCAACGTAATCCCGCAAGGTGGCAAGCATGTGCTCAACGCGCATCGCGAGTCCTTCACTAAGAAGCTGCGTTTGGCTAGTCACCTAACCCAAGATTCGGCGGCGGTAGTCCGCTTGGCCATGTCCTCGAATAACCTGGAGATTGCTTCCGAGCACGAAGGGCGTGGTCGCGCGTCAGCAAACTTTGAAGTGGATTATGCCGGCGATGGGTTGAAGACATCCTTCAACCCGTCCTTCCTGTTGGATGGCCTCAAGGCTGCGCATTCCGAGCAAATCGAATTGCAAATCGACGACCCATCACGCCCGGCCAAGTTCAAGCTCGGCGACGATTACACCTACGTGGTCATGCCACTAAGCGCACTGGTTTGAGCAAATCCGAACGATACAACCCGGAGGCCGTTCCGATTATTGACTTGGTCAACCAAGTCTTTCAAAAGCATGGCCTTTCGCGCGGCACCGAGCACCGTCTGGTGTTCGAGTCGTGGAATCGTATCGTTCCACCGATTTACACCGAGCGCTGCAAGGCAGTCTCGTTCCGTAATGGCAAGTTGATTGTCGCGGTGCAATCGGCACCGTTGCTCGAGGAGCTGCGCGGATTCCGGGACGCCGAATTCGTATCCCTGTTGAATCAGGACCTGAGCGTACGCGGAGAAGCGGCGCATGTTGTCGTGCGGACCATCGAGTTCCGCCGAAGTTAAGAGCGATGAGTAAAGAAGAAAACACCAACTACGACTCCGGGTCGATCCAGTTTCTCAAAGACCTAGAAGGCGTACGCAAGCGCCCGGCGATGTATATCGGCGACACCGCCTTCGCAGGCTATCACCACCTACTTTGGGAAATTGTCGACAACTCGGTCGATGAAGCGCTGGCTGGTTTCTGCACGCATGTACACATCATGTTAAATGATGACGGCTCAGCGACAGTGACCGACGATGGCCGTGGAATTCCGGTCGACATTCACCCAGAGGAAGGTGTGCCAGCGGTCGAACTGGTGATGAGTAAGCTTCATGCCGGTGGCAAGTTCGATGGCAAGGCCTATGCAGTCTCTGGCGGTTTGCACGGCGTGGGTATCTCAGTGGTGAACGCGCTCTCCGAGCACACCAAGGTAGAAATCTTCAAGGAAGGCAAGGCGCATGAAATCACCTTCTCGCGCGGAGTGAAGGCGTCAGACCTGAAAATCGTCGGCGAGACAGAGAAAAGCGGAACGCGCGTGACCTTTATGCCAGACCATGATGTCTTCCAGCACGAGGGTTTTGATTGGGATACTGTCCACAACCGCTTGCGCGAGATGGCCTACCTGATGGGAACCTCGGGATTGGCAATCACCCTCGAGGAGGAATCGAGTGGTCGCAAGGAACGGTTCAATTATCCGGAAGGCCTCGTTTCCTACATCAAGGATCTGACTGAGGGCAAGGAAGTTCTCACCGATGTCGTGCACTTCAACAAGGACGTCGAATACAACGAGAAGCCTTACGGTGTGGAAGTCGCATTACGCTACACCAACGATTGGCACGAGGGCGTTTATTCCTTCGCCAACAACATCCGCACCGGCGATGGCGGCACTCACCTTTCAGGTTTCCGTGCCGCGCTGACGCGAACGCTTAACAGTTTCCTGAAGCAGAACGACCTGCTTAAGAAAGGTGACATGCCCTCAGGAGAGGACTACAAGGCAGGCCTCTATGCGGTGGTCTCCATCAAGATTCCGGATCCGCAGTTTGAGGGTCAGACCAAGGGTAAGCTTGGTTCGCGCGAGGCCACCTCGATTGTCGAGACCGTGGTCAACGAATGCCTCGGTGAATATCTCGAGGAACACCCCGAAGCCGGACGCCAAGTTGTACGCAAGGCATTGCTCGCGCGTGATGCCCGCGACGCTGCACGCAAGCAACGCGACCTGGTGCGTCGTAAGGGCGCATTGAGCTCTGGCTCTCTGCCCGGCAAACTGGCGGATTGCCAGTCGCGCGATAAGGAAGTTACCGAACTGTATATCGTCGAGGGTGATTCAGCAGGTGGTTCGGCGAAGACCGGACGCGACCGTCGCTTCCAGGCGATTCTTCCGTTGAAGGGTAAAATTCTCAATGTCGAGAAAAACAACGCTAGTCGTGTGCTTGCCAACCAAGAACTGCAGACCATGATCCAGGCGATCGGCGCAGGTGTAGGTGAGGAGTTTAATCCCGAGAAGTGCCGTTACGGCAAGGTCATCATCATGACTGACGCCGATGTCGATGGCTCGCACATCCGTACGCTGATTCTGACATTCTTCTTCCGTCAGATGAAAGAGTTAATCGAGGCTGGCAAGGTTTATGTGGCCTGCCCACCGCTGTTCCGCCTGCAGAAAAAGGGTTCAAAGGCATTCCGTTACATCCACGACGAGGAGGAGCTGCGCGAATCCCTGATGCAGCACAGCACCAAGAACATTTCGTTGACCTTGCCGGGTGGAGTGAAAATCGAAGGCGATTCGATGGAGCCAGTATTGCGCGACCTGCAGAAGTTGGATCGCGCCCTAGGTGGAATGAAAGGTGCGCGCCGCGGGGTCGATGCCCTGCATTACCTCGCAGCCGCCGACGCCGATGGCGATTTGCCGGCCTCGATGGTTATGGAGGTTTCTACCAACATCCGCAACTTTTTTTGGAACACTGCGGACTTGGAGGCCTTCCTCGCCGGTGTCGGCGATTCTCCCGTGTGGGACAGCTCTGAATCGGATTCGCATGTGCCACGCGACGAGGCCGAGCTATTGGTCTTCCATTACACCGAGAAAGCTCCGGCACAGAAAGCCTTCGCGCATTTGTGTGAGCTCGGCGTGAGCTTCAGCCAGGTACTTGAGGATGAAGACCACGAGGCTCCGTTATTCCAGTTGGATGACGGCAAAGAGGTGCGCATCGCCAACGGCCTCGAAGAAATTGTCGGCATGTTCCGCGACCACGGCATGAAGGGCATCGAGGTCCAACGCTACAAGGGGCTCGGCGAGATGAACCCCGATCAGCTGTGGGAATCTACCATGGATCCGACGACACGATTCATGAAGCGCATCGTGCTAGAGGATGCCTTCGAGGCGGACCGTACCTTCTCCATGTTAATGGGGGATGAGACGGCCCCACGTCGCGAGTACATCGCAGACCACGCCCACGAGATCGAGAATCTCGATATCTAAGCCACCAGGGTCAGGGTGTAGCCGATCCAGCCGGCCAGCCACGCGACCGCGCTCATATAACCCATCATAAATATGGGCCACTTCCAGCCTTTGGTCTCACGCTTGATAACAGCCACGGTGGAAAGACACAACAAGGCATAGACGAAGAACAACATCAGCGCAATCGCACTCGCTAAGGTCATCGGCGTTTCACCAGTTTCCGGATTCGGCCTGGACAGGAGATCACTGAAGCCAGCGAAATCTTCGTCCCCACCTTCGTAGGCATAGACTTGTGCCAGCGTACTGACCATCAATTCGCGCGCAGCGAAGGATCCAATCAGGCCGACGTTAATACGCCAGTCGAAACCGAGCGGGTCAAAAACCGGCTCTAAGGCATGGCCGATGTCGGCGGCATAGCTCTGCTCGATTTGCGCCTTATGCGCCATCGCTGGGGACATGTCGGCGGGCGCCTCGTGACGTGGAAAGTTCAACAGGAACCACAACGCGATTGAACCGACCAGGATGACCGAGCCGGCGGCTTTCAAAAAGACGCGGACTCGGCGGATGACCTGTAGCATTACCGACTTTAGGGAAGGGAAGCGATAAGGGGGAAGCTCGAGATAGAAGGGCAGGCTGGCGCCGCGCAACATGCCGCGCTTGAATAGGGCGGCGAAGGTAACGGCGCTGACACCACCAAGCACATAGAGGCCCATCAAAGTCAGGCCTTGCAGGGTGAACGGACCGAAGACCTGGGTGTCGGGGATGAAGGCCGAGATTAGAATCGCATAGACCGGAAGGCGTGCCGAACAGGTAGCGAATGGCGCGACCAGGATGGTTGCCAGGCGATCACGCGGCGAAGGGATTGTGCGGGTCGCCATGATGCCAGGCACCGCACAGGCATAGGATGAGAGCAAGGAGATAAAGCAGCGGCCCTCCAATCCTGCCCATCCCATCACGCGGTCGACGACAAATGCGGCGCGCGACATATAACCGGAAGCCTCGAAAAAGAAGATCAAGGCGAACAACAGCGCGATTTGTGGAACAAAGACGACGACCGCACCGACTCCACGGATGATGCCATCGGCAAGAAGGTCGGCGAACAGTCCTTCGGGGAAGGTGGCGAGCACCCAGTCGGCGGCGCTGTTCATCCAGCCGGAGAACAGGTCCATAGCCGGCGCTGCCCAACTAAAGATTGCCTGGAAGAAGAGGGCCAAGAAGGCAGCGAACACCACGATGCCGAACACCGGGTGCAGCAGGATTTTGTCGATGCGTCGGGTCATTGGACTTTCCGACAACGGGTGGCGTGTAACCTTTTGCAGAATTGCATCGGCCCACTGGAAGCGTGCCTCGGTATTGCGGTCCGGCAGAGTTTCCGGTTTCACCCAATTGGCGAAGTCCGGCAGGCGCATACGAAGGTCATCGATGCCGAGGCCCTTGTTGCCGACCACGCCCACGATCGGGATCCCAAGTTCGGTCTGTAACTTGAACAGATCCAAGTCGCCGCCGCGCACCTTCAGTTCATCGACCATGGTTAAGACCAATAAGGTGGGGCGGCCGATGTGCAGAACATCCGCTAGCATTGGCAAGGACCGATCCAAGGTCGTGGCGTCAGCGACGAAGACGACCCCATCAGGGACAATGCCACCATCCATCTCGCCGTGTAGGACCTTAGAAGTGACAGCCTCGTCTTCCGAGATCGCATGCAGCGAATAACTGCCGGGTAAATCCGACAAATGCACCTCCTTGCCATCAACGTGGAAATGGCCGCGTCGGCGATCAACGGTCACCCCTGGATAGTTGCCGATCTTTCCGGAAAGACCGGTCAAAGCATTGAACAACGTGGTCTTGCCAGAGTTTGGGCTGCCGACAAGTGCCAAATGGATGGATTTGCCCATGGTCTAACCGATGCCTCCGAGGCCCGCCATGCCTTCGATGCGAATTAGCTTGGCCTCGGACAGCCGCAAGCACAATCGATAGCCGCGCAGGCTGACGATGATCGGCCCACCCCAGGGCGCCTGACGCTCGAAGCGAACCTCCGTACCCAAGCAAAAGCCTAGCTCACGAAGCCGCTCGCTAAATTTGCCACTTCCTTCCACAGACAGGACTTTACCCACCAAGACTCTCGGTAAGTCCGCAAGGGTGAGTTCTGGGGAAGGGGGGTTCATAAGGCTTTGCCGGCGGGTCTTAATGAGACTGGGTTGCAACTAGCTGGGGCTGAAGTATAACGACCTCAAAGTCTTTTATGTCGACAAAATTGCATCGAATGACTGCTGTATCATAAGCCGCAAAATGGTCGACACTCCTTCGCCAAAGCAGGCGGCCGGCATCGCCGCAGCACAGCTCGTCCAGACAGGGATGAAGCTCGGTCTAGGCACGGGCACCACCGTGGCATTCTTCTTGGAGGCCCTCGCGGACCGAATCAAGGAAGAGAAGCTCGAGGTCATCGGCGTCTCCACATCGGTGCAAACCGCGAAACTGGCCAAGGAATTGGGGATTCCGATTTCGGACCTAGAGGAGTATCCAGCCCTGGACCTGGTGGTCGATGGAGCCGACGAGGTAGATCCGGAGTTCCGATTGATTAAGGGTGGTGGTGGAGCCTTGTTGCGCGAGAAGATTGTTGCTGCAGCCAGCGCCAAGGTGGCCATCATCATCGGCACCGGCAAGCGGGTCGAGAAGCTTGGCACCACCTTCCTGTTACCGGTCGAGATTATTCCTTTCGGCTACGTCACCACGCGGGATTGCGTGGCCAGTACTTCGGGGTCCACGCCTTACTTGCGCACCACTGAGGAGGGCCAGCCCTTTGTGACCGATAATGGCAACTACATCCTCGACTGCAGGTTCGAGGATGGGATCTCCAATGCAGAACAGCTGCACGCGGACTTGTCCCAGATTCCAGGCGTGGCCGAGGTCGGCCTGTTCCTGAACCTATGCGACCTCGTTTTTGAAGGCCAAGAGGGCGGCCAGGTCAACACGATTCAACGCTGAACATGCTTAATGAAATCTACACGCTCTCCAGCGAGGAATTGGAGAAACGCCTGTTGGACCAGGTAGGAACCTCCACTTGGCCCTCGATTACCGATGCCCTGGATTTCGCCAAGAAGGCACATGAGAAGCAGATTCGTAAGGGGTCTGGCGAGCCTTATCTTGCGCACCTGTTGCGCACCTCCTTGATCTTGTTGGAGCTTGCCGAACAAAAGCACAACGCCGCGGTGATTTGTGCAGGACTGCTGCATGATGTCGCCGAGGATACCGGCATTGACGTGAACGATGTCGAGGATCAGTTCGGTCACCAGGTTGGCGATATGGTGCGCGCCTTGACGCACCCACCACTGAAAGATGGCGAGACCAAGTTCGAGCGCAACATGCGTTACCTCGAACACCTTCGTTGGGAAGGTCGCGACACGCACATCGTCAAGAGTGCCGACCGACTTGACAACCTACTCTCAATGGAGGGTGCCTTTACGCCAGAACGTCGCGAGGAGTACTTGACCGAATCCGAGGAAGCCGTGATTCCGCTGGTCCTCGCTTCTAACACTGCGCTATACCACGCGCTAAAGGATGCGATTGCCGCCGCGCGCGACGCATCGTAAGGACATCCACCAAACCCACGTTTCCCCCGAGCGAATAGATGAAAGAGGCCCTCGATCAAGCTGCCGAAATGGAGCGTCGCCTGGAACAGATTCGGGGGCGTCTTTGACTACGAGAAGCATAACCAGCGTCGCGACGAATTGGACGAACGGATGGCCGCGCCCGGTTTCTGGGATGATCAGGAAGCGGCGCAGAAAATTATCGGTGAGTTGAAGGCTGTCAAGGCCGTCATCGAGCCGATTGATGACGCGGCCGAGTCTCTCGAGGAAATCGAGATGCTTGCTGAACTTGGCGAGGAATCCGGTGGCATCGATGTCGAAGAGGACTTGAAGGCCGCGTTAGAGGCATCCGTAGCCAAGCTCGAGGCCCTCGAATTCCAGGTTATGCTCGGCGGCGAGAACGATAACCGCAACGCCTTCCTTTCCATCCAGGCGGGCGCCGGTGGCGTCGACGCGACCGATTTTGCCGAGATGCTGATGCGTATGTATCTGCGCTGGGGGGAACGCCAGGAAATCGAACCAATCGAGATTGAGCTGCTTCCCAACGACGAGGGCGGCATCCGCCATTGCACGCTGTTGTTTCGCGGCCCGTACGCATACGGCAAGTTGAAGGCTGAACGCGGCGTCCATCGCCTAGTGAGGATCTCGCCATACGATGCACAAGGGCGCAGGCATACGTCCTTTGCCGCGGTCGAGATCATGCCGGAGTTCGATGATGACGGCGCCATCGACGTCGACATGAGTGAAGTGCGCGTCGATACTTATCGTGCCGGTGGCGCAGGCGGGCAGCATGTCAACAAGACTGATTCCGCGGTGCGCATGACTCACGAGCCGACCGGTATCGTCGTGCAATGCCAAAACGAACGCAGTCAACTAAAGAACCGGCAGATTGCCATGCGCATGTTGACCGCCAAGCTGTTTGAGTTGCGCGAACGTGAGCGCGATGACGAACTCAAGTCCATGTACGGCAACAAGGGCGAGATCGCTTGGGGATCGCAGATCCGTTCGTACGTGCTACACCCTTACCAGATGGTCAAGGACCATCGCACCAACCACGAGGTTGGTAACACACAATCTGTCCTAGATGGCAACATCGATTCCTTCATTGAAGAATACCTCCGTAGCCGAGCAACCCGTTAAGACCATGTCCAGCGAACGAGTCCCAGTACGTCGCGCCTTGTTGAGCGTTTTTTATAAGGATGGCATTGTCGAACTCGGCAAGGCCCTTGCCGCACAAGGTGCGGAGCTGTTGTCGACCGGTGGCACCATGAAGGCGCTGGCCAACGCCGGCCTGGAGGTCACCGAGGTCGCCGACTACACCGGCTTCCCAGAGATGATGGATGGTCGTGTAAAGACCTTGCACCCGAAGATCCATGGGGGCCTGTTGGCGCGACGCAATGACGAAGGGCATCTCGCCTCGATGGACGAGCATGGCATCGGCCCAATCGACATGGTGGTGGTGAACCTCTATCCCTTCGAGGAGACCGTCGCCGGTGGTGGCAGCTACGACGAAATCATCGAGAAAATCGATATCGGCGGGCCATCGATGCTTCGCTCGGCCGCCAAGAACCATGACAGCGTGGCGGTTCTTTGTGACGCGGCTGACTATAGAGCGGTCGCAGCCGAACTGCAGGAAGGCGGCACCACCTTGGCGACACGCAAGCGCCTGGCGGCCAAGGTTTTCGCGCGCACCGGTGAATACGACACCGCGATTGGTCGCTGGTTCGCCGAACAGGATGGCGCAGGGTTGCGGTATGGCGAGAACCCACACCAGGCCGCTGGTTTTTATCCCGATGCTAGGCGATTCGGTCTCGGCTCCGCCGAGGTCCTGCCTGGTGGCAAGGAGTTGTCCTACAACAATTGGCTAGATCTGGATGGCGCCGTCGCAGCCGTCAACGACTTGCCGAGTCCGGCGGCTGTGGTCGTTAAGCACACCAATCCATGTGGTGCCGCACTCGGAGGCAGCGTCGAGGATTGTCTGACTCGCGCATGGGAGGGCGATCCACTTTCGGCCTTCGGTTCGGTGATTGCCTTGAACGCGAAGTTCGATCTGGCTTGCGCCGAGTTCCTCGCCGGCCCGGGCCACTTCGTCGAGGTGCTCGCGGCTCCGGATTTTGACCCGGAAGCGGTCGAACGGCTGCGCAGCGGCCCGAAATGGGGCAAGAACCTGCGCATCGTCAAGGTGGGCGATATTGGCACCTTACGGGAACAGGCCGAGGAGCGGCGTGTATGGGGTGGCACCTTGGTGCAGGGTTCTGACACCAAGAGTGGCTTCGATGCGGAACTGAGAGTTGCAGGCAAGGTCGCCATGCCGGAAGGGCGAGAAGATGACTTGCGCCTCGCCCAGACCCTGGCCAAGCACCTGAAGTCGAACTCAATCTGTCTGGTCAATGGCGGGATGTTGGTCGGCGCTGGCGCTGGTCAGATGAGCCGTGTCGATAGCGCCGAGATCGCGGTCAAGAAGGCTGGTGACAAGGCCCAAGGCGCGGTGGTTGGAAGCGACGCTTTCTTCCCCTTTCCCGATGGCCCCGAAGCCCTCGCCGATGCTGGCGTCGTCGCGATCGTGCAACCAGGTGGGTCTATGCGAGACGGCGAAGTCAACGAGGCCTGCGATGCACGCGGGGTCTGCATGGTGCACACCGGCACGCGCCACTTCCGCCACTAGGTTGGCGGGCCCCACAGCCGTCGAGTCCACCGGTCGGTAGGGAATCCAAGCCTCCGCCCCGCTAAACTCTGGTCGTGGCGATGAAGCAATTTCAATGCGAATTGTCTTGGTCTGCGAGCCGGGCCAAGGAATGGGAACGCTGCCAGCGCGAGTACTGGTATGGCCGCTATGCCTCTTGGGGTTGGTGGACCGAACAGCCGCGCGGCGACAAGTACGAGATCATGGTGCATAAGTGCCTGACCTCCTTGCCGGCCCATGCGGGTGATTGCGCGCACCGCGCGATTCAACGCTGGTTCGAGCTGAAGCGCGAAGGCGCCACCATGAGCACCAAGGAGCTGTTCGAGGAATGCGTCGAGCTGTTTCGAGTCGGCTGGCGTCAGTCGGCTGGCGATGGCTGGAAAGCCAAGCCGAACAAGAGCGTGCATCTGGACGAACATCATTATGGTCGCGAGATTCCCAAGGAGCGCACTGAGATGGCGCGTCATTTGTTGGAGCGATGCTCAAAGTACTTTTGCGAGTCGCCCGACCTTGCCGCAGCACGTGAAGCACATCCGGATTCATGGCGCTCCTTGGAGACGATGGACACCTACCAGTTCCTCGGCACCAAGGTCTATGCAGTTCCCGACTTCGCCTACACCGATGGCGAAACATTGCACATCTATGATTGGAAGACTGGCAAGCCGCGCGAGGACGACATCTTTCAACTGCACACCTATGCCCTGTATGCCTGCGAGAAGTGGTCCACCGATCCTGAGCAAATTACCTTGCACGCTGCATACCTTGGTGAGGGGCAGGTGCAGTCCATCGCCGTCGATCTGAATCAACTTTCAGAAGCGCAGGACCGCATGTCCTTTAGTCTTCGTGAAATGATGGACGCACATTACGATCCCGATGTCGATGACCTGGTGATGGAGAATTGGGCGGCGTCGCCGGAGCCGAGAAAATGTGGGTGGTGTCGCTTCCGCGGAATCTGTCCCGAAGCAGCGAAGTGAGCACCGTAGTGCCACGATGATTCGAACCATCGTGGCAGCCAGATAAACAGCACCTATTGAAGGACTTGGTTGCGGAGCTCACCGACCGCGCAACTTGCGGGCTCCACCGTCTGCAGCAGAATACCGACTCCCGCTGCTTGTCTGGGCAGGTTCAGTTCGAACTCAATGCGCCCAACGGCGTCAGCGACAGTCGATGTAATGAGCCTGGCATTGGCAATTCCGACGATTGCCCCACATGCAGTCGAGGTGCTGCCGGCGTTGCGTCCGGCATAAATATCGACGGTGGAGCCAGGGGTGAACCCGAAGCCAAACATGCGGTTGACTTGGCCTGCAAATCCGGGCAGGAATCCAGAGACGCGCGACGAAGTAAGGACTGGGGTCAGCTTGTAAGCCCTTTGCTCGCCATTCAATAGGCCGGTTCCGCAGATCTCCCCGAGCTCGTTGACATCGCTCGCGCCAGTCAATAACCAAGCGCCGCCGCTACCGACTAAGGTTGTGTTCAAGTCAACAACCGAACCGTTCATCCACAAGCAGGCAAGCTGCAGGCTATTTGAATCCAGGGAGTTACCCACGACCTCGCCGTAATCATTGATCGACTTAGCGTTACCGGAAGCCCCACCCAGGGTGGGAAGAGCTGTGACAACCCCGCTGCGCCACAGACAGGGCTGGAAGTCGCCGGCAAGGTTTTTGGAGCGACCGACGATGTCCCCCCAATTGTTGATGTCTTGGGCGTGGTCGTAGCTTCCGCCCAGAGAGTCAAGCTCCACCATTCCAAGCTGGAGCGACCACTCGAATCCGCGAAAGACATCGGCGGCGTTGCGCGCTTTTCCAACCACATGGCGATGGTCGTTGAGCGCCTCGCCATAACTATCCATGCCGCCAAGAGTGCCGAGATCAAGGAAAGCCCCAGACGGACCCCGCACGAATGCATGGTTGCGGTAGGCCAATCCCACCACGGTATCAGAGGTAAAAGTGCCAGCGATGACCCCAGCTGAATTGATGGCGGTTGGCTTGGTGAAATTGTGATTACCGACAACGAAGGGGTTCAAAATGCTTGAACTCCACAGGTAGCCATGGAAGTCCAGGCTGCTGAAAGTGAAGTTGCCGACGCACATGTCATCGTCGTTGATGTCACCCTTCCAGGTCGACCCCATGATCGGAGGAGGAATATGTTCCATCGTTCCGTTCATCCATAGGAACGAGCGTTGTTGGATTCCCAAGCCACTTGGCGCCGTTCGATCGTTGTCGCCATGAACATGCCCACGGTTATTGATGCCAGCAGCTCGCACGCCATCCGTGGGAGTGGCACTGAGGGTTCCAAGGTCCTCGATGGTGTATTGCTGGGTATAAGCAGCAGGGCCGAGGCTCAAGCACAGCGCGGAGAGGAGGAAATAAAGAGATTTCATGGAAGGAGAGGTTTTGTGGGAGAAATAATTTCAACTTCATAATGCCAGAAAAGTCACAATGACGCAACCAACAGCCTATACTTTGCGGTCATGCAAACACTGCTCGATTTTTGGGACGACGTCATTGAATGGCTACAAGGCGCATTCGGGCATTCTGCTTATGGCCCATTGCTGTCATGGGCGCTCCTTATCTTTATCGCCTGGTTCGCGAACTTTGTCACTCGCCGAGTAATCCTCCGCGCAGTCCGCGCTTTGGTCGATCGCAGCAAGACACAGTGGGACGATGCTTTGGTCGAATACAAGGTGTTCCACCGGCTTGCGCACCTCGCTCCAGCCATGGTTGTTTATTCCGCAGGCCCTCTTCTGTTCGCGGCGGAAAGCCAGGAGGGTTATCAGCAGGCGATGCAACGACTCGCCACAGCTTGGATGTATTTGGCTGGCGGTCGCGCCATCTCATCGCTTCTCGATGCTTTTGTCGCGGTTGGCCAGAAGCGTCCAGCAACCACCGGCAAACCACTTCGCAGTTATTCCCAAGTGATAAAACTAGTCATGTGGTTGATGGTCGGGATTGTGATCGTCGCCACGCTGATTGACCGTTCTCCTGCGGCCCTGCTTACCGGCTTGGGTGCGATGACGGCAATCATCCTGCTGGTCTTCAAAGACTCGATTCTCGGTTTCGTGGCCAGCGTACAGATCGCAAGCTATGACATGGTGCGTCAAGGCGACTGGGTAGAGATGCCCAAGTTCGGCGCCGACGGAGATGTACTCGAGATCGGCTTGCACACGGTCAAGGTGCAGAACTGGGACAAGACCATCACCACAATTCCGACCTACGCTTTTATGTCGGACAGCTTCAAGAACTGGCGCGGCATGTCCGAGTCAGGCGGACGCAGGATTAGGCGGTCTATCTCCTTGGACATGACCAGCGTGCGTTTTCTGCAGGAGGAAGACTTGCGCAAGCTGAAGCGGATCCAATACCTTGGCAACTACCTTGAGAACAAGGAACAAGAGG
>JASMKM010000008.1 GCA_030749235.1 Planctomycetota bacterium | reverse complement strand
TTTAGAGTTCACCAATGGATTGATTGAAGAAGGGTATGACAAAGAGGTAGTTCTTGATAAAGCTGTCAATCCTCATAGGGAAACTTCTAATATAGCTACAAAAAAAGTGATTATGCCGCCCATTGAGGGTGGAGGAATGGGAAGGCGGTTAATACCTGACTTTGCAAATAGATTATTTCGGCCAAACCAAACGACTCCCGAGTTGTGGATATCGCCTTTCCTTCCACGTATTACAAATTTTTGCCAATCAATAGGGGAAAGCCCTTATTACAACAGATAGATGCAATGTTCATGTCCCAGTTGAACATAAAGGTTTCGAACACTCCCACGACCAAGGATTTTGTTCAAGTTGCATCAGGAGCGGCTCACTCCATAGCGATTAAGCAGTAACGCCGGCAATAAATGGCTTAACTGCCAATTCCAGCTAGGACAAAATTGGGACAAGCTCTTCACCTCTGAAGAGCCCCATAGCTCCTTCAGCACCCCCCTACCAAGGGAATGGCGTCCCCGGCACGATTCGAACGTGCGACCTTCGGTTTAGGAAACCGATGCTCTATCCAGCTGAGCTACGGGGACAATAGCCCAAAAGGATAGCGCGCTCCAATAACCACGACCAATCCTAGCCCCTGGGGAAGCAAAGAAGCTGCACCGTGCTGTTGCACAGCACCTGTTCTGCCACGCTTCCTGGGGCCAAGCGTCGGAAGGCGTTAGGTGGCTGGTCGTGTGGTTCCACACAGCGAATCAGTCGATACGCCAATCGGCGACGAGGACGCGCTCGATGAGCTAACCGTCTTGGTGACAACCATGGGTGGCAGCGTGTACTGCTGCGAACAGGAAAGCCTGCACGCGCCATCGAGGGTGTTGGCTGTGTTACGAGGCTATCCCGCGAATGGCAACATTAAAAGGTGACGGACAGCGCCAAAAGAGCACCGTAGGAATCCTCTCCTATCGCACCAGCAAGATCCAGATGGAACACGCCGAAGGGCGACAAGCCGATACCGGCAGTGAACATGTCGTCGGCAGTTTCCTCCAGATCGGTGCGATAGCCAGCGCGCAACTGTCCCCAGGTCCAACCGGCTTCGGCACCTATGCGTGCGAACTGCATGCCGTCGGTGTTGCTGAAACCATCACGCTTGGTGATGTCGATGTCAGTAGCCACGGTCAGGAATCCTTCCTGCCAGGCGACCCCGGCGGTTACCACTGGCGACAAGGTATAGGTGTAAGCGCGGCCACCAGTGGTCGGAGTGAGAATCTCCTGCTCAAGCACGTCGCGCACAGCCAAGCCAGCGCTGAGGTTGTCACCGAACTTCATATGCGCACCTAGGTCGAAGTTCAACGCGGTGTCGTCGTTGCGGTAGGTTTCGTTGTCGTAATCGTTGTCGATGTTACCTGCGTCCTCGATCGACACGGCGTAGTTGAAAACCTCCACGCGTTGCATCTTCGGCGTAATGCCTACGGCGAGATCTTTGCCATCGATATCGAAAGTGGTACCAATTGCCAGACCGACCTCACTGACACCCGCCGCCAACATGATGGCTTCGGAGTCTAGGGTCGGCAGGCTGCCGCTAGAGAGCGCGTCTTCAATCGCAGTGACATCGGCGCCATCGACCATCATCATGGCTGCTGCGTCGATGTTGCCGCGGATCACCAATGACACGCCAACGTTCTTGGAAGGAATTGCCAACACCGCTCCACCGAAGGCTTGCAGCTGAAGCGCCTTGCTGCTCAGCGCGCTCAAGTTGGCCGCCAACGTATCGAGCTGGGCTTGCGTCGGTGCGGAACCTCCACTCCATGCATTGTCGATGGCGTCGAAGCTTTGTTCGATATCCTCGAGGTCATCGAGCACCTTATCCGGATCGCCAACAAAGATACCAAAGTTCGGCAGCATCAAGCCCCAATCGTCGTCGTCCACATGGCTGTAACGTGTGACCAAGGCTGGGTTCACGAAGGCTGCGCCAAGGTAATCCGACGAAGCGACACCGGTGCCCCCCATCGCATCGTTTCGGGTGCCGGCCTGCTGGGCGGCAAGAGGTTCGCTAAAAAGCAAAAGTGACAATATGACAAGAGTGGATTTGAGCATAGTTGCATCGTAGAAATCCAATCGGGTCAAGTCAATGGTGGTGCTGACTGAAGGCGGCGCTACAGGCCTGGCGCCGGCAACAGTTCCAAGACCGCTGTCACTGGGAAGTGATCGGACGGCCAGATTCCATCGAAACAATCATCAAGGATGTGCGCATCGTGGACCAGGAATCGCGGCGCGTAAATCACATGGTCGATGCGACGACCGCCATCGGCTCGCTTGAAGCCGTTGAAAGTGCCCAGCGTATTCTGCGGATCCCAAGTCGCCACGGCTGATGCGTACGAATCCGCAACAAAGGCCATCATCGGTGCCGAGGTTTCGATGGCGTTGAAGTCGCCCAGAAAGACTGCCGGCGGTCCGCCTTTAGCATGCTCCACCAACAGCTTGGCGCTCTCCAGCCGTGCCTGCTCGCCACGATGATCGAAGTGGGTGCCATAGATGCGTACCACGTTGTGGTGCTCGGTGGATTGATGCGAGCTGCCATCATCAAGCCGCACATCGGCCCAGACCGCCATGCGCGGTAAGGCTGCATCCCAGCCCTTGGAGCCGACCTGCTCCGGCGTGGGCGACAGCCACAGCTCACCGCTATCAAGCAGCTGCACCGCATCCTTGCGCACATAGAGGCCTGAGAATTCACCCCTCATGCCGCCATCGCGGTGCTGCCCCAGCTTGGTGTAATCGGCCAGAACATCAGCCAAGTCCTCGAGCTGAAAGGCCAGCCCCTCCTGAATCGCCAGGACCTCGGGATACTCTCGGCGGATCACCGCGGCCACATGCTGGCAACGGGCGGGCCAAGAGAAATCGCCGTCCCTGGCGGTGCCGTAGCGGATATTGAAGGTCATCAACTCGACGATGGGCAGATTGCGCGGTTGGACCTCTTGAACCTCAGGGCTTGCGCAAGCCGAAAGACCAAGGACCAGGAACCACGGCCGCAGCAGCGCGGGAATCATAAACGGGCGAATCTTCACGTTGGCAGTCTACGCCCTCGATGCATGTGGCGCGTTTCTATAATCACTCCCTGTCCCATTCTGGAATTCCGATGGGCGACCGCGATGATTTTCAACAGCCTCGTCTTCCTGGTGTTCTTCCCGGTCGTGTTCGTCGGGAACCTGGCACTGGCACGCACCGCGAACGCGCGCAAGCTGTTCCTGCTGGTCGCATCGTATTTCTTCTACGCGCAGTGGGATTATCGCTTCCTGTTCCTGATCTGGCTGAGCACTGCGGTCGACTGGTTCGTCGGCGGCGCGCTGCACAATGCCGAGGGCACGACCAGGCGAAGGCTTTTGTTGAGCATCAGCCTGGTGGTCAACATCGGACTGCTGGCTACCTTCAAGTATCTCGATTTCTTCATCGAGAGTGCCAACTTCCTGATCGAGAGCATCGGCCTGAATGGCAACATCCATACGCTGCGGCTGATCCTACCGGTCGGTATCTCTTTCTATACCTTCCAGACGATGTCCTACACCTTGGACATCTACTTTCGTAAATTGAAGCCGCAGAATTCAGCGCTGGATTTCGCGTTGTTCGTGGCTTTCTTCCCGCAACTGGTCGCCGGTCCGATTGTGCGTGCGCGCGACCTGCTGCCGCAGCTGGCCAAGAACCCCTTGCCTTCGAAGGCAGACCTCTCAGCAGGCACCTATGATATTTTGTCAGGCCTAATGAAGAAGGTGCTCATCGCCGACATCCTCGGCGCGCAGTTGGCCACGCCTTTCTACAGCAGTCCGGAGCAGTACGGGGTGTTCGGCGCGCTGACTGGGATCTACGCCTTCGCCTTCCAGATCTTCGGCGACTTCGCCGGCTATTCGCAAATAGCCATTGGTTGTTCGCGTCTGCTCGGCTATGAATTGCCGAAGAACTTCGACAACCCCTTCATGTCGAGGACCAACCTCGAGATCTGGCGACGTTGGCACATCACCTTGCTGACCTGGATGCGCGACTACCTGTACATCCCATTGGGTGGCAGCAAGCTCGGCGAGGCCAAGACCTACCGCAACATCATGATCACCAACCTGTTCGCCGGCGTGTGGCACGGTGCGGGCATCAACTTCGTGATCTGGGGTATCGTCAACGGCGTCACCATCTGCGGCTCGCGCCTCTACCAGCTTGGCCGCAAGAAGCGCGGCAAGATGAATTCGCCAGACGATTCGCTTTTCAAGATCTGGTTCCAACGCGCGCTAACCTTCCATATTTGGATCCTGGCCATGCCGCTGTTCCGCACCGACACCCTGGCCGATGTCGCCGAGGTCGGGCGCGCGATCTTCCGCCTCGAGAGTCCACTTGGCAACACGCCCGACGTCCCACTGCGTGGTGTGCTGCTGCTGGTTCTGGCCGTCGCGATGACCACGCTCAGTGAATACCACGGGCGCGCAATCCGCAACAGCTGGGGTCGCCTGCTGCCTGAAGTACAAGGCGCAATCTTCCTCATCTTCATCGGCATGTTTGGCCTGCTTTCGGTCGAAGCCACTCCCTTCATCTACTTCCAGTTCTGATGGCAAAGACCTCATTCGTCTTCTTCGTGCGCTTCATGATTGGCGCCTTGGTGACCTTGTTCGCTGCCAACGCCATTGCGGGCATGGCGCACCTGCGCTGGGAGCATGTGCCGAACCACTCCTATCTGAACGTGGCCGACGGATTCCATGATTCGGAAAACGAAGTCGATGTGGTGTTCTTCGGCACTTCCGCCACGCGGAACAGCATTGTGCCGGAACTGATTAGCGCGCGCTTGGGCGAAGCACTCGGTCGCGACGTGGAATGCTGGAACCTGGCCATGCCGAACTCCACGCCGGAGATTTTCTCGCGCTTGTCGGGCACAATTTTCGAGCAGGGCAAGCCGAAGCTGTTGATGATGGAAGCCGCGCCCATGATGTGGGATGCCGACCGTCGTACGCACACCCCCACCGAAGTCTTCTGGCGTTGGTTCGCCGACCTGCCCGACCTGGCACGTTATCCCAAGCAGTTAACCGGCCGCAAGCTACGCGAGAAATTGCGTGGTATGGATTGGGGCATGGAAGCCTTATGGATTCGCTCCGGCATCCTGATGCAAGGTGAGCTTGCAGGTTCGCACCCTACCGGTCCGTTTGGCGGTGTCTACGATCTGGATCAACTCGACATGCCGGTACCTGAGGATCACCTGCTGTCCAACACTAAACATGATCGCGAGCAGGATCGCGTCAGCATGTATGGCACTTCGCCGTTGTGGCGCAACGAGCTGCACATGATCGCTGAAAACTGCAAGGCCAATGGCGTCAAGATGGTGTTGATCTATCAGCCGGTCTACAAGGAGCTACTGACCATGTTCGCACCGGGCGTTTATCAGGAGTACCTGGATTGGATCACCACCGCCGCGCAGGAAGAAGGAGTGGAGTTGGTCATGCTGCAAGGTGATTGGGAGATGGAAGACGAGCAGTACTTCCGCGACTACATCCATTACTCACCGCGCGGCGCCAAGTGGTACAGCACCAAGCTGGCCGATGAAGTGCTGTTGCCGTTGCTGCAGGATTAGATTCAGCAACTCTTCCGTGCTCACCAGCATAGGTTCCACGCAAGCAACGGTGACTCGCAAGTCAACTTGTCGGTTGTAAGCTCAATAAGAACGGAAAGCCTCGGGCAATAGCAAGGCCAAGTTGGTCAGGCGCATCTGATCGCGACCACCGAGGATGACCTGTAGATCGGCGAGGTCATCGGGGGCGAACTCCAGCATCACCTGGCGGCAACCACCGCATGGGGAGACGACTTTTTCGACATCGGCCCAGACCGCAATCATGGTTAACGCGCGTTCTCCGCGGCTGACTCCATTGGCTACGGCCGTGCGCTCGGCACAAACGCCCAACGGCGACGACGCGTTCTCGACATTCACCCCCAAGTCGACCGTGCCGTCCTCCCACAGTACTGCGGCGCCAACTGGAAACTTGCTGTATGGGCAATGTGCGTTCTGCGCCACTGCCTTGGCCATGTCGAGGAGTTCTTGGGCGCTAATCATGCGGCGTGGAGGCGCTCGGCGCTGAGTTCCTGGTAGATGCCGGTGGCCCATTCACGCAGCGCTTCCAATTCGGCTGGGAAGGTATCGGTCTTCGGTTGGTGGGCGCGAAATTCGGTGGAGGTGAGCACCTTGGAGTACCACGCCGGAGCCCATACGCCATAACACGCATGCTCACCTGCCTCCCACTGCAGCATGCACGGATCGAAGTCGATGCCGACGGCCGCGCAGATTGAGCGCAACATGCCTTCTGGGTTGGCAAGTAGCTCGGTGGAGTCCACTACCGCCGCACAACGTCCCTCTTCCTTCAATCGCTTGTACAACTCAAGCTGCCGACCGAAGCCGGTGTCGAAGCGCTCCAACGGACCGATGTCCTTGAACAGGGATGGCAACATCTCGCGCGGGTTACGAATCAAAAAGAAGTTGACCATGTTCGGCGCCATCGCGAAGGACGAATCCACGCCACCTTCGAGGTGGTGCGCCATATGCTTGACGAACTGGATTGGCTTGTCGACCGGCGCCAACAACACGCGCTCCACCACCTTCGACCAATCTTGCGATTGGGACGCCAGAACGTTTTCGCGCATCGGATGCTGCTTCCCGGAGGTGGCCAGGTAATGCGCATAGAGCGGCTCGTCCACGCCGACCGTATCGGGGCGATTGGAGAAGCTGCGGAGCAATGCCGTGGAAACCGTGCGTGGGCACGACCACATGGCGATGCGGGTAGTGGTCATTTGGCCAGTTTACTGCCTTGGCGCTCAGGAAGCCGCCTTCTTCTTGGTCACCTTTTTCTTCGCGACCTTTTTCTTGGCAGCCTTCTTCTTGGTCTTCTTCTTCGCCCTAGCTTCGCGCGGCTTGAACTCGAAGCCATGACGACCATTGGGCTTGCGCACCAGGCGTGCGGTGAAGTTGCGGCCCTTGCGCGAGATGAAGTCCTCGATCCAGTCGGTGTGGCCGACCTCCGGGTCAAAGTACGGCAACATGTCATCCCGACGCATCTCGCGTTTACAGACGGTGCGTGGCATCTTGATGCTGCCCTTACCGCCTTCGGAACTCTCGAAGTGAGTGGGCGTCTCGATGATCATGCCCTTGCCGAGCGGACACTTGACGTAGGGAGATTCATCGACCGGATAAGACACCAGTTCCGGCGCAACTGCGCCGGAGTCATCCGAGCCTTTGAAGTCCTTGACCGGCTCGAACTCGAGCTTAAGCTCGTCGTCGACCTTGATGCGACCGGCGTAAGTCTCTCCGCGCATGCTGACGAATCCATCGAGAGGGCCGGAATCCTTCTCTTCCAACAGCTTCTTGGCCACCGGGCGGTTGATGTAGCGACCGCGGAATTCCTTCCATACGGTGTAGCCGCAGGCATCCGGTTCGATGGCCTCGAGCTTCAGCTCTTCCTTCAGCGAATCGGCGGGCGCAGCGGAGCTCAAGGCCGGCAACAGCTCGGCGATGTACTCGTCGACGAAGCGGACATCCTTGATGGCGAAGGTCAGATAGGCATTGGTGCGCTTGACGTCAGCCAAGACTTCGCTGACTTCGGAGCGCGCCTCCAGTGCCGATTGCAGCACCACTGCCAACTCCTTCAGCGGCACCTTGGCCTCTTTGCCGAGGCTCTTTATCGTGAGCTTGTATTGCTTGCCTTTCGCACGGCGCACGCAACGATAACCCTTCAGGCCTTCGCGCATGTCATGGCCATCCTTCGGGCAGGCACCGATCGACTCCTCCTCGCTGTAGAGGTCCTCGTAGTTGAAGGTGCGCAGCTTCTCAACCAATCCCTTGACCGACTCCTCGATCTCGGACATGTAGTCCTCACGGGAACGCTGCAGGTTCTCCACCTGGTAGAGATGGAACTCCATCTCCGCAGTCAACTCTGCCTGCGCAAGGCCATCGGCATGCAACCGCTCGAGGAAGTCAATCAGGGTGATGCCTTTGGCCGAGGCGCGCAAGGTCTTGCCACTGCGCAGCACATAACCCTTGGCAATCAAGGCTTCGATGATTTCGGCGCGGGTGGCCGGAGTGCCGAGCCCCTTATCCTTCATCAGGCGCAAGGCCTCGTCGTCTTCGACCTCATCGAAGGCATCCAAATCCAGGTCAGAGGCAGTCTCCATGGCCTTCAGCAGGCCAGCTTCGGTGTAACGCTTGGGCGGACGCGTAGCATCCTCCTCCACCGTGATCTCGCCGGACTTGCCGTTGGTGCTCTGACCTGGCTCCACGCCGAGTTCACCCAACTGCTCGGACTTCGGCGGACGCCGGTCGACCAGCTGAAATCCTGGCACAGTCATGCGACTGGATTCGGTGTAGAAGTTGTGGTCCTTGTCGTTGGCGGCCACGGTGGTGGTACGGACCACGCGTTGCCAGCGACTTGGCGTCAGGAAGGAACCGAGGAATCGACGAACCACCAACTCGAAGACCTTGGCGTCGTCACCGCCTAGCGGGGAACTGGGCACCTTGCCAGTCGGGATAATGGCGAAGTGATCGCTCACGCCGGCATCGTTGAAGTTGCGTTTGGTGTTGTTAAGCCCCTGCTCCTGCAGCAGCTTCGCAGCCGTGTCCATGGCCTCGTGGCGCTCACCTTCGGTGAAGGAATCGGCCAGGCTTCCTGCGGCGATGGTGTCGAGCACTTCGTCAACATGGCCGCGGTAATCGTTCGGCAAGCAGGAAGAATCGGTTCTTGGATAGGTGAGAACCTTATGTCCTTCATAAAGACGCTGGGCAGCCTGCAAGGTGCGGCGCGCCGACAAGCCATAACGACTGTTGCATTCCTTCTGCAAGGAAGTCAGCGAATGCAAGGGTGGCACGGCGCGTTTGGTTTCCGTGACCTTTTCCACCACCGACGTTGCCTTGGACTTGCAGACGGCAGCGATCTCGCTGGCTTGCTTCTCGTCCCAAACCTTTTCGACGTCTTTGCCGGAACGAGCGCTGCGGTACTGGCCTTCGTAGTTATGGCCGTTGGCGGTGAAGTCGCCCTTCAAGCGCCAGAAGGGTTTCGGCACATGAGCCAAGGCCTTCATTTCGCGGTGGACCAGCAGCGCCAAGGTTGGGGTCTGCACGCGACCTGCCGACCACACCCCCTTTTCGCGTCTGCCCTTCAGGCGCCGCGTGATGCCGCGGGTGGCGTTGATGCCAATCAGCCAGTCGGCTTCGGCGCGACAGTAAGCAGCAGCACTAAGGCCCGCGAAATCGGTGCCGGGTCTTAGTTGCTCGAAGGCCTCGCGGATCGCCGCTTGGGTCATGGATTGGAGCCACAGGCGCTCGACCGGCTTGCCACAATCGGTGAAGGATTCGATTTCGCGGAAGATTAACTCACCTTCTCGAGCGGCATCACATGCGTTGACTAGGCTCTTGACCTCGGGCCGGTTGGCGAGCTTCTTCAGCAGCCGCAGCTGGGCAGTTTGGCCGCGCCGCGCACGCCGCTTGAACGGATTCGGCAACACCGGCAGGTTGGCCAGCGACCAGTTCTTCAATTCCGGGTCGTAATCCTCGGGCTCGGAGAGCTCCAGCAGGTGGCCGATGGCCCAGGAAACTAGGTGGTCAGATCCTTCCCAATAGCCGTCGAGCTGTTTGAAGGTACCTGGCAATGCGCGCGCCAGGTCAGCGGCGACGCTGGGTTTCTCAGCGATAATGAGTTGCATTTTTTGGCTTTTGCCCTTTCCGACTTACCCGGAGACATTTCGACGCCTATTTTCGCCCCCAATCAGAGGGGGCAGCGTCTTGCTTGGCATGGAAGGTAAGGTCGCCCCCGCACAAGAACAAGCGGCCAAAACCGCGTCACTGGGGGATTTCCGCCCTTCACACACATTTCCTTCGGCAATAACCTTGAGGAGTTGAGTACAAATGCCGAAATATTGGCCTCAAGAAAATTAGAACTCGCCACGAAAGTTTATGGCCTACCTCATGCTTTCAGTGTCAAGTTGGAAATCGCAAAATGCCGATACAACTTTGGAGTCAAAGAACATGAAGAAACGACACCCCTTGATCGAAACCCTGGTTGCCGTCGTCTGCGTTGGCGCAGTCGCTGTACTGACCGCCCTTCCAGCCGCCGAGAAGGTGGGTGAGAAGAACGTGGAGCTCCACGACAGCCTGTCGGTCTTGCGTACGGCAATCTTCCGCTTCTCGATGGATCACGAGCTGGATGACATGCCGCTGATGCCTGGAGTGGTCCACGGTGACATCACTCAGCAGCTGGTCGGTTCCAGCCGCAGCGATGGCAGCACCTACGCCCCCGAGCGTCACGAAGACCGTTTCTTCGGCCCCTACCTGGATTTAGTCCCGCGGAATCCCGTCAACGGGATGCAGAGCATCCGCTCCATGCCCGTGGAATACAATGCTCCAGTCTTGAATGGCAGCGCTGGGTGGGTCTACGTGCCCTCAACCGGCAAGGTCTATGCGGACTTGCCAGGCACCGACCAGCGTGGTGTCTCCTACCTCGAGTACTAAACCCTTGATCCAAGGAACCAGAGCTTCAAAAGCTCAACCACTGCCACTGAGGCTAATCGTTTCGATAGTCGCGGTGGCAGTTTTTGCATGATGCCGCCAAGTCCAGGTAGCGTTCCTCGAGCAGTTCGAGGTCCAGTTCCTCCTGCAGGGCCGCTTGATGCAGGTCATTGGCCAGCTCGGTGGATTCCTCCATTTGACGCTGGAACTCCCGATTCTCCATTTGCTCGGCCGACAAAAGGCTGGAGCTGTCGCGCAGGAGCTGGGTCAGGATCAAGGTTTCTTGGGTCACCACCAGGTCGGGGTGATCGACTGGAACTTGCCACTTTGCCTTGCGGATTAGCTTGATGCGATCCCAAATGCGGTCGAGTTTGGCCATGGCCGCTGGGAAATCCGCAACCTGTGCCACAGAAACGAGTTCGGGGAACACCACGTCGTCAGCAGCGGGCTTCCAAGCGGCGACGTCGCGCCATAGGCCTGGATAGTCATCGCTGGTGCCAGCGGCGCTGAGGACCTCCGCAGCGGCCTCTGCGCTGCAATGCGACGCTGCTCGCAGGGCAATCGCTGCTGCTGCTGGGCCACGGTGCTTGCCGTGGTGACAGTGGAAATAGATTGCACCCTCGGCTTCCTTCACCAACCGCTCCACGGCCAAGGCGGCCTCCTCGGGCACGCCGTCATAGCCGATTGGAATGTGGACGTAAGTCAACCCAGCGGCTTCGGCCCATTCCACGGCAGGTTGGGCACTATCCACATTGACCACTGTCTTCACTCCCAAAGCCGCGATTTCTTTGAAGGAATCGGCACTGGGTGGCATGCTTCCGGAATAAATGCCAGAACCTAAGTCCATTAAATAAAGTAAGTTATCGCTCTCAATGGAGATTGGAGCGTGGCCTTCAGAGTCACCACTAGCAGGCTCGGTGGTGGCGCTCTCACTAGGACTACAGGCGCACAACAGGAGGATGGCAAGTAGGGATGGCTTGCGTTTCATGGGCAGTACAGAGGCAAATCGTGTGCCAGCGGCTGAGAGCTTGGGACCGGCCAAAGGTTCCCCAGCGGGAACAAAGAAAACAGCCGGATAGTCTACTACGGAATCTCTGGATTTTCGGGCAGGCAGCCTCGATCCGGGCAAGCGTCCGAACTTTGCCCAAAACCCTAGTTGGACTTCAGGGCACGCAACTTCGCATCGGCAGCGCCGGATTCAACCGCCTCGATGGCCATGCTCAAGCAGGTGGCCAGGTCGAGGTCGGTCTCGACCACGCTGATCAGCAGGGCCGCGGTGAGACAAGCGGCGCAAGTCTCCCCACCATGGCTGCCAAGCAGGGCGGCCTTGGTGGCGACGACGGCGGCCTCGAGTGGATCCTCATGCTGTTGTTGTGGCTCCGAACTTTCGAACAATGCGAAATCGGCGGGCCTTACACGTAGCGGCGCCTTGATGCCGTTGACCAGACGCATACCACGGGTGGTCTCCACCACCGAGGGATCCACCGAACTCTCGACGCCCTGCACAATCAAGGCTTGGCGGTGGCCCAAGCTGTGGAAGGCGTCGCCGGCTAAGCCGAGCACCGGACCAGGAACGGCGGCCGTGATCACCCGGCATTGGTCGGGCAGCAGGAGCTTGGTGACGACATCCGGGATACCGCGGATTCCGGTCTCGTCTTCGATGCGCTGAAGGCGTTGCCAACCTGGATCGGCCAGCGTGGGGCGCCAACAGGCAATGCCGAATTCATCGAGCATTTGCTGGGTATGGGGAGCATCGCCGACCAGTGGGCCGATCATTTTCTGCCACAAGTCGCCGGCAGTGATTCCCCCGGCAATCAACGACGAGCCGGTCTGCACCAGCACCGGGACGCCCGCAGCGGATGCGGCGGCAGCAGCGGCCAACAGCATCGGCGGGCTTCGCCGCTTGCCCTTGCGGGTTGTGGCGACGACCACGCAGCGTTCGGGCAGCACTGGGAACTGGATGCGCGAGCGCGCTGCATTGGCTGCACCGACCAGTTCATCGGCGGTGGTGCCCTTGACGCGCATCGCTGCCAAGCACATGGCCACTTGGGCATCGCTACCTTGGCCAGCCAACATCATCTCGAAGAGATTGTGTGCACCTTCCGTCGTTAGGTTGTGGATGCGGCCGCCAGTGATGGCACCAGAGATCCGATTCAACAGAGGGCCAAGGTCGCCTTGCATATTCAGTATTGCAGTTCCTCGGTGAAACGTTTCAAGACCCGAGCGACATGACCTTTCACACGCAGGTTATCCCAGATATGGACGATACGCCCTGACGGGTCGATAAGAAATGTGGATCGCACAATGCCATGGTAACGAAGCTCACTGCGTCCTTTTTCGCGGTGCGCGCCGTAACGAATCGCCAACTTGGAATCGCGGTCGACCAGCAGGTTGAATGGCAGCTTCTCCTTCTTGATGAAGGCGGCATGACTCTCCATACAATCAGAGCCTACGCCGAGAATCACCGCGCCTAACTTGCGGAACTCGGCATAGGAATCGCGGAAGTCGCGGGCTTGGGCAGCGCAACCATTGGACTGATCCTTGGCGTAGAAATACACCACCACCCAACGACCTCGAAGGTCCGTGAGGCGGGTGCGCTCACCTTGAGCATTGGGCAACGTGAAGGCGGGGGCACGTTTGCCGACGTCGAGAACTGTGTTGGCCAAGTCGATGCAAAAAGGGAAAGGGAGACGCGATTATGCACCTCCCTTTCGATTCTGCCAAGCGACAGTTGAAATGTTCTGGCGGAGGCAGGTCTTATTCGCGATCCGACACTTCCACGGCGGCTTGTTCGGGAGCGTCGATAGCAGGCGCTTCGGGCACATCCTCGAGCTCCACAGCCTCCTCGGTCTCGTCGAGGGCACGCTCAATCTCCTCCATCACTTCCTCGAAAGAAGCGACCTGGCGCGGGCGGATGTGCGCGAAGTAGGGTGCAACTTCCTTGTCATAGACCATTTTGCCGTTGACCACCGACCACTGCACGAAGGTGCGATAGTGGAACAGGTCACCGTCGCAGATGATTAGGTCAGCATCCTTGCCGGGCTCGATTGATCCGACCCGATCCTCGATGCCGAGAATCTCGGCCGCATCCAAAGTCAGCGCACGCAAGGCCGCGTCCTGTGGCAAGCCACCACGGATTGCGAAGGCTGCCTCCATTGGCAAGGTCAGCATGTCGCGACCGGCCAGGCCACCGGTGCTAATCCAACGTTGCTGCGGCAGAATGGAGAAGGGCACACCATGCTCCCACAGAATCTTGGCGTTTTCGATTGTCCAACCACTCGGCGCGTTCAAGGTCTGGTCGGCCCAGGCCTTGGCACGTGGAGTGATGACCAAGTGCGCACCGACACGACCGAGGCGACCGGCACATGCCCATGCCTCTTGGCCACCGAAGATCACCGCCTGCATCGGATACTCCTCGAGGAAATCACAGATTGACAACAGATCCTTCAGCGAGTTGGCGTTAAAGCGTGCCATGGCTTTGCCCTCCAGCAAGGCCAAGTGACCGGAGTTCAATCCCTTCGAGGATGGCTCCTCGCCGACCTCTTCGCCCATCGATTTGTCGATGTTCCAGTTGCGGACTTCGCGCAGGTAATCGCGCACCTTGCGCATGCTTTCGCGCAGCTGACGACGGCCGCCCGGCGAGGTGCTTGAATAACCCAAGTTAACCCAACCGGTTTCGCCGACCATGACACCATCGAGAGTGCCACGCGCCAACTTGGCCATGGCGTTGCCGCTCTGCACCAAAGTCAGTCCACCTGCCAAGCCCAAGTCCAGATTCAAGGCGAAGGGATCGAAGTCATCACGCATCGAGGAACCGCGACCACGGACGATGCCTGAGGTGTCCACGCCCATCAGGCCTGGGTAGACCTGCATGCCGGTAGCATCGATGCGACGCGCACCATCAGGGATGCGGATCTTCTTGCCGACCTTCAGGATGCGATCGTTCTTGCACAAGACTATGCCGCGGCGAATCAAGCCATCGGTGACGGTGTGGATGTCAGCGCCGTAGATGGCGAGATAAGGGCTGTTCGGATCAACGGCGTTGGGATCTTCTTCCTCGGCCTCTTCGGCCTCTTCGGCCTCCTCGGCATCTTCGGCATCTTCGGCCTGTTCGACCTGTTCAACCTCCTCAACGACCTCTTCCTCTTGCACTGGAGGCTCGTCCTCGACCTCAGGCACCGGATCCGGCGCGGGTGGTGGATCCTGTGGCGCGAAGCTCGCGGCGGCCAGAGAAATCTGCAGCGTCCAGACGACGGCTGCCATCAAGAAGAAACGAGTTCGATTCTTCATCGTTGCTCCTCCTTCTCGGCTTTGACACGATCGTAGAGGACTTCCCCTTCCGACAGCACTTGCATAGCTTCAGTCATGGGGTCGAGTGGATCACCACTCCAGATCACGAAAGTCGCCGGTGCGCCGACGGCCAACGGGGCAATGAGCTCTTCCTGGCCCATCGAGGCAGCTGGTTCTAAGGTCATGGCGCGCAGCGCGGTGGCGCGATCCAGACCCGCAGCGACTACCTGAGCAACCGACAGGCGGAAGCCCTGGACACCTGAAAGGTTCGAGCTGCGTGGGGAAAGCACCAACTTCTCAACACCGGCTGCGATCAGCTCTGCTGGAAGGTTCACCCGCGTGCGGGTGTAAGGCAAATAAGAGATCGAAGTGACCACGTCGACGCAAAGTCCAGTCGCAGCGATCTGGTCGACAACCTCGTGGAAGTTCTGGCTGGTGCCATGGCGCAAGATGATCTGATGGGGCAAATCGCGATCACCCACCAAGTCTTGCCAATGCAACCAGTCCGCAGCCGAACCGAGCCAGATCTGGGCAACGCGTTCCTTGCGCACCCAATCCACCAGAGGTTCGATGTTGGGATCCATCTTCGGTGGAGCGAACTCCTTCGGTGGCTCCTTATCATCCTTGCCTTTGCCATCGCCGTTTTGGGCAGCCGAAGGTTTGCCGCCTTCTCCCTTCTTCTTGGCAGCTTCGGCTTCCTCGGCCTTCTTCTTCTGCGCGGCCTCCCAATCGGCACGCGCCTTCTCCCAATCGGCCTTGGCCTTCTCCTCGCTCTTGATTGCCTTATCCGCGGCCTTCAGTCCATCACGTACGAGGCGCTTCGACGACGAGGACCCTTTGACGTCGACCTTCAAATGCAGGTCGGCAACCAACGGCTCAGGCACGCCGACTTGGTCGTCGGCCAGCAAGACCGAAGTACGCCCTGGCATGCCGCTGCCGGGAGGATCGATGCCGACCATCAAAATGCCTTCCTCAAGCAGGTCGCTCGCCCAGTCCTCGGCTAGCCACAGCGAATCGGCAGCGAGGAAACGCGCGTTGCGTCCACCTCCGCGACGGTCACTATGGAGGAAATCAGCATGCGTCAGCGTAATCGGTGGCATGACAACCTTGCCAGTGCCGCGATAGTCATAGACCTCGGCGTTTTCCGGCACCACCACGGCCTGGCCCATCCGTTCGATGATGCCATCGCGAACCAGCATGGTGACGTTCCTGAGCGCCTCGCCATCGAGAGTCTCGACGGTATCAAAGCGGTAGACGGTTGCGCGTCCGACCGGATCACGCGTAGGTTCTTGCGCAACGGGCAGTGCCGTCGGCATGAGGAGAAGCATTGAGGCGATCATCATCAGAATTGGGGATGACGGTTAGTAGAGTTGGCCCTCATGAATGTCGTAGGTGATTTCACCTTCAATGATCACAAGTTCCACGGCGGACCGCGGGTCCAGCGGTTGTCCGGTGCTGACCACGATGTCGGCCTGCAATCCGGGGATGAGACGGCCGACTTGATGGTCGATCAGGCCTTGCCGTGCGGGATTCACGTTGAGTGATTCGAGTGCAATCCACGTGGAACAGCCGAGCCGCTCGGCCAAGGTCGCCTGATAGACAAACTCTTCCTGTGGAATCACACCGGCATCGGTCTGCACGGAGATATCCGTGTTGCCGGCGCTCTCATAGGCTTCGACCAGACCACGGAATCGTTGTTCCTGATTGAAGCTGTAGTCAAAGTTGCGCGGGCCGATGTTGAGCGGCGTCTTCAGGGCCGCGATCTCGGCGCCTGCCATATAGCCGTTGAAGCTGCCGTGACTGACGACGACGGGCACGCCTGCTTCCACCTGGAACATACGGACGGTGCCGAAGGTGTCGCGCGCACCGGCAGTGTGCACGAGGAAGGGATGCTTGTGTTGGAAGATGCCGGCGATGCTGGCGATGCTGGGGTTCTCAGCAAGCGTGTCGGCATCGGCGACTTCCTTGGCGCGATCGAGATACCAACGCAACATCCACCACATGCCCATGCGCGTACCACCCAAGTCGCCACTGCGCTCGGGGTTGTAACCCTGTGCGACCTTAACCGAACCGGGGTACTTGAAGACCACCTCTTCGGTACTGTCGCCTTCGCGCAACTTGATGTAGGTGCCTGCACCGGAGATGTTCGTACCCGAACCCGGTATGGCATTGACCAAGGTCACGCCACCGGCTCGACCGATACGATGCAGATGGTTGTCGGCGACAATGGTGTCGAGGGTGCGCAGTTCCGGGTTGTCCGGATGCACCATGTCGTTGATGTCGCCCCAACCACCGGTGTGGGTGTGGGAATGCAGGTCGATGCCGCCCGGCCATGCGTAGGAAGTGGGGTAGGAAAGGACTTGCCATCCTTCCGGGGCCTGCAACTCACCTTGGCGCCCCACTGCTTGAATCATGCCATCGCCACTGATCAGAATGCGCGCATTGCGCACCACCTCGCGCTTTTCCATCGTCAATGCCACCGCCACATCCAACACCTTGCCGGGCTCGGCAGGTACGGAGTTTTGCAGCAGTGCAGCGACAAGGATGGTCGTAAGCATTAGTAGCGGCGGGCCTCCTCTTCGACGTCGTAGACCTTGTTGCCGTCGATCCAGACCTTGAGTACCGACGAACGCGGATCGACTGGATCACCAGTCCATGCCACCAAATCGGCATCCAGGCCAGGGACCAGACGACCGGTCTGATCCTCGATCAGTAGCGCCTTGGCAGCATTGGCTGTCATGCCGTAGAGCGCATCGAGGCCATCACCTGCACCCAAGCGCACGCCCATGGCAGCCTGGAAAGGCAACTCTTCCTGCGGGATTACAGGTGCATCGGTGTTGTAGCCAAGGATGATGTCTTCGGCTTCCATCCAACCGGCGGCGCAACCCATAATCTGCGAAGTGCTGCGATCAAACCAGAACTGGCGCGGCCCATTCATCACCGGCACGCCCATCTTGGCGACGTAATCGGCATTCTTGTAGGCATCGAAGGTGCCATGGTCGATGAAGGCGCGTAAGCCGAGTTCCTCGACCTGCATGGTGACCGTCATCAAAGCGACTTGGAACATCTGCGTGTGTACGCTGATCGGCACGGTGCCGTTCTCAAGCCCGACGAAATCGCCCCATTTAGGCTCCCAATCGGTCTTGCCCGCTTGATAGTCACGGGCCCACTGCAACCCCTTCTGGAAGGTGTCGCGAGTGTTCCAGTTCATCAGTGCGCGACCGACGCCGAAGGAGTAGCGCTCCGGGTTACCCGCTTGGGCGACCTTCAAGGAACCCGGCGAACGCATCACCATGTCCTCGACGGTTTCGCCGGCGGTCTTCACCAGCATGCCAAATCCACCCATGTTCGAACCGGACCCGGGGATGAACAGCGCGCTGGTGACACCACCGGCGATTGCATCTTTCAGGTACGGGTTCTCCGGCTCCAACACCTCTTCGGTGTGCAGCTCTGGGTTGGTCAGGAATACCGTGTCGTTCAAATCACGCAACGAACCGGCGACGTGGTTGTGCGGCTCGATCAAGCCTGGCACCAGCCAGGCATTGCCGAGGTCGACAACCTTCACGCCTTCACCGAGCTTGGCGTCGGCCTCGCGACCGACCCAGACGATGTCGCCATCCCTCACGACCACCAGACCATTGTTGATCATGCCGGCGTCGTCGGCGGTGTAGACCTTCGCCGCGGTGAACACGGTGAGCTCCGAAGCGGGCTCTTGGGGCACGGCGGCAAGGGCAAGCAGAGTGGTAAGGATCATTCTTGTGGGACCTCCCGGCCGTTCACGAATACGGTGGAGACACTGCTGCGCAGGTCGAATGGATGGCCGTTGAAGACCACTAGGTCACCATCCAGGCCTGCCTTCACGCGTCCGACGCGATTGGCGATGCCGAGCATGTCCGCGGCGCCGGAAGTCAGACCAGCGAGTGCCTGCTCGCTACCGAGACCGTAACGGGTCGCCATGGTGAGCACGCTAGGCAGGAAGCGCGCGCCAATCACGGCGTTGGATTGGAAGGCGACCGGGATTCCTGCGGCACCAAGTTCAGCGGCTGGCACATAATCACGATTGTCTTCACGTTGAGTGACGGTCGGCGAGACCAGTACGCCGGTGCCGTTCTCGCGCAGTAGGGAAGTGACTTCGAGTGCCTCGTCGGCGTACATCAGGTGCATCGGGATGCCAGCTTCGGCGAAAATACGGATCGCCTCGGTGATTTCATCGCGACGCGATGCGGCGACCACGGCGACCGCACGACCCTCATAAAGGGCGCGCATGCCTTCCAGCTGCCAACTGATGTTCGGCGGCTGCGGACCTTCATCGACCTTGACCTTTTTACGGGCGACTGGAGCGGCGCCGCCCTCATCGATCTCGATGCGGGTCATGGTGAAATCGACCGAGCCGAAGCCGGCCAACTCGATCTTCACCGACATGCTGTCGGGAGCGTCGAGGATGCCATCGATCATCACCTGCCCGACCTCAGTCGGAATCTCGATGTGGATGGTGTTGTTCTCCCAAGTGCCTTCCGTCTCGAAGGTTTCGCCACTAGGGTCATCGGGGGAACTGAGGATTGCAGTGAGGCGCTTGCCTTCGTGGTACAGGCGCACGTTGATGGTCACTGGCTCCGGCAACATTTCATGTTCGATGGTGCCTTCCCACAAGCCGTTAATCGGATCGACAGGCTTAGCCTCTTCCTCTTCCTCGACGACTACCTCGGTCTCTTCCTCTTCGACCTCTTCCTCCTCGACAGCAGGAGCAGATCCCTGGGCGAGGCGGATCCGCAGGTCACGCTCGCGTGAAGCACGCTCGTCGGAACCCTTGGTAGCCTGCTCCTCTTCCCACTTGGCGCGTTCCTCACGGTACTTGACCCACTTGTCAGCGTAGCCCTTGCCGGACTTCAACTGACGGTCCAAACCACCCTTGGCGGCCAAGTGATCGCTACTGCGGATGTCGAAGAAGACCACGTTGTGATCCTCGAGGGAACCCGACGTGCCTTCGGCGACTGCGGTCTTGACGATCGAGGCGCGACTGCCGGCGGGTGCGAAGGAGTTCTGGCCGAGCACCATCGAAGTGATGCCGGCCTGTGCGACCGGACGCCACATCTCCGAGAAAAAGGAGCCGTCCGAAATCGCGCCGAGGTCGACACGATCGTTGATGCGACGAGCACCACCAGAACCGAGGAAACCGCGGCTATCGATGAAGCCAGGGGTGATGTGGGCATCGGCTCCGGCATCGACGATGTGCACGCCTGCTGGGTATGGCACCGAGCGGCCCGCAGCGATGATGCGACCATCCTGCATCAGCACTTCGACGCCACCTTCCAAGGGAGCTCCTTCACCGGTCCACAAGGTTCCAGCGCGTACCACCACGGCATCGGTGTCTAGTTTAGGAACAGCTCCGCGCGCCCAAGCCTTGGCACCGTCAATGTAGACCGAACTGACCGAACAGGCTGGATCCAATGGCGCGGCGTCGAGCACCAGGAAGTCGGCATCGAGGCCAGCCTTCAAGCTACCAACACGACGACCAACACCCAACATGCGGGCTGGCACGGCCGTGATCCCACGCAAGGCCGCATCTTCACTGAGGCCATTGCCGACCGCCTTGCTGGCGGCTTCCATCAACCAGGTCCAACGGCCGTAACGACCAGGACGCAGTGCGACCAGCGCTTCATCTTCCAGGCCGGCCATCTGATCGGGCGCTGGAGCTTGCCAATCACGATTCAGCTCTGGCATCGAACTGAACAAGGGAACTTCCATCAATACGATGGCGCGGCCATTGCTGAGCACTTCCTTCAACTCGGAGCGGTCGGCTTGACTCAAACCATCAAGGATCACGCGGCGCCCCCAAGAGGAAGCCAACTCCAAAGCCGATGCAGCCTCGTCGGCAGTGTCGACAACGATGCGTAAAGGAGCATCGGAAACGCGGTAGGCCTTCAAACCATGCAGGTGCAGGTCGGAATCGATTCCTTCCTCTTCCAGAGCTGCCCAAGTACTGCGCAAGGCGCGCATCGCACCAGGACGCGAGTTCGGCGCCTGATCGATGGCAGGCAATAGCGGGTTCTCCGCAGTTGGTGGCATCGGCGGGCGGAAGTAATCCGGTGGGTTCCAAGCTGACGGAGTCAGGTTCACGCGAAGGTCCCCCTGCTCTATCAAGACACGTTGGTCACCGCTAGTCTTGACCACCGCACCGCGACCACCGATCAAGCGCGAACGGTCCGGCGACAAGTAGTAGGTGGTGATCCCGCGCTCCAGCAACTTGCTGGTGTCTGCCCATGGATCAAAAGAATCCATCGCCAGCATATGGGCAGCCATGGTGCGGTCACCCATGCCGTAAGTACCGGAGACGGTACTGTCGGCGGCTACCAGGCCAGGCGCGATATGGGCATCACCCAACTCGACGACCGGCAACATGGCGGGCAGTGACTCGGCACTGTTCAGCACGGCAGCGACCTTGCCATCTTGGATGACCAGATAGCCATCCTTCACCACACCCTGCTTGGTGGCAGTATGAATCACCGCCGCGTGATAGACCGTCGCCGCACCCTCGCCGGTCAGAACGAGTGGCGCAGGGCCCTCCAGCCGCGGATCGGAATCGCCGTAGAGGGTGGCGGCTGCCAGAAGTGCAGCGCCCCCGATACCGGCGACCAACAAGTGGGCAGGTTTCACTTTAAGCGACCCTCCTCGAGGCGCTGCAGGCGAATGTCGTCGCTGCGATCGTAACTTTTGACGCCACGAATCCAGACTTCTAGGACGTGAGCATCGGTAGCGAGTGGGTCTTTATCGAAGACCACGAAGGTTCCATCGGCGTCGGCCTGAAAATCACCAAGGTCGCTGCTCAATCCCCACAAGGAAGCAGGCACCGAGGTCACGGCGGCTAAGGCGACGTTGCGAGGCAAGCCTTCACGGACGCACATAGCGGCCTGGTAAGCCAGACGATCGGGGCCCATACGGTTTGAGACGCTGGAGATCGCGAAGGTCAAGCCAGCCTCATGAAGCTTGGTCGGTGCGAAGGTTTTAATTTCCTTCCAGCTGACCGGGTCGCGCTCGATGTGCCACAAGTCGCCGGAGATGACGACCGGGCGCCCCATCTCGGCGAGCAAGTCGGCGGCCTTCCATGCACTGGAAGTCACAACTATCACAGCGTTGTCGAGCAGCTTGTGGTCGCTCAACCAGCTGTTGGCATGCATCACGTCCGAGGCAGTCGGTGCCCAAATCCAAAGGCGCTCTTCGCCGTTAAGCACACGGACCATGCCACGCTGGGCATCATCCAAGTCCTCTTCGGAAATCAACTCCTTGCCTGGGAAGTCATCGCCGTATTGGACGAAGCCACCAGCGCTATCCCAGTTGTCACCATCATCGCCTTCATCCTCGTCTTCGGCACCAGCCTTCTTGCGGTCAGCGGCTGCGGCATCGCTCTCGATGAGCTTGCCACCGAGGATGCGAAGATCGCGATCCAACTTGGCAAAGGTCTCGCGCAACTCTGCAAGCTGAGCACTACGGCTCCAGCCACGCTTCGGGCCAATCGCGACCTTCATGCCCATGCCTTCGTCAAGCGTCATCTGCTCGACGGTCCTGCCGGCCGGTGCGACGATGCGGCCACGACCACCGATCACGGTATTGTTGCCAGGCATCACGCCGATGGCGACGGTGCCTGCACGCAGCGAATCCTCGAAGAAGAAGGATACCGGGTCGATTGAATCCTTCACGTTGAGGAAGGGTGCAACCGGAACGTTCTCGTTGGCGCGGTCCATGCCGCGACTGGCATGTGCCTCGTAGAAGCCAGGGAAGATCACAGCATCGGGGTACTCGTTGAGCAGGACGTCGAATGGGATTTCGAGGTCTGCGCCACCAAGTGCAGAGATGCGGCCATTTTCGATCACCATGGAGCCGTTTTCGAGGATGGAGCCATCGGCCTTCATGAGCTTGCCCGCACGGACAGCAACGTTGCCGCCCTGCGCGAAGGCAGGAGCTGAAAGCAGAAGAGTAGTAAGAAGAAGTGCTGGAGTACGCATGCTCGGGACTATTCCTGAGGGCGGTTATCGACAACGATTGCGCCGTCGAGGATCACGAGAAGAGGTTTGGAGTCGGCGGCGAGGGGGTCGCCGGACCAGAGAACAAGGTCGGCGTCATAGCCGACCGCAACTTGACCGAGTCGATCGCCCATTCCGCATACGGTTGCGGGGCGGGAGGTAATCGAAGCAATCGCATCCGCCGGTGCCATACCCCAGCGGACTGCGGAGCGGGCTTGATGGATGAGGCTGGATTCCGTGAGTGATTGGTCATGCGCTTCGGCACCACCAAGACTCAGGTTGACACCGCCGGCCTGCAACAGTGCGGGCATGGCAGGCGTCGAGCCGCGACCTTCGGTGCGGCGACCGGCAGCAAAGCCGTAGGCGCTGGAATAACGAGGCGCGAGCAGGAACAACATATCGAGACTGAACTGGTTCAGCTGATAGGCACCCGTCTCTTCGGTGAAGTGATTCTCATCACCGTCGTGATCGTGCAGTTCCTCGCAACAGACCTGAGCCGGCGAAGCCAAGGCGTGTAACTCCGCAGAGGTGGGGCCAGTCGCGACCGAACGTCGCAGCGAGTCATAAGCAGGCCCGCAGACCACAGGCACTTCGGCTTCGGCTAACTGCTTGGCCAAGGCGTGACTTTCAGTGGCCTCTTCAAGGATCATGTTGGGCCAACCCAACTCCTTTTGCAGGCGCAAGGCCGTTTCCACGTCGTGACTGCGACGCGCTTGTACACGGATCGGAATTTCACCGCGCAGCGCTGAGGCCAAGATTTCCAAGTCGGCGTCGTAGACAGGAAGGCCCTGCTCCAAGGCCTTCATGTAATCATGGGCACGATAGAAATCGCGGCGCACAATCCACACCGTACCCATACGCGTATTCGGACGACGAGCATTGAAGCTGGTGGTGAACCGACCGCCCGGGGTGTAGTTGCCGCGCGAAGGATCACCACCCAAGGTGACCTTCAAGCCAGCGCGTGGGTTCAAGACGCGCGCAGCGTTGTCGGCGAACAGGTTGGCGGGCGTACCGCCGCTGGTCTTGACGAAAGCACCGATGCCACCAATCACGTTCAAGCTGTCGGGCGACAAGTAGGCGCTGGTCACGCCCATGTCGAGAGCATTCTGGAAAGCAGGGCTATCGAGGTCGGCAAGATGAGAAAGCTGCAAGGAAGCAGTGACCTCTCGTGACTCCTCCAAGGTGGCACCGCCCACTCCCATGAAGGAGAAGCCGTCGACCAGGCCTGGGGTCAGCGTGGCACCTGCTACATGAGTGGCCTCGTCAGAGGCAATTCCTGGAGCGACCGAAACAATCTTGCCATCGGCCATGACGATCACCGCGTTTTCCATGACTTCCCCATTGCCGACGTACAGGCGGTCGACGGCCAGGGTCATGGGGTCCTGTGCAGCTGGAGCTGCCGCACAAAGCAGAGTTAGGGCTGAAACAAGGATCATTGCTTATCCTCCGGCGCTGGAGCGCGGTAAACAGTGTCGCCGCCGATGAGGACCGATTGCACGGCCGCGGAAGCATCCAAAGGGTGGGCAGACCAAAGCACCAAGTCGGCGCGTTGACCGGCCCTCAAGCTGCCGATCTGGTCATCCATGCCAAGCATCTTGGCTGGGTTGGAGGAAACCGCGGCCCAAGCAGCGCCGGGGTTCCCGAGAAAACGCGACAAGGTCATGGCCGAGGTACGCAGAGAGTTCCACTCCCCGGACCCGCCACGTGAACCGAAGGCGAAGGAAGTGCCGGCCTTGGCCATGCGCTTCCAGGTTTCGGCGTGACGCGCGACGGCGCCGTTACCGAAGGTCGGGATGCCCACCAGTTGACCGGCGGCCACACCACCGTAGTCCGCCACTTCGCCCCACAGCACGAGGCGGAACTGGTGGGTCTTGGCGGAATCCATAATCTCCTTGGCGGCGGAAACCCCTTCGGAGTTCTCGACGAAGAACCACGCCGAGTTGTCCAGGCTTTCGATGCCAACCTTGGCGATTGATTGGTTCAATCGCTCAATCGCACCGGCCATCGAGGTCGGTCCGATGCGGTTGTCGCTGACCGACGACTGCAGCAAGGAAGCGATTTGGTGACTAGTCTGCTGAAGCAGACGCTCCTTGCGACTCTCACCTGCGGCCGAGACCACGGTCCCCCAGCCCGCAAGCACGTTGGTCGGATCGGGGGTGATGTGCACCGTCGTCACGCCGCGCTCGAGTAAGGCCTGCCAGGCAGGGTGATCCATGTCCAGACCGTCGACGGCGAGCAGATCAGGCGTGGAAGCCTCGGATTGCTCGGTCAAAAAACGATCCGCGCCGCGTCCGGAGAAGCAGTCCACCATGCCCGGAGCCAACACTCCATCGAGTTGGACTTCGGTGCCGGTGGCCATAGGAGATGCCGCGACCTCGACGATCTTTCCATCCTTGATGACGACAGCCATACCTTCTTGCAGGCTGCCGTCTTCAGCGACGATGGCGTCGGGACGCAGGATGGTGGTCTGCTGGGCCGGCATTGATGCCGGAGCACAACCTAGTAGCAAAGTTGCAGTGAGAAGCATGACTACTTCGGCTTGTGAGCTTTCATGGGTGCGGAGGCGTCGAAGGGACTCGTACCTTCGAATAGGACCATCGTGGCGCTCTTGCCACGATGCAGGCTGCCATAGCCATCCAGGCCAAGCAGGCGGGCGGGGACGATGGTCAACGAGTCCCAAACCTTGTTCTTGTCGCATCCTGCGGCCACAAGCTCGCCGGCGCGGGTCAGCATCAACATGTGCAGGCCCTCTGCACCACTGCTGGCTAAGGCCACATCGACCCCCTCGTCCACCAAGGTAGTGAAGCGAGCAGCCAAGCCGCGCTCGGCATGTGGAGCCGCGTGCAGATCACCGCCAAGTGGCAGGATCACGCCAATCTCGGCCTTACGCAGCTCCTCGGCAAGCAAATCAGCGCTGCCTCCACCAACGAGCACCAAACTCAATCCGTATTCCTTTTTTAGCTCGATGACGCGAATGATGTCAGCGACGTTATCGGCATGTACACGGACCATATATTTGCCATCGATTGCTCCCAGGATCAGGTTGCGCGCGGCACTGGTCTGTGGCTCCTTGGGCACCTTGGGGCGCTTTGGCGCCTTGGGTTCCTTCTTCTTGTCGCCCCCTTCATCCTGGGCGCCAGCGTTCTCGGCCTCTTCATCGAACTTCTTCTTCTCTTCGATGTACTCCTTCAGCTTCTCCTCATACTTCTCCAAGTCCTTGACGTATTTCTCCTTGGCCTCGTCATAGTCATCCCAGGAATCCCGCCAATCAGAAGCTTCCACAAAGACCGCCTCGACCTCATCGATCATGTAGGTCCGGTCCAGACCGCTGCTGGCTTGTGCCCCCACCGCGAACTCCAGCACACCCTCGCCAACGGCTTGCGGCAGGTCCAACTTGGTGAACTCCGCCGCTGTGCCAACGCCGCGCCGCCATCCATTGCGACCCGCGGACATAAACACTGCCGCGAGCCCAGCCTGCCGTGCAGCCAACACTTGACTCACCAGCGATGTGTCTTCGTTGATCACCTGCATCGGCAGTGAATCGGACAGGGTGCGTGTCGCCCTAGTACTGCGGTCGCCGGAATAGCCGGTAGGCATCATGGTGGTCCAGGCATCGACCAGCCCTGGAGCAAGCGTGCCCTTGACCTTGATTAGTGGATCCTTGCTCTTCTTGCCCAGCAGGCTGGTGCGCTCCCGGCGCTGGTCGGTCGAACTGACCCAAACGACCTTGCCTTCGCTGACCTTGACGAAAGCCGGAGTGATGTGGACACCGGGAGCTACCCAAGCGCGGTCGGCCTGGATGACGTAGGTGCGAGAATATCCTGAATCTTGTGCCTGTACTTGGCTAGAAAACAGGATGAACAAGCTGCAGACAGCAACTAGCATTGCGCGGGAATTCACGATGTGCTTCAAGGAGAGCCGATGAGGATTCACAGGTTCGACCCCATCCTACGATTCTGGTACTCACATCACAGGCGATTATCTACACTATCTTCCATGGAGGGTCCCTCCACCTACGCTGCCATTCACCCCTCGGCAACGGTTTTCCCTGGAGTCGAACTTGGCAAAGACGTTGAGATTGGCCCCTACTCGGTCATTGAAGCCGGAGCCGTGATTGGTGATGGCTGCCGCATCGGCCCGATGGTCCATATCCTGGGACGCACCGAAATAGGCCCTCGCTGCAAGATCAGTGCAGGAACCGTACTCGGCGGCGAACCTCAGGACGACAAATTTCAGGGCGAGCGATCTCTACTAAGAATTGGTTCGGATTGTCACTTCCACGAACACGTGACCGTCAATCGGGCAACCGGTGAGGACGGCGTCACGACGATTGGCAGTCATGTCCGCATGATGGCCGGTGCACATGTCGGCCATAACTGCACCGTCGACAATCACGTCGTACTCGTCAATGGCATCGCCCTCGGTGGCTTTGCCTCGATTGGTGAACGCAGCATCCTGAGTGGCAATGCCATGATCCATCAATTCACCAAGGTCGGTCGCCTGTGCATGGTCGCTGGTGGCAGCATGGTGACTTCTGATGTACCACCCTTTTCCATCGTGACCGGAGCGCATCCAGTGCGCTGGCGTGGCGTCAATCGCGTCGGGCTCTCGCGTGCCGGAATCGATCCCGACGAAAGCGCAGCGATCCGTCGTGCTATGCGTCGCATCTTTGGCTCCGACGCCAATGCGCGTCTCGAGGCGGAAGCCCTCACTGACAGCCAATTCGCGACAGTTCGCGAACTCTCCGAGTTCATTCTTGGATCCAAGCGCGGCGTATGTGCCGGCCTTTTGAAGCGATGACTGATTCCAAAGCTAAAACAATCGATACCCTGCTTTCCGAACACCGCACCTTTACTCCACCAACGGAGTTCGTATCACAGGCCAATGCCTCTGACCCGTCTATCTACGAAACGGCGAATGCCGATTGGCAAGGATGGTGGGCAAGTTGGGCAGAAAAACTCCAATGGGACCAGAAATGGGATACGGTCCTGAACTGGGATCCTCCTTATGCTGAGTGGTTTGGCGGTGGAAAGCTAAACGCTAGCGTGCAATGCCTCGATCGCCACGTCGCGGCAGGCAATGGCGACCGCGTCGCCTTCTACTACGAAGGTGAACCTGGCGACACCCGCGCGCTGACCTACTCGGATGTTCTTGCCAATGTCTGCCGCATCGCCAACGGTCTCAAGAGCCTTGGCGTAGGGAAAGGCGATCGCGTCGCAATCTACATGCCCATGGTTCCGGAACTCGCCATGACCGTGTTGGCTTGTTCCCGCATCGGCGCAATCTTTTCGGTCGTGTTCGCAGGCTTCTCGCCGACTTCCTTGAAAGATCGCATCCAGGACCAAGAAGCCAAGGCTTTAATCTGCGCCGACGCTTGCTGGCGTCGCGGCAATACCCTTGACCTGAAGAAGGTCGTCAACGAGGCCGTTCAGAATTGCCCGAGCGTCGAAAACGTCGTCGTCTGGCGACGCGGTGGCGATTGCATATCCTCCGCTCCTGCATTGTCTCGCGACGTCGAGTGGAGTGAAGTCTTCGACAAGCAGCCTGATGAATGCGAGCCCGCCTCAATGGACGCCGAGGATCCGCTGTTCATCCTTTACACCAGTGGTACCACCGGCAAGCCGAAGGGAATCCTGCACACCACCGGCGGCTACATGACTGGCGCTTTGGCCACCACCAAGCTGGTCTTCGACATGAAGCCCGAAGAAGATGTTTACTGGTGCACCGCCGACATCGGTTGGATCACCGGCCACACCTACATCGTCTTTGGCCCGATGGCCAATGGCGCAACCCAAGTAATCTACGAAGGTGCTCCGGACTTCCCGCAGCAGGACCGCTTCTGGTCCTTAATCGAAAAGTACAAGGTGTCGTTGTTCTACACCGCCCCGACGGCGATTCGCGCCTTCATGAAGTGGGGCGACGAGCATCCTGCCAAACACGACTTGTCGTCGCTGCGCCTGCTCGGTTCGGTCGGTGAGCCAATCAACCCAGAGGCTTGGGTCTGGTACCTGCACCACATCGGTGGCGGCAAGTGCCCGATTGTCGATACCTGGTGGCAGACCGA
>JASMKM010000007.1 GCA_030749235.1 Planctomycetota bacterium | reverse complement strand
CACGAACATGGAGCCACCATGGCCGTGGTCGGTGCCGCTGTTGCCGTTCTCCTTGACGGTGCGACCAAACTCGGTCATGACCACGATTGTGGTGTTGTCCAGCGAAGGGCCCAGGTCCTGGCAGAATGCACTGATACCGGTTGAGAAATCACGCAGGCGATCGGCCATTCTGCCCTCGGCACCACCCTCTTGGGCATGGTCGTCCCAACCGTTGTAATCGATGCCGGCGACCTCCAGGCCTTCATTGGCCTTCAGTACCAAAGCGATCTGCTTGAGGCGCTGACCGAAACGGCTGTCGGGATAACTGGATCCCGAGACCGTCGTGCCCTTGTTCTTCTTCTCGGCCGCGGCGACGATTGCCTGCAGGCGGCGCAAGGTCTCGATGGTGATGCGCCCGGACTTCACGACACCCGCGGCGTCGTCCTCGCGTTCCCCACTCATCATCTCGCCACCTTCGAGCATGCCGCCTTCGCCATAGAAACGCTCGAAGGCATCAAGGTTGCGCGAACTCTTCTTCTTGGTCAGGCTGCTCGGTACCGCCAGCACCGGATACCCACCGCGCAGAGAACGCGGAAGCAACTCCTGCATGCCTAGGGCACGGAACTCGCTGACGTTATCCCCCTTCTTCTGGGTGGCGGCCAAGTAGCGGTTCAACCAACCGTCGCGTACCCCGCGGTTACCTGGAGCTGCGAACTCCATCCAGTCCTGTGCGTCGAAGTGACTGCGCGTGGTATGGGGCGAACCGGCACAGACGATCGGCGCCAACTTGCCGGCAGCCCACAAGGACTGCAAGGAGGTCATGGCTGGATGTAGGCCAAAAGTCTTGTCTAGCTTGATTAGGCCGGAATCCAGGTCCATAGCCAAGGTCGGACGATGAGCCGCGTAGTTCGGATCGCCATAAGGAATCAGCATGTTCATGGGGTCGGCGCCGCCACGCAGGAAGATCACCACCAAGGCCTTGTTGGAGCCATTCTGCGGCACATAACCGGGTGCGATCGCGTCGGTGGCCAACAGGCGGTTGGCGAAGGCGCCGCTCTGCAAGGCGAGTCCACTGGCGGCGGCCAGCTTCAGGAAGTCGCGGCGGGAAGTTTCGTTGTTGTGGGACATGGACTCTGCTCCTACTGCTGCTGGAATTCTGGGGAACCAAGAAGAAGGCCGATGAGAGTCGGGCCGATCTCGTAGAGGTCAGGAACCCGCTTCTTCTTGTCGAGGTACTCCGAGGTGACCGTGGCCAGCGCGGCACGCGTGCGGGCGCCAGCGCCACCAGGAAGGATTAACCTGGTCAGGTGATGCTGCCACAGGCGTGGCGGGCCATCATGTGGAATCTGATCGTAGAAGGTATCGGGAATCTTCACGCCGCGGATCTTCGAGTTGGCCAAGTCGGTGGCGAACTCCCAACGCAAGGCCATCACGCCAGGATCGAGCCAAGCTTCAGCGGTGTCGTAATAGCCAGTCGGGTCGTCGCAGTGATAGATCGGTTGTCCCATCTCCTGCAGATACCGACCGATCGAGGCCTGGCGGTCGATGTCGGCACCGGTCACGCGCAAAGCACTTAAGATGAACTCGTACGGTGTCTTGAATTTGGTGCGATAGTTGGCACGTGCCCAGAAGTCGTCGCTTTCGACGATGGTTTGCACCATCGAGGTCAGGTCACCTTTGGTTCTGCGGTAGGTCTTGGCGACCTTCGTCACCAGCTTCTCCGGCGGCTTGTCGGCGACCAGAAAACGCACCATCTTCATGGCGATGAAGTCAGCGGTGCCCTTATGTTCGCCGAGCATCTTCAAAACCGCCAGGCCTTGGCCCGGACCTTGTTCCTGATCTTCGAGGAACCTCTTGCCGAGTAGCTTGATGTCACCACGCACATGCATCGACGGCTTGAACACAAATTCCTTGGTGCCCTTGCGGCCTGCATCGACTGTCCAGCCGGTCAAGATCTCGGCCAAGGCAATGACATCCTTCTGCTTGTAATATTTGTCCACCCCGAGGGTGTGTAGCTCCAACAACTCGCGCGCATAGTTCTCGTTTAGCCCACGTTGCGAAGCAATCTGGACGGCTTCGAGCGCGCGATCCTCGGACCCGGTCTTGCGCTTAGTTTTGCGTTCGATTTCGGCCAACTCCTGCTTGCTCGGTGGGCGACGCGACAAGTGGTTATCTAGGTAATAGAGCATCGCCGGGTGCATCGCCGAGGCCTTCAGCATGGTCGGGAACTTGCCCCAGATGTTCTTGCGCAGGACCGACGATTCATAATGCGGCACGGCGGCGAAGATGTTCTGGCCCTTGGTGAAACTCACGTTCAAGTGGTTGCGCCAGAAATCACCCATCACTTCCGTGGCTTGGCGATCACTGTAGACCGCGCGCAAGGCAGTGGACCACACCACCTCGTCGAGCGGGATGCGCTTCTTGCGACGCTCGGCACGCTGCTCCTCGCGAGTAGGTTGCTTGCCCCGTTCGCGCTCGGTGTAAGTGAACTCGGCGCATTCCTTGACCGACATACCCAAAGTCTGATACTCGCTAATCCACGACTCTAGACGCGGGTCGCTGGGATCCTTGTCCTGCAGCTGGTCCTTCAACCACACCTCGGTCCCCTGGGCCATTACCTTGTCAAGCTCGCCGGGGCGCGGGCCGTAGGAAAGGCGTGAAAGCAGATGGGCGGCACGCTCGCGATCATTTAGCGGGGCCGTGGCGGGGTCATCCTGGCCAGAAAGGCCATCACGGGTGCGGGGTTCCATGCCCTCCATCCTATAAGTATTGGGACTGATGCGCATTGGTTTCTGAACCCAAGACTCAGGCCAACGTTCTGCCGCAGCTTAGCGAAACACCCGCTGGCAACGCTCAAGCTCCAATCACGGGCGCTCAACGCAACTTCAAGATGGTGTCGCCTTCCAGGACGGCCTTCTCAGGGATCTCGACGGACTCCATCGTGTCTCCGCTGCCCCACAGGATGGCGCTGACATAACCCGCGCCGTTGCGGCCGCTGCAATAAGGAACCCGGATCTTGGCGAATCCACTGGCGTCGGCGAGGGCGGTGCTACGCCATTTCCCCGCGAAGATTCGTTCACCGGCGCGATCGCGGAATTCGAAATGAACCTCGACCTGAAGCTCCGCGCCGGGATCGAGCTGAGCCATCAATTCCGCACCTTGCACCTTCTGCCAGACGCGGGCTGCAGCCTGTTGACTGCCCAGCTGCGGCGGCACCGGGATCACCAAGGGCGACATGTAGACCATGCGTAGGAAATCCACCGGCGCCGCAGGTCCTTGTGGTCCATCCATGTCGCCGATGTTGTAGAGCATCGCACCCATGGTCCGGTACCAACGCGGCAGGAACTGCATGCCCTTACCGCCGCCAATCACCTTCTGATAATCGCTCATCTTGCGGTCATCGCCAAGAGCCTTGACCAAAGTCGGGAGCAAGGTCTGAAAACGTGCGGTGGTGACCACGTATTCCACCTCACGATTGGTCAGCAACTGCTCGGCCGCGTTGGTGTCCTCGGACATAAAGAACTTCGCCGGGTCAAGAAAGCTGTCTACGCCAATGTAGGTACCGAAGTTGGTGGCAATGGTCGGTCGCTGCGCCGCCCATTCAATCACATGGCCGAAGTCCCAAGCAGCCAATACCGAGCCGCGCTCTTCTACGGGTTGCTGGTCCTGAGTACCAATCCACTCGAAAACCAATCGCTCAGCCGACTTCTGGTCGTCAAGGCGCGATTCGCCGGCGCGCTGGAATGCATAGAGCACCGTCGGCGCCTGCAAGACGGTGGCCATGACGGCGGCGACCCCGATGGACAGGCCGAGCTTGCGTTGCGGCAATCGCAGCAGCGACCAGTTCCGCACCAACCACCAGGCCGCCAAAATCGCCAGCGGCGCCGCCAAGGAATCGGCGAATCGTCGTTGCGCAAAGGCCTGGACTACCAGCAATGGCACGGCAATCAACAGTGGGATCAACTCAAGCTTGCCTTTGCGAATACATCGCCAAGCACTCCACATGGCCATGGGCACCAACAGCACGGCGAAGCCGATCCAGCGACCGAAGCCGCCGGTCTGGAAGCGATCCGCGCCCCACAACGGCGACGACTCAGCGATGCCGGACATGAACTGGTCAGCGCGCGAAGCCCAAGCGAAGCCTTCACGGATACCAGGACCTGGACCGACGTCGAGCAGCATCACGATTGCGCCAATCACCGCACCTGCGCCGATTACCATCCATGGGTAACGCTTGCGAGTCTGGTCCGCATGGATGAACAAGGGTGCCACGAAGACCAGAGCGCCCAAGCCCAACCATGCGAGATGGAAGTACGACAAGTTCACCACCATCCATGGATGCTCGAAGCGCCACGGACTCGACAACACCGCCGGCCCAAGGGTCAAGGCCGCCACTACATGGAAGTTCAGGCCGAAGGCGGCGAGACCACGCCACCTATCGTCGCGCTGGACACACAGCCACCAGGCCAAGGCGAGTTGCAGCGGCAAGATGTACAGCACCGCCCCCACCCATGAGCCGAGCAAGACACCGGCCGTCATGCCGCATAAGGCGCCGACGAAACCGGCTAGGCGCGCGCGTCGGAAGAGGCCTTGTCGCGCCGCCAAAGTGAAGGCCACCAATAGCACGGTGGAAAGGAGGGACACCCAAGCGTGGTGATCGGCGACCCCTGGGGTGCTGTAATGCACTGAGCCATAGCAGAAGGCATGCAACAAGCCGGCGAGCACGGCGCCACGTCGGCCGGCCAGCACGCCACCGCAAAGGGCCGCGACAATGGATGTCAATATGGCGAAGCTCAGCGGCAGTTCGGAAGCGGATTGCTCCAGGTCGAGACGGCTACCTTCATGCGTGCTCAAGCCCGAAGCCACCATTGTGTAGTACGGTGGCCATGGCACGATTGCGCCCTTGGGAAAATTTAGGAAGGGATCGGTGGCCGCCGGCAGACCAATCTCGTTGCGGTATCGCTCGATGCGGCGCAAGTGATAAAGACCATCGCTGTCGACGCTATACCACTCGCCGTCATAACCCGTGTCGCTAGCGAACTCCAAGCGCAAATTGCTGGCTTCGCGCACTCCATAACTCGCTAGCGCCACCGCCAAGAGGATGGCGGCGTAGATCCACGAGCGGGAGGAAAGTCCTTTCATCAGAAGCGCACAGCGTAAACCAGCTTCGCGGTAACATCATTACCTAACGGTACAATCAGGCCGCTATCGAGCTCTTCCCACCCAGTATTGAGAACCAAGAACAGCTCGCGGCCATCCTCGACCAGCCAGCGCAGGCGCGACTGCACGCCGAGGGTATCACTGACGTTATCCGACTGCATCAGCGTCTCCAAGGTGAGGCCGGAAGTGAAGGAGTAGTCCACCGCCAGGCTTTCGATTCGCACGGTGAAATCACCCGAAGGCAGGCTGCCGTGCTCCTCGCGATAGGACACGGTGGTGCGCATCTTCGCGTCGGGACGCCAAGTCAGATCGGTGCGGAAGCTGTCGAGAGTGCCGTCATACCAATCGCCCTTGGTGTAGGAGATGTTGGTTGCCAGCGGCCGTCCACTGGAACTCTCGAAGGCCGCCGAAAACGAAGCCCAATCGTATTCACCGGCGGCGATGCTGACACCTTCGACCACGTCGAAGTCAGCTTCTGGGTTATCAGATTGCAGCAACATATTGAAGTCGATCTCGTCGCCGCTCTCGAAGTCGACGCCAAACAGCCGCGTCGAAATGCTGGACGAGACCACTTCGCCGCCAAGGTCGGTCCACCAACTGGGGCTGATCCAGAAGCTGTAGTTGCGAATTAGGTCGCTATCAGGACGAGGGCTCCAACGGATACGGCCGGAAGTTTGCACCTCGCCGGGGCGGCGGATGAAGCCGAGCGCAGGGCGAAAGTCATCCTGGCTCCCAATCATGGACAAGCGGTAGTTCCAATCGCTGGTGGTCAGCTCCGCTTGGGCTCCGAAGCCAATGCCGCGCGATTGCGTGGACTCGTCATCCGAATGCGAGAAGAAGGTATTGAGGCTGAAGTTGCCCGGCAGCACCGAAGTACTGGTCCAACGCAAGTCGGCACCAACGACGTTGTTGTCCTTGACGCTCCCCGGATTGCCGGATGTCAACAAAGCACCGACGGTCAGGCCGTCGCCGAGGTTGTAGGAAGGACGGAACACAAACAGCTCACTGTCCGGAGTGCCAGCGTCCGTGGAGGCCTCGGTGTTGACGCCAAGGAAACCCAAATCCCATTGATCCGTACGCCCAGCGACTCGCAAGCCATATTCAAGCGGCACCTCGAATCCGTTGGCCAGGCCGATACGTCGGCTGAAGAAGGGTTGCAGGTGTGAGCCGGTGCTGCCCCTCCCACCAATCTCGCCAAACTGGAAGAAAGTGGCGTCCTGCAGGAAAAAATCGCGCTTCTCGGGGAAGAATAGTGGGTACCGAGTGAGGTTCACCTGACGCGTGTCGACCTCAGTCTCGGCGAAATCGGTGTTCCAGGTAACCGATGCCTTCAGCTGCGGCGTGATGCTCCAACTAATCTCGCCGCCAATTTCGCCGACCGTGACCGCAGGATCGCCATGGGGATTGTCGTTGGAGAGGGTGAGGAAGGGGCGAAACTCGAAGCCGTGGCCATTTTGGATCCCGGAGAAACCCGACAACTGTCCTGCCTCACTGATCATGCCCAGGGGCAGTTCGCGACGGGGCGATGCCCAACGATGGTCAGAACGATCCACGCCGCGGAAACGATTGAAGTTTGCTTGCCACAGATCGTTCTCACCGAAGGACAAGGTGGCGAAGGGGACGGCGATCTCGGCGACCCAGCGATCCTCAAGGATTCGCGTCTTGCCTTTCCAGAAAGCATCCCACGGCTTATTGAATCGTCGTCCGTTAGCACCGAGCAGAGCGTCACCACGAGAACCAGCGGCGGAAATCTGCAGCCAATAGCTGTTCTCGGAATCGTTGAAGGTGCCGAGCACGATTTCCATACGGTCGTCGTCGCGCAGGAAAGCGTCGCGATGGATATTTTGCAGCACCATCTCTTCGGGCGTGGGCTCCATGCAGACGAAAGCCATGTAGAGATGCTCATCGTCGCGCATCAGCCAGACCTCAGTGGCCGGATCGCTGACTGCACCGTCATCGGGTTTGACCTCGGTGAAGTCGGTGAGGCGCAAGGATTTGCCCCAGACCTCATCGGTCAGGACGCCATCGATCTCGGGCGCCTGGTGGATGGTCGGCACGTGGCCGAGAGGTTGCTGCGAGGTGGCAGGTTCCTGCGCCAGAGGGCGGGATGCAGAGTTCGAGTCTAGAGCAGCAGCATTCGCCGGCGCAGTCAACGCTGCGGCGAGGGAAAAGGTGCACACCCAAACGCCTAGGGCGCTTGCGGGAGGAAAGTTCACGGGTTGCTAGTCTTTCTTGCTTTTGGCAGCATCGGTCCAGCTGCCTTCACGACCGTAGATATAGCGGTGAAATACCTGCTTTACGGCGGGGTTCTTGGTTGCCTCGTAAAGGAAGGCTTCCATGTCTTGGGTGGAAGCCGTGCGCAACTTGTACTTGTCGAAGAACAGTGACATTAAATCGAACAGCTTCTCCTCGCCAATGGCATGGGCGATGCGGCCGAAGGCCAACGCGCCGACGGAGTACGACTTGCTCGGCGTGATGCGGTTCCATGGCAGGTGGGTCGGACACAAGGTGCTCTTGCGTACCTCGGTGGAGACAGTCTTCTCATTGCCGCGGAAACCATCAGCTGCATAGACGGTCCAGGCCTCGTCGTACCAGCCGTCGTTCTGATGACGTGGCTTCACGCCGCGGCCATACCAGCTGTGATGCAGCTCATGCGCGAGGGCTCCCATCGAGGTGGTGGTGGCGCCGTCGTATTCCATGGAACGGCCACCAGTCCATACGAACACCGTGCAGCGATCGCCGTGCGGCCACTCGCCGGTGCTGTTGGTGAAGTCGGTCATGTGCTTCTCGACCAACTCGTGAACGCGCTCGTTGGTGACCGACGCATCGAGGCGGCGGCAGACGTCGACGTTGACCTTCTTCTTGCCAGGCAAGGTGATCGTGGATGCGCTGCGCTCCACATCTTTCGACGGGATGATGACCAGCATGTGTGAGAGCGCCGTGTAATGCTCTGGGAAACTCAGCTGCCAATGGGTGTCGCCCTTCATGGTGACGGTGGCATTGGTCACGAGCTCATGCTTCTCGGTAACTCCCTTGACCTCGAGGTCGAATTCGAAACCGAAGCGATCATAGATCAGATTGGCCGGAAACCACATCTCCATGTAACGACCGTGGTTCAGGTCGGAGAAGAAGAAATCCCAGTCGAGGGTGCCCTCACCCCAACCAATCTCGATGGCACTCGGTGACTGCGGCTTTGCCAGCGAATACTCCAGGTGCAGATGATGCTCGGTCTCGGGCTCGAGTTCCTTCTCGATGATGCGCATGGTGCCCGCGGTTTTGCCGAACTGGTGCGGCGCCATCTCCTCGGGCTTGATCTTCTTGCCATTCAGCTTCGCCGAGGTGATGTCTTGGCGCAGGTCGAAGATCGGCATGCCACCTTCGCCAGTCATGCGGAACTTAAGGTCGGCGACGACCAAGGCGGTGCGCTTGTCCAGGTCGAAAACAACCTTGGCCTCCAGCGTGTGGATGTCGATGCCGACGCCGGTCAGCCCGTCGACCTTGAACGGTGCCGGAGCGAACATGCGATCATCGAGAACATCCGCCTGTTGTGCCGGGATTAGGGCAAGAAGCGTAGCGGTTACAGCAGTCAAGAGCATCGGGTCATCCTAACAAACCCGCGCCTCGTCCAGAATTGGATCTTCTCTCGCGCCAGTCGGGTCAAGGGGCTACTGCGTCGGCTGGGTCAATTGATACTCGCGCCCGTAATGCTTGGCGTTGTACTTTCTCCACATCACCGCTGTCAGCCACAAAGGATTGCGCTCGAAGCTGGTCTCCCAAACGAACAACTCCTGGCGTAAGCGTGCGACCACGTCGGGAAACTCGTCGGCAAGGTTGTGCTGTTCGGCGATGTCCTTATCCAGATCGAACAACATCGCGCCGAGCAGTGGCGTGACCACCAGCTTCCACTTGCCCTCGCGCACGGCGCGCGACTGGAAACCGGATCGCCAATACAGGCGCTCATGCGGAGGCGTGTCGACCTGACCGTTCAGGTAAGGGATCAGATTCACGCCGTCGTAGATGCGCTCGGTGCCCTTATTCTTGTTCAGGATCTCCAACGGCATTTCGCCACCCGCGGCATGCAGGAAGGTCGCCATCAGGTCCAAGGAGATCACCGGCTGGTGATAATCCTCGCCGGCGGGAACATGACCGGGCCAGCGGATTAGGAAAGGCACGCGCACACCCCCCTCCAGCAGGCTGCCTTTCATGCCGCGCAGGGGCGCGTTGCAACCGCCATTGGTGGGCGGCGTACCTCCGTTGTCGTTGAGGAAGACAATCAAAGTGTTATCCAACTCACCGCGCTCCTCAAGCAGTTGCAACAAGACCCCCACGTTGCGATCAAGGTTGCGCTGCATGGCCGCATAGGTGCGCCGCTTCTTGGCAGACACGCCGGTGAATCCCTGCAGATGCTGGGTGGTGGCCAGGTCCTCCTTGGTGGCCTGCATCGGCGTGTGTGGCGTATTGAAGGAAAGGTACAGGAACCACGGCTTCTGCTCGTGATCGGAGCGGATGAAGTCCTGCGCCTCCAACGTGAACCAGTCGGTCAGGTATGGAGTACGAATCTCGCTGACCGGCACGCCATTGCGCTCCAGCTTGTTCTTTTCGAGGGTCGGAAAATAACCATGGCCACCGCCCAACATTCCGAAGAAGAAATCGAAACCGCGCGCGTTAGGGTGGTGACCATCCACCGACTCCCCCACATGCCATTTCCCTACCGCTGCGGTGTGGTAACCGAGCTGCTTCAGGCGATCGGATACCAGCTTCTGATCCAAAGGGATGCCGGCGAACTCATCCTTCAGTTGCATCGGCTTGTTGAGGTTGTCCTCGAATCCGAAACGCTCCTGATAACGCCCAGTCAACAGTCCGGCGCGCGACGGGGCACACACCGATGCCGAAACATAACCGTTGGTGAAACGCACGCCACTGGCGGCGATGCGGTCGATGTTCGGCGTGGCGATGGTGATTGAGCCATAACAGCCCAGATCCCCATATCCCATGTCATCGCTGAGGATGAGCAGGATGTTCGGTTGGGCGGGCGTGTCGACGCTCCCCTCTTGAGGCGCAGCGCAGACCACGAGCGCCATCAAGAGGACGTCGGCCAGCAAGGTCATCCCTTACTGGTTGGAGCCCGAACCCATGATCGTGGGGTTCTCGAGCTCGGCGGCGACGGCGCGTTGGATGGCAGCAATCGCCTTCTCGGCAGCCTCTTCGGTGAAGCGTTGTATCGGCCAAGCGACGGCGATGACGGGTTCGGTCGGCTTGTTACTCAAGCCGGGAAGCGCCACGCTGACGGCGCCGGGATCGGATACACCGCGGTTCCACGAGACACCAGTGCGCTTGATGCGCTCCAACTCAGAACGCAGGTCGGAATCGGTGATGGCGGCCATCAACTCACGGCGACGGCTGATGCACAACTTACCCATTGCGGTTTGCTTTGCGTCCAAGCGCCAAGTCAATGCCGGTGCGACTTGCACCAGGTGATCGGCCTCGATGAAGTCGATGTGTTCGACCGAGTCGCCAGACATCGCGCCGACCAGGACGAGTTCGTTGACCTCTTCCGCGATGCGTTCCAGCACCGGGCGGTACCGACGTTTCATCAGGCTGTTCCAATCCGGTGCTGCCCAAGAATGGAAGTGTTCGGTCAAGCGCACCACGCCCTTCTCATGGACGACTAATCCGTAGCCGACCAAGGTCTGGACGATGCGTCGCACGGTGGTGCGTGGCATCTTGCCCTGTTCGGACAGCTGAAGGTAACTCAGGCCCTTGGGGTGGGCGACCAAGCTGGTAATCAGGTCAAGTGCCTTGACCAGGGAGCTAGAAACTGTTTTGTCTTGCGCAGGAGTCCGCATTGTGGAGCCTTTTTGTCTGTATTGGCGCCGCATGGTACCACTGGCCACAGATTTGGCTTCATTTATTTCAAAAACCGAAGGATATTCAGCCCTTTACCCACTGCCTGAAAGCACCGCCCAATGCGCCATCGTTGCGGCAGTGGCACGGCTCACTTGGGCCGCAAACTCCAGGTCTAAGCTCTCGAAGGTGTCACTCGGTTGGTGGTAGTTGTGGTTCCGGAACTCGGCAGTATCGGTCAACATGATGCCTGGTAAGTCGGCCTCCCAATATGGGCTGTGGTCGCTGCGTGCGGCATCGCCGAAATAGCCGCCGATGCGGTTGGCGCTGAAGTAGTTCAGCTCCGGCACATAAGCGTTAACGCAGGCCTCGAACAGGTTGCCCAGCGGACCAGAGGCGAAGTCCCCCACCACGGTGATGAAATCACCGGTGGTCGGCAAAGAAGCGATTATCGGAATGCGAATCGGTGCGTCTTGGGAGTCGGGCCAAGCCTTGCGGCAAGCGATCATCTCGAGATTCAGTAGCCCCAGGACTTCGCGCTGTGGAGTCTTCTGGAAAGCCGCCACATGCGACCGACTGCCGATTAGGCCTTTCTCCTCAAGGCCGAAGAAGCAGAAGCGGATGGTGCGCTCGGTCGGCAGATCGCGCAATACCCGAGCGGCTTCCAACACGCCCGCCACGCCCGAGGCGTTGTCATCGGCGCCCGGCGACATGGGCACGGTGTCATAGTGCGCACCGAGCTCGACGATCTGGTTCGGGTACTTGGTCCCACGCTTCTCGGCGATCAGGTTGACATGCCCCTGGCCGCCAAAGCCGGGCCACTGGATGGCCTCTTCGATTGGTTCATAACCCAAGCCGCGCAACCTTTCGCTAATGTAATCAATGGTCGCGCGGGTAGCCCTGATGTTATCGCCATCACGCGGACCAATCTCGGTCAGGCGCTTGATGTGTTCGGCGAGACGTCCGGGGCCGATACTGCCAATCTGCTTGGCCACGGCAGCACTCGGCGTGATCGGCGAGAACAGGGTCCACCAGATGACCGCTGCACTAACCACCACGATGGTGGCGAGGAAGTGGCTTTTCTTAGTTGAAAAGAACCGGCTCGCCATCGCGCTTGAAAGCCAGGAAGTTCGACAAGTCGCCGCCACTGACGACGTCGTGGGCGATTGACTTCAGTGGTTCTTCGGCGTCCTCGGACGTCGGCATCTTGCCGTTCTCACCGGACATCGCCGCGACCAGAACAATCTTCCAATCCTCACCCATCTCGGCGTCGGATTCGGCGACTAGGGCGTTGAAGTCTGTCAGCTCCTCGAGTGTCTTGTCGACGCAGACTACCGGCATCAGTTGACCTCCTTGTCCGGCCTTAAAGCGCTCCTGCTCCTCGGGAGTAGCGCCTTCGGGCAGCGTGACCTTCAGGAAGACGAACAGCAGGCGCTGCGGCTCCGGCTGCTGGCGCGCAGCCTGCAGCAAGGTGGCGAAATCGGTGATAGAGACATTCACTATCCGTTGATTCTACGAAACGCCGCGCCCAATCATCTCGATGCCTTTCACCTGCAGTTGGTGTTGCCAGGGCGCAACAATGGGTCGGTCAATCCCTGATCGGCCTTGAACCAACCCTCCAGTACGGGTTCTTGCATCACATCACCTCCTTTGGGCTGCAATCAGTTATAAAATCCCAGCGAATGCACCTTCTCCGCCTCTTCCTGTACTTCGTTGCCGTTGCCGGCATGTTGCTCGGCATTGCCGACAGCGTGGCCCTCCTGCTCGGCGGTGCCAGCCGCGATTCCCTAATCGCCACGGGCTTCACGACCATGGCCGTTGGCTTAGGAGCCGCCTTCAAGGGCGCTGGCCACATTCCTTTACGCGCATCCTTCGTGCTGCTCGGGCTCGGTGGAGCCCTGCCGCTGCTGGCCGGCTTCGCCCCCGTCGGCGCCGCCTTCGCTGCCTTCTTGTTTCTGCCGCTGCGCGCCTTGGGCGCTCAACTCACCGCTGGAATCGAGTCGCACAAGTTTGGTGGCTCGTTTTTTATGGTCGGCACCCTTCTGGGTCTCCTGCTCTGTAGCCATGCCGGCCTCGGCCTGCCCGGGTTCCTGGTGTTCTGGGCGGTCGCCGGAATCCTGCAGCGCTTCACCATTCCAAAGCCAGTGGCCCAAGCCAAAGGCAAGGAACTGCCGGCCGATCCGAAGCCACCGCTCTACCACCTGGTGCCAAATTTGGTGGCTGGCTCAGCACTCACCTTGATGGTGCTGTTCTTCCTTCCTTACAGCGCCATGTTCGACTCCGGCGCCGTAAATCAGGATTTGCGCCGCTGGCTGACGCTGACAGCCTGCTTCCTGGCCTGTTGGTTCACCTTCGGCGAAGCCCTAGCCAACACCAAGCTGCGCGCCCCCGCAGCTGCAGCCGGTTTCATGGTTCTGGGCGTGGCGATCAAGCCGCTGACCTCGATTCTGGCTGACATCTCTACCCCCAAGACCTATCACCGGCTGATGACCGATCCACGCCTTCGCGAGTGGTCCGGTTCCAACGCCCCTCTGCTTCCAGAAGAAAGCGCGCTTTATGTGCCATGGCTGACCTTGTTGTGCTTCGGTGTCTTCGCCGCGGTCTTCGCCTTTAGCCTACGCACCTCGCTGCGCGGTGAACGAACAGGTGCCTCGTCGTGGTCGCCACTGCTGACCGGCGCCGGCATCACCTTGTTACTTTGCGGTCTGCTGTCCAGCGCTTCCCTGTTGCCGGTGCTCGGAACGCTTGCCGCGACGATGCTGTTGATCGCAGCGAGTAGCCACTGGTGGAATTTCGCCAAGGCACCGCGCAATCGTTGGATTGGCATCGGGGTGGTGGCGATCGCCGCGGCAATCGGTCTGCGCAACATCGAACGACCCACTATGGGTTATCCGATGCGCGATGGTTTCGAATGGAAGCAACAGGTGGCGGTTGCGCCAAGCGCCTTTGAACCAGGTAGCGACCTACACAGTGTGGGGTGGACCTCGATGCCACGTCGTTTGACGCGCGCGGCCAATCCAGAGCTCCGACAGGATGACATGTCGTATCTGTACGAGTCGCGCAACAGGCTCAGCGCCGATGCCGAACGCGCGCCGGCACAAGTCGCTGAGTTCCTTCTCGCCGCTTCGCTGACTGCGGACCCGCAACGCCTGCTGATGGTCGGCGCGCCGGACAAGGCCAGCGTCGACATCATGCAGCAGTTGCTGCAACCGCGATTCAGCTTCGCATGCGACCCGCCACAACTCGTGCCGCTGGCGATGGAAGGTTTGAGTTTGCCTTCGAATGCGCCCATTCAGCGCTCCTTGGCCAGCAGCGACGGCCCTTTCGACCTGGTCTTCCTTCGCAACACGGGCATGTGGGAAGAGCGTCGATCGTTGTTGCGCGTGGAGTTGTTGCGCCAGGCCTCGGTACGACTAGATGCAGGTGGTGTGTGCGCCTTTGCATGTGCACCGGAACAACTGGTGCCGGGCATGTTGCCGCAATGGATCGCCGAGTTCCGCCGCGTCTTCGACAAGGTCAGCGTCTTCGTGTTGCCTGACGGCATGAGCAAAGCGCGCATTCTGATCGCTGGCAGCGACGATTCAGCCAAAGAAGACGGTAGTTGGCCAATCGCCACCGGCACCATGGCTGCAGCCTTGGAGCGCTTCGGCCTGCCGGTAAATTCGAAGAGCGACCTGCTCGCCTTGGAAGTACAGCTGCAGGACGACTTAGGCGATGCTTCCTATTGGATGTTCCGCGGACCGTTCCGACCGACCGAATCCTTGCTCGCGCCGACGGCCTATCGCTTGATCGAGGAGTTGGAGAACGTCAAACGCGCCGCCGCCGTCCTGGAGGAGCTCGCTGCGCTAGAGACAGCCAATGGTGCATCCCTGGTCGACTTCTTCGCGGCACAACTATCGGCGCAGGAATACTCAGTGCATGACACCTTCCTGGACCGCAATCCTTATGCCATCGAAACCAGTGAAGAGGCACTCGCCAAACTGCTCGAGACGGCGCGTGCCTATCCCGATTCGGCGAGCATCCGCACTGTCTGGCAGACCCTCGGCGTGATCCTAGTGGAACAGCGCGAAATCGCCTGGATGGATGAGTATTACACAGTACTGCATGAGGAGCTGGGCTGGTCGCAACCGGAAATTCTGCTGGTCCTAGCGCATGCTGCGACCGAAAGCCTGGATTTTGAACTGGCCGCCGAATACGTCGGCGAAATCCTGGCGAGTGCTCCCAACTTCAAGCCTGCAATCGAGTTGAAGAAATTGGTGGAGGCGGAGGAGACCGTTCCCCATGACGCCCACGCAGGGCACAATCACTAAAAGAACACCTAATCTTCAATGTCGGAAATGGCCGCGACGTTATCGTGCGGTTCTTGGGACTTATCTCTGTCCCTACCCCCTTTCCCCAAGAAACCATGAAAAAGATTCTCCTTCCTCTGTTCGTGGCTGCATTTGCGGCTCACGGATACGCCCAAAATACACGCACACCTCAGCAGCTTGATGCTGGTCTTGCTAAGCCACTAGGCCCGTCGATTTCTACCAGTGGTGACATCAGCGCCGCAGTCTGGAAAGAGGATGGGACAAACAACATGTATTCCGCCGTTTCGATGGACAACGGCAACTCTTGGGGAGCCGCAGTCCGCATCGACGATGACGCCTCTGGAGCCAACAAGTTCGCCAACGATCTCGGCTTGGCCGTTTCCGGTGGCAACATCTACGCAGTCTGGTCCGATGACCGCAATGCCGCGGGCGATGCCGACCCTATGTTCACCATGTCCAGCGATGGTGGTGCGACTTGGTCCGCCAACTTGGCACTACCGAAGGGTTACCCAAGCGGCGCGAACGACATCAAAGCTTGGAAGCTGATGGCTGACGGCAACACCGTAGCCTTGGTCGTCGCTACCGAGAACGATGGTGGCGGCTCCCAGGAGGAACTATTTGTGACCGTGTCGACCGACGCGGGCGCCACTTGGAGCGCAGCGACTGCTGCTTCGACCCACCCGAACGGAACCGTCGACGTCGATGCCATGAGCGCTGCACTGGCTCTTGGTACGATTCACATGACTTGGCAGGACAACGTCAGCGGCACCAATGAGGCCTTCTACTCGAGCTACGACATCGCCTCTGGCCTGTTGACCGCACAAGATGTGTTGGTCAGCGCTGGCTTGGCTGGTGGAACCGTCGAGAACGACATCTTCATTGCAGCCACCGGCTACACCGTCGCCATTGGCATGCAGGCAGATAACCTGCCTACCTCGAGCAGACACCAGCTGAACATCAACGTCTCCACCGATGGTGGTGCGACCTGGGGCGGCGACGTCCTGGTTGGTGGTTATGTAGCCGGTACCGACGACACCGACCACCCAGTGTTGGCCGTCACTCGCTCCGGCAACGTTATCGCCGCATGCGAAGACAACCGTAACGGTTCCGATGAGATGTTCGCGCACACCAGCACCGATGGTGGCGCAACCTGGACCGAAGCTGGTCCTTTCGGCGGTGGTGGTTTCCCATCGATCGCTGGTGAGGGCGATTATGTCGCGATTAACTGGACTGGTCCTTCCTACCCTGAAGGTTCGATGGCTGTCGCTTCGCGTGACGGTGGCGTGACCTGGGGCACCACAATCGACCTTGCCGCAGGTCAGGTTAACGATGCTGACTACGCAGAGCTTGCCTACAATGGACTTTACAACAACTTCATCGGCGTATGGTTGGATGACAGTGCTACCGGCACCAACGAGATGTTCGCTGGTGGTTTCCGCGTCCCAGGCCTGACCGGTAACGGTCCTTTCACCGCTGGCTCGCCAGTGAACTTCACTGGCGCCGGTTGGGGTGAGTCCGAGGCTGGTGACACCTTCATGGTTCTGGTCTCCACCGCCGGTGGTTATGGCTCGGCCTTCCTGCCTGGCGACGGCCGCGACATCGGTATCGGCATGTCCCCGATTCTGATGACCACTTCAAGCATGGCTTCCTTGATGGGCACCGTCGCTCCAGATGGTTCGGCCAGCACCCCTGTGCTGACCATGCCTAGCCGCTTCCCTGTTGGCACCATGCTCTACACGGTGGCCCTCACGCGGAGAACCAGTGGCGGATTTAGTTCGATCTCTGATTCGCTGACCGTCGAGGTAGAGTAGGCTCCTGGAGCTTTTCAGGCCTTTGGGCCACGTCAAAGCCGCATCTTTCGGGATGCGGCTTTGTTCCTTTCTAGGCCTTCTCCTGAGGGCTGCGCCTAGGAAATCCTTTTCCTGCTTTGGGCCTGTACCGCAGAATATATGGTACCCTTTGGCACCCCTGCCCGTCCTCTAAAAGAATCATGATCCTACCCCTCCTAACCACCTTCCTGATGACCACCTCAAGCGTGGAAATCAACAGCACCGAAGTCGCTCCAGCTGCCGTCGTCGAGACCGTCGCAGCAGAGCTTCCCCAGGCCACCATGGCCGCCGCGCCGGAAATCTGGTTTGTCTTCCCGGCAGAAGGTGAGCAGTTCGATCCGGTCGTCATTGTCGGCACCAACTTCGGCGATTTCCCCGTGCCATTCTTCGGCTTCTTCCCTTCGGTGCCGCTGTAAACCTTTAACACGCCAAGGATTCCGCTGATCGGCAAGATCTCGGTGACCATCACTGGCGTGCCATTCGTGCTCTTTCCCGGCGTTGTGGACCTCACCGTAGTGAGCAACTTCCAGACAAGCAATGCCGTGGATTTCCGCTTGCTGTAGGGCTTTTTCACGCCTTCTTCATCAGGAAGCCATTCATCGGCACCTATAATCGACTCCCCATCTCGCACCTCGCGTAGGTGCGAGTCCCCTGCTTCTTGTCCGCTCCCAATCAAAAAATGCGTACACCACTTGCACTCGTAGCTACCGCCTTATTGTCCGGCACAGCCTTCGCTCAAACTGTCAACTCCGAGCTGGTCTTCTACCAAGGAGATTCCACTCTCAACGACTGGGGGCTATACCGCCACCTCGATCGCAACAGCGATGGCCTGTTCATGGCCGCCGATGAGTTGATCCCCTTCGCAGTCGATGGTGCAACTCAGATTACCTACGTGGATGATGTGAAGTACCGTCAGGAAGGCACCAACCACTACGTCTACATCATCGCTTCCGGCGATGTGGTCTTGCGTCTCCAGGACCTGGATGGCGATGGCGAATGCGCCGGCCCTGGTGAGATTACCCAGTGGGCCGATACGCGTGCAGGTGCAGGTGTCTCGAATACCTCCCCCGACTCATTGGATTTCGATCCGATCACCGGCACCTTCTACGTAACCGACGATAACTGGAACTCCGGCTCCCAGCCTGGCTCCGGTATCCATGCTTACACCGACCTCAACGGCGATGGCGATGCCAACGACGCAGGCGAGTTCATGCAGTTCGTGGATGCGACTTCCGCGCTCACCGTTCCGGGCACCTCCGGTCCGGTCAGTATTGACATCGGAGACTTCGAAGCCGTCATGTACGATTCCACCAATGGCATCGTGATTGGTTTCGCCCAGCAGGATTTGGCACTCTATGCTTTCCAGGATCTCAACGGCGACGGCGATGCCATGGATGCCGGCGAGGCTTGGAACTTCTGCAACATGACCTTCGACGTCGCTGGCCTCGAGGTCAACGCCGACGTGGTCTCGGGTGCGCTGCAGAGCCCAAGCTGCCCTAGCTCCAGCGGTACTGGTTACTACGCTAGCCTTGAAGTCCTCGACTTCGCTCCTGGCGCTGGCCCTTCCGGCGAAGATGTCTACTGGATGATGTCGACCGCTTCCAATGCTTCCTGCACCGGTGCTGGTGGTCTGCTTTACCGCGGCATCGATCTCAACGGCGACTTGGACTTGAACGACATCGGCGAGGTCACCCTGATGACCGGCGGTCCTGGTTCGGCCTTGACCTACCCATCTATGTACGGGGGCGCCGCTCATGATGGCGGCTTCTCCTGCCGTGCTGGTGGCGGCGATGTCCTGTTCTACATCGACCTCAACGGCGATGGCGATGCGGATGACGCGAACGAGACCACCCTGATGGGCGTGGATCCTTTGAGTCACATGGTTCACGAAGTGGACGACGCGCCTGTCGGTGCTTTCGCCCACCCGTCCAGCAATGTCAACTGGATCGAGTTCGGTACCGGTGGTACCAGCTCCCTGGGTCTGGTTCCTGAGATTGACCACATCGGTTTCCCAACTGCTGGTGCAAGCTTCACTGTCAGCCTGACCAACGGCATCCCGAACAACGCCAACGTGCTGCTGGCTGGCTTCTCCAACACCGTTTGGAACATGCCTCCAGTGCTAAACCTGCCATTCGACATGACGGCTGCTGGCGCCCCTGGCAACACCCTGTATGTCGCTGGTGAGTACCAGTTCAACACAGTCGCAGACGCCTCGGGTAACGCCTCGACGCTCCTGACCATCCCTGGCATCCCTTCGTTGGTCGGCCAAGACCTGTTCTTCCAGTGGTACTGCCTGGATTCGCTCGCGAACCCACGTGGCGCCACCATGTCGAACGCGGCTCAGTCCACAATCGAATAGAATCGTGTCCCGGCACCGCCGGGAACCCGTCTTCAAGGAGGGAGCCCTACTCGGGTTCCCTCCTTTCTTTTTGAAGTCATGCTTACCGCCCTCATCCTTAGCCTCCTGCCTTGCGCCCAGCTCGACGCCATCGGCGACACACTGCACGCCGCCACCGATAAGTCGACCTACGAGAATGGGGCTTACCAGGCAGCCAAGGAACTCGCTGAGATTCGCTCTCCCGAGGCAATGGAGCTGCGCCTCGATCTGTTCGATGACAAGATGGATACCTATCGTGGGGTGTACCTACGCGATTGGTTTTTCAGTGGCTTCCTGAAGGCCTCCACGGCTGAGGAAGCCAACTTGATGGCCGATGCGGCAGCCGAAAAGAAACGCAGCGAGTGGCAGCGTGTGGTGCTTCTGCGAGCGCTTGGCCGATGTTCGGCCACGGTGTCCGGCAAGCTGATGCTGGACAAGAGTTTCGACAAAGCACCTATGGCGGTGCATCGCGAATGGGCCACGACCTTGGGCATTCTGCTGCATGAGAAGCGGCTGGACCTGAGCAAGGTGAAGCTAGGCAAGATGGAATCTGCCGAGGCGGTGGTACGCGCACGATTGGCCGCACCTAAAGGCAGGCCTTGGCCAGGTTTGGCTTATGTGGCCGAGTTGACCGATGCAGAAATCGATATGCTCAGCTCCTTGGTTCGCGTGGCTAAGAAAGCCGACCAATCCGGCGACTGCGCGATTGCCCTGCGAACGCTCGCAGGCCATCGGGAAGCCTGGGCTGGCTTCACCTCGGCGGCGACATTTGTCTTCGCCCGCAAGTTCAACTCACCCAAAGCTGTCTACATCGACGCGGCGGTCAAAAACAAGGTGGTCTCCGCAGTGCCCGCGCTAATCAAAGCCTTGGAGACCGAAGGACTCAGGCATCCAAACCGCTTCAGTGGCGATCTCGGTGCCGCCCTACGCTCCTTGACCGGACAAGGCTTCGGCGACAACGCCAAGACTTGGAACCAGTGGTACAGCGCAGAGGGTGCCGCCTGGCTGCAGAAAGCACTTGAAGGTGAACCCAGTGCCAAGGCGTCGAAACGGGTCGAACGCGACACCGTGGCGCGCTTCTTCGGCTTGGCCATCGATAGTGCCAACGTGGTTTTCCTGGTCGATGGCTCCGGCAGCATGAGCACCAACAAGATGGGTGCGCTGAGCTGTGCCGAAGCCGCGGCAAAAGAGGTCGAAGGCTTCATCGATGGCCTGCCGAAGGGAGTTATGTTCCAGGTGGTGGTGGTTGAGCAGGAACCGGTCTTCGCTTTCAAGAAGATGGTGCCGGCATCCAAGGGCAATGCCGCCAAGGCGCTAAAGTTCCTGAACTCGCGGCCCTTCAAGAGCACCTCGGCGTTGTACGACGCGCTGGATCAGGTTCAGCAAGATCCCATGGTCGATACCATCGTAGTCATCAGTGATGGCGGCAGTTCAGCCGGCAAGCACCAGTACAACGGCCACATCCTGGATGGCGCCAGTCGACTGTTCGAGCGCAGTGGCGTACGTATTCATACTGTATTGGTTACCGATAGTACGAGGCATGAAAAGTTCATGAAGGATCTAGCTTCGCTGACAGGTGGTAAGATGACAGCTCCTACGGACTGACCATCCTCCCCCTGTGGTCGGCCCCTCTCCACCCGACCGTCAATGCGAATCCTCTTCCTTCTCGCACTATGTGCACGCTTTTTCTCGCTGCCAGCCGGCAGCGGCAACCTGGAGGTTTATTTCATCGACGCCGGCCAAGGCGACGCCACCCTGCTGGTTGGCCCCACCGGTCAGACCTTTCTGTTCGATGGCGGCGACAATGGTGACGGCAATGCCGATGTGGTCCCGCTGTTGAACTCGCTGGGTATCACGCATTTGGATTACGTTGGAGTGAGTCATTACCACGCGGACCATTTGGGTGGCTTGGATGAAATCTGGAACGCTGGTATCACTGCCACCACCGCCTTGGACCGCGGCTTCAACAACACGCCCGGCACACAGTCCTACAACGACTACGCCAACCGCTACTCGTCGGTGCGTCAGGCGGTCACGCCTGGGCAGGTGATTAGCTTGGGTGGCGGAGTGACGCTGACCTGCATCGTCAGCAATGGTCAGTTAATCGGCGGCGGCTCGGTCAACATCAGCAATTCTTCCCAATGGGAGAACTCCTCCAGCGTGGGATGGCGTGTGGACTACGGTGACTTCCAGATGTGGATGGGCGGGGACCTGACTGGTGGCGGCAACTCCACCACCGATGTCGAATCCTCGGTGGGTCCGTTAGTCGGCGACGTGGATGTCTATCAGGTTAATCATCATGGTTCGCGCACGTCGACCAACAGTAACTGGGTGAATGCGCTGAAGCCTGAGTTCTCGGTGATCGCATGCGGACACTCGAACCCCTACGGTTACCCCAAACAGGAAGTCACCAATCGCCTCAACAGCGCGAACCATGTTTGCCCGGTGTGGTGCCCGACCGATGGCGTTGGCACCGAGGGTTTCGTCGACGCAGGTGGTGACATCCACTTGAGCACCGATGGCAATCTTTACACGGTGACGGCATCCGACGGCACCACCTTCACGATGGCCGTCGATGAGCGCAATAACGGCACGCCTGGTTCCGGCGACCTAGTGGTGGCCGAGTTCTTGCCAAATCCCGGACAGACCTCCGACACCGACGGTGAATGGGTGGAGATTGCCGGCACCGAAGACGGCTACGTGAGTCTCGAGAACGTCAAGCTCACCGATTTCGGAAGTCACAGCGTCACCATTGGTGCGCCGATGCTGCTCGATCAAGGCATCGAGATCGTAATCGCCGCCGACGGCCTTGCTGCTCGCAACGGTGGTGTACGCCCGCATATGGTCTGGCCATCGAACACCTTCTCGATGAGCAACAGTAGCGATACCGTGGCTTTGCAGCATGGTGGCAGCACTTTGGACCAGGTGAACTACACCAGCAGTTGGCCGTTCTCGAACGGCGTGGCGGCCGAACGCAAGGACCTGCTCGGCTCCAGTGCCTCGAGTAACTTCACTGCGGCCACAGCGACCTTCGGTAACGGCGACAAAGGGACTCCCGGTTTCACGAACACCTCCGACACCACTGCCTTCGGTGGCGGCGGCAGCAATTTGGATATCAACATCCTGACCTCGCCGGTGGTCGGTCAAGTGCTCGACATGGAGTGGTTAGCGCCTGGAGAAGCTGGTTTCTTCTACCAAGGCTTTATCTCGCTCGGCACCACGCCTGGTTTCTACATCAATGGCGTCCGCATCCCAGGCAATCAGGATCGCGCCTACAACCTGACCGTCAACATGCCAGGGTTCTTCGGCACGGTCCCCAGCAGCGAAGCGATCTATGTCTCCGGAACAATCCCGAACCGCGCCAGCTTGCATAATGCCTTCATCTACGCGGTGTTCTACACCTTCGACACTCCAGGCACCATTATGGTGCGCGAGGTCTCGGCACCGGCGTTGATGCAAATCATCTAGCGACGGCGAGCGACTCGCGGCACCAGCCTATTCGACCGCTTCCAGGCGCACGCGTACATCCAGCGCGCAGGAATCCTTGCCCTTGTAACCCGCCAAGAAGGGATTGATATCCAACTCGGCGATTTCAGGAAAGTCGGTTAGCATACGACTCAAACGCAGGAGGATATCCACCAACTCATCTTGATTGACCGGCGGCTTGCCGCGTGTGCCTTCGAGCATAGCCTTGGCACGAATGCCTTCAACCATCTCGCGAGCGTCGGTCTCGGTGAGCGGGTGCAGGCGAAAGACCACATCTTTGAATACCTCGACATGCACGCCGCCTAGGCCGAAGGCCAACATGCGACCGAACTGTGGGTCGGTGGCGGCACCGAAGAAGGTCTCCACGCCATCACTCCGCATCGACTGCAGCAGCAGGCTCATGTCAGGGCAATCCTCGCCGAAGATATCCTCCAGACGATCGTAGGCGTCAAGCAGTTCCTCGCGGCTGCGGATGCCGACAATCACGCCGCCGCGGTCTGACTTATGCACCACATCTTCAGACTCGACCTTGGCCACCATCGGAAAGCCCAAGCTGCGTGCTGCACGCAAGGCCTTCTCGCGGGTGTTGACGATGCGGCTCGGCACCAAAGGGATGCCGTAGGCGTTGAACAGATCGTAGAGTTCCATCCCGCCGAGCATCGTTCGGCCCTGCTCCGAGGCGCTGTCGATGACGGCGCGAGCCCTGACTTTGCGTACGCGATATTTCGGCGCCGGCTTTTCCTCGCGGGTTCGCAACTTCTGCAGCTCGTACATGTTGGCCAAGGAGAAAGCTGCCTCCTCGGGGAAGCGATAGTTCGGCACGCCGTTCTCGCGTAGGATCTCGGCTGCCTCCTCGCTACGTGACTTGCCAAGCAAACAAGCGAGCAGCGGCTTGTCGGTGGCGGCGGCGTGATTTGCAAAGACCTTGGCCACCGCCGAAGCATCGATCATTACCGGTGAGACGAAGATCGCCAGGATCATGTCGATATTTTTGTCGGCGATGGTGGCCGTCAGGGCTGCATCGAAGCGCTCGGCATCAGCGGAGGCGATTAAGTCGACAGGGTTCACCGACGACGCTTCCGGTGGCATGACCTTGTCGAGCTTGCGTCTCGTAGCGGACGACAGCTCCGGCATCTCCAGACCATTGGCGATGCAGGCATCGGTGGCGAGGATGGCAGGTCCGCCGGCATTGGTGACGATTGCCACCTTCTTACCCTTCGGACGCTTGCCTGTCTGTACGGCGCTGGCCAGAGCGAACAGATCCTTCATCGTATCGACCCGCAAAACGCCGCACTGATTCAGTAGCGAATCTACCGCTGCCTCGGAGCCAGCCAGGGAGCCGGTATGCGAGACCGCCGCACGCGCGCCTTGGGCGGTGCGCCCGGACTTCACCACCAGGATCGGCTTGTCCGGCGAAATCCGGCGGGCCGAACTCATGAAGCGCTCCGGCTCGCCGAAGGCCTCTAGATAGAGCAGGATCTGCTCGGTGTTCGGATCTTCATACCAGTAGTCCAGTAGGTCACAAGGCGAGACGTCGGCGCGGTTGCCGATACTTGCGAACATGCTGACGCCGATGCCCAAGCTGCGCGCGTCGGTGAGAATGGCTTCGCCTAAAGCGCCCGATTGCGACAGGAAGGCAGCGCCACCACGCGTTGGGGTGGCTGCAGCGAAAGATGCGTTCATCGCATGCTCGACCGCGGTGTTGAGAATTCCCATGCAGTTGGGGCCGATCATGCGGATGCCGGCCTTCTCGCAGATCGAAACCAATTCATCCTGCAGTACGGTGCCATCACCACCGATCTCGCCGAAACCGGCAGTGATTACAACTAGCCCCTTCACGCCCTTACGCGCGCAGTCCTTAGCCGCGGCGATAACCAACGGCGCAGGTACTGTAATCACGGCTAGGTCGACTGGACCGGGAACCGCAGACACCTTCGGGAAGCACTGCATGCTATGCACCACCTTGGCCCTTGGGTTGACTGGATAGACCTGGCCGGTGAACCCACCGAGCACTAGGTTGCGTACGATCTCGTGGCCGATTTGAAATCGCTTACGACCAGCACCAATCACCGCGACGGAACGCGGGCGGAATAAGGCGTCCAGGGAACGTAAATCAGTCTTCTTCACGGAGGATCTCCTCGATCCGTTGGGCAAGGGATGCGGTGACATCGGCAAACGGTGGCGCTTCGCCACCGAGTTCGGATTGCATACTGGTCATCAGTTCCGGCTCCAGACCGCAGGGGTCGAAGCGACGAAACCAGGAAAGATCGGTGCTGACGTTCAAGGCCACGCCGTGGTAAGTCACCCAGCGCCGCACCGCCACGCCGATACTCGCAAGCTTGCGGCCATGAACCCAGCAACCGGTGTTGCGTGGGTCACGAACACCCGGCAAGCCGAAGTCGCCGACCGTGCGGACCAGGGCCTCCTCGAGAGCGTGCAAATAGGCGTGCAGGTCGCGGGTTCCTTCCTGCAGCTGGATTAGCGGGTAGGCCACGAGTTGTCCGGGCCCATGAAAGGTGGTCTTGCCGCCACGCGAGATGGCATGAACCGGCAGGCCGACGTCGTCATAAAGGGATGCGTCAGCCGCGCGACCGACAGTCAGAACCGGTTCAAACTCGGCCAGTAGTAGGGTGTCAGGCTGCTTGCCGGCGCGGATTGCATCGACCAAAGCCATCATCCGCCGATCGACCTCGACATAGTCCGCACGCCCGAGGTCGACGACCTCGAAAGCTGCGGAGTTGCTGAAGCGCATGACTACTTCTTCATGGCGTGCGGCGACATGCCGTGCACATCTTCGCAAGCTTCCATGAACACTTCCGACAATGTCGGGTGCGGGTGGATGGTCAAGGTGATGTCCTCGACCGTGAGGCCGCCTTCGATCGCCAACGATCCTTCCGCGATCATATCGGTGACGTTCGGGCCGACCATGTGCACACCGAGGATAGTGTCGTCCTTGGCGTCGGCGATGACCTTTACCAGGCCTTCGGTGGCCTGCATCGACATGGCGCGCCCGTTGGCGCCAAAGTTAAAGCGACCGACCTTGTAGTCGAGACCACGCTCCTTGCATTCGGTTTCGCTCAAGCCAGTGGTGGCAATTTCCGGATCGGTGTAGATCACTCCAGGAACGACCTTCGGGTCGTAAGCCACACCGGGCTGGCGGCAGATGGCGCCCGCGGCCACCAGGCCCTGGGCGCTGCCCTTATGCGCCAGCATCATGCCGGTGGTCGCATCGCCAACAGCGTAAACATGCGGAGTCTTGGTGCAGCACTGGTCATTGACCGGGATAAAGCCGCGCTTGTCCGGTTTCACGCCGATGTTCTCCAGGCCGATGTCGCTAGTGACCGGCTTACGCCCCACCGTGAGGAGAATCGCATCGGCCTCGAAGGTCGTCTCCTTGCCCTTGATGTCGGCGACGACCTCAACGCCATTCGCGGTCTTCTTCCAGCTCTTGGCTGCCGACTTCACGTGGATCTTCATGCCGGCCTTCTTGGCCTTACGCTGCACGATCTTGACCAACTCAGGGTCGACACCCGGCAGGATCTGATCCATGAACTCGACCACGGTGACCTCGGTGCCAACCTGCGCGTAGAACATGCCAAGCTCCATGCCGATCACGCCGCCGCCAATCACGAACAAGCGCTTTGGCAGTTCCTTCGGCGAGAGCGCCTCAGTGCTTGACCATATCTCCTCGCAGAAGCCGAAGCCAGGGATCGGTGCAGGCTCGGAACCGGTGGCAACCACGATGTCGGTGCACTCAATCTCGACCTTGCCGTCGGCGGTGTCGACCTCGATCTTGTTGGGACTCAGGATCTTGCCCTTCCCCTTGACCCACTCAATCTTGCGGTTCTTGAACAGCATGCCAATGCCGCCAGTTAGGCGCTTGACGATGCCCTCCTTCCACTCCATCAGCTTGGCCACATTAAGCTGCGGCGTGTCCACCGTGAAACCCATGCTGGCGGCATGCTTGGTGGACTCCATGAAATGCCCGGCCGAGATCAGCGCCTTGGATGGGATGCATCCGACGTTGAGGCAGGTGCCGCCGAGGTTATCGAACTCGACACAGACGACATTCTTTCCCAAATCGGCGGCACGGATGGCACAAACGTAACCAGCTGGACCAGCGCCCAGCACGACGACATCGGTTTTCATTTTCGACATTGCAGGTCTTGATTAGGCCCGTCTTCACGGGATTACAACAGCTGACGCCATTGTCTCGACCACGCATTATACGTCGGCGGGGGCTATTTCAGCACTGCTTCATAGGCGCTTCGGACGGTCTTCACGTAGTCCAAAAAGGGCGGCAGATGGTCCAAAGTTAGCGCCTGCGGACCGTCGCAAAGGGCATGGCGCGGATCCGGGTGGAAATCCACCAGGACCATCGATGCGCCGGCGATGAGGCCTTGGCCGGTGGCATGGAAGACTTCGGGCAGGCCGTCCGGGGCGATGTGGTAGCGACCGACACTGTGCGACGGGTCGATGACCACCGGCAGGCGAGTCTGCGACCGCACCACCGGTACGTGGGCGAAGTCCACCAGGTTGCGGTGCGGCTCCCCGAGGTGCGACTTCACACCCCGCAAGCAGAAGACGATGTTTGGTTGGCCTTCGGCCGCGATGTATTCGCAGGCGTTCAGCGACTCCTCCAGGGTGATGCCCATTCCGCGCTTGAACAGTACTGGCAATTTGCCCTGCTGGCCGACCTGCTTTAGCAGCTCGAAGTTCTGCGTGTTGCGCGTGCCGATTTGCAGCATCACGCCAGTGGGATTGCCTGCCATATCCAAGGCCGAAAGGATCTCGTCGATGTGGGTGCTGTCGCAGACCTCCATCGCCACTAGCTTGATGTCATGCGCGCCAGCTTCCTCGAAGACATAGGGCAAGCACTCCGCACCCAAGCCCTGGAAATCATAAGGACTGGTGCGTGGCTTATAAGCCCCCATACGCGTCGACTGCAAGCCGTTTTTCTGCAACTCCGCCATCATCGAGCGTACGCTTTCGCGACTGTCGACCGCACATAAGCCGGCCAACACATGCACGCAGCTCTCGTCGAAAGCTAAGCCGTTGTATTGAAAGCCCACTTCCGAATCGTCCTGACCATGGCGACCAATCACGCGGTACTTGGAAGAGACGCGGATCACGCGACGCACGCCCGGCAGCAGTTCGAAGGGTTCCTCCGGCACGCGTGAGGTGTTGCCGATTAGGTGGACCTCGCAGAAGTCACCATCACTGCCTTCGAATCGGTATTGGCGCGGCTCCACATCGTCGAAACGCGCGGCCGCTTCCATCACAGTGGAGATTTGTTCGTCGGCGGCAGAAGTTTTGAAGGTGATGATCATGGGATTCTCTTGAGGTCCTTACTTTGGGAATCGCGGGATAGGCACAGAATCGACTGGAAGACTTCCTCGACCGCATCGGCGTCGAGTCCCAGCTTCTGGGCCATTGCGCGGCGCTCTTCCAGCAAGGAAGCCTCGCGCTGAGGGTCACGTACGCCGTGACCAATCTCGGCCTTGACACGACCTGCGCGCCTAGACAGTTGTGCGCGACGTGCAAGCAAGGCCACCAACTCGCGATCGATTTCGTCGATGCCATCGCGAGCCTTGTCGAGCAACGGCGAACTCAACTCCGACGGTGCGGCAGGAATGTTGAGCGAGGAATCCGCACCGCTGGATCGCGTCGTGGATGCGGCACTGCGCAAGATGTGGTCGGCCTGGGTCAGCGCATTGAGCAGGCGCCGACGTGCCTGTGCGGAGTAGGGGTTGTCCAGCTGCAGTGTCGCGTAGAGTTGACCGGCATCGGCACGCACCGATTCCAACATGCGGCGCATGCCCCAAACGGACGGCGGGGCGTATTCCGATTGCAGTTGGATATCCGCATCCAGGAATCCCTTGGCGATGAAGAAAGCCAATGCGTGAGTGGCCGCCATCTCGCGGTCGTGTTCCTCGGGGTCGAGACTGACTGGATCGAAACCAGCCTCCCAGAAGAACTCATTGATGGTCTCGACGGCATTGGGGTGCTGCAGGTTCGGGCACACCACCACCTGCACCGGACGTTCACCGCGGGCTAGGCTGATTGGGCCAAACAGCGGGTGCGTAGCCACCCACGGGATATCGGTACCGAGCGTGCTTTCTAGGATTGCGCTGGGGCCTGACTTAACCGACGCCACGTCAATCACAATCTGGCCCGGAATAAGGCTGCTACGAATCTCATCGAGCACGTCATGGAGGGCCGAAACCGGGACCGCCAGGATTACAAGCTCGACATCGCGCACGGCATCGCAGGCGGATGGTGCGGCGAAGTCCTCTGGTGGCGTAACGGCTGGATCGAAAGCCCGCACGTTCACGCCGGCTTCGCGCAAACGTTCCGCTAGGGCAGCACCAAAGCGCCCGAAACCGAGGATTGCAGCCGTCGTTATCATCTCTCTTCCATCGGCAATTCCTTGCCCCTTCTACACCCCATCGATGATCACTTACCAAGGTCAGGTATTTCGACCGCCGTCGGAAGCCAATAGTCTCATCCTACAGGCCACTTTGGGCTGCAGCTGGAACCGCTGCAGCTTCTGCGCCATGTACCGTGATAAAGCCTTTCAGGTAAGGAAAATTACCGAGTTGCAAAAGGAAATCGAGTGGTATGCGCACAATTTTCCGGCACCTCGCAAGGTTTTCCTGGCCGACGGCGACGCGCATATGGCCAAGGCTAGTTTTCTGGCGGAATTGCTCGATTTGATCAACGCCACCTGGCCCGACGTGAAGCGCGTCACCTGCTATTCGTCGCCGCAGTCCCTGGCCGTGCGCTCAGTCGAGGAGATGGAAATGCTGCGATCGAAGAAGTTGACGCAGTATTACCTGGGCATCGAATCCGGCAACGACCAGGTATTGGTCGATATCGATAAAGGCGTAGATGCCAAAGAGATGATCCGCGTGGCCCTGAAGGCGCATGATGCCGGCGTGAAGCTGAGCACGATGATCCTGCTAGGCATGGGCCAGCGTGCATTGAGTCGCGAACATGCGATCGATTCGGCACAAGTGGTGAACGCAATCCAACCGAAGTTCGTCTCCACCCTGGTGGTCACGCCGGTCGAAGGCACGCCGTTGTGGGATCGCGATCAACGTGGCGAGTTCGAGACCTTGTCTCCCATCGAGTTGGCTGCTGAGTTGCGCGAGTTCCTGGCCAATACCGAGTTGAAGTCGTCGATCTTCCGTTCGAACCACGCCAGCAACTACCTGTCGGTCGCCGGCACCTTGCCGAAGGACAAGGCCGCGATGGTCAGTGCGCTGGACCAGGTGCTGCACGATCCTGCCAACGCCCGCTTCAAGCCGGAATGGCTTCGAGCGCTGTGAGTCTGGATTGCTGCGGAACCTAGAAGGCTGCCAATGGGATGCCTTCCCTAATCAAGCGTAGGCTCAGGAAGTCGACGGGCAGAGGATTCCGTCGATGATCCCGTTCAGGGTCGGGCTTGGGCGCAAGGCCACGGCACACTTCTCCAGGTCCGGGTGGAAGTAACCACCGATGTCGACCGCCTCGCCCTGCGCTGCAAGCAGTTCGCTGAGGATGACCTCTTCGCTGTCCTGCATGGCCTTCGCGACTGGAGCAAAGCGGGTAGCGAGCTCGGCATCGTCGCCTTGTGCTGCAAGCTCGGCAGCCCAGAACTTGGCCAAGTGGAAGCTCGACCCTCGGTTGTCGATCTCGTTGACCTTGCGCGACGGTGCGCAGGAGCCTTCCAGGTACCGGCCGACGGCTTTATCCAAGGTGGCGGCTAGGATGCTCGCACGTGGATTGCCTGTCTGCTCGGCCATCTTTTCCAACGAAGGCACCAAGGCGCAGTATTCGCCAAGCGAATCCCAACGCAGGTGACCTTCCTGCAGGAACTGCTGCACATGCTTTGGTGCAGAACCACCAGCACCTGTCTCGAAAAGGCCACCGCCTTGGAGCAGAGGCACGATCGACAGCATGCGTGCACTAGTCCCGAGCTCGAGGATTGGAAACAGGTCCGTCAGGTAATCACGCAGGACGTTGCCGGTTGCGGCGATGGTGTCCTCACCCCTGCGGATACGCTCAAGCGAGAAACGCATGGCCTTGACCGGCGGCATGACGTGGATGCTCAGGCCGCTGGTGTCATGATTGGGTAGATAAGCCTCGACCTTCTTGATGATCTCGGCGTCGTGACCGCGCTCCGGGTTCAACCAAAACACCGCAGGGGTGTTGGAAGCGCGCGCGCGGTTGATGCCTAGCTTGACCCAGTCGCGAATCGCCTCATCCTTGGTCTGGCACATGCGGAAGATATCGCCGGCCTCGACCGACTGCTCCAACAAGGTGTTGCCGTCGGAATCAAGAGAACGGATGGTGCCGTTGGCCGGCGCGGTGAAGGTCTTGTCGTGGGAGCCGTACTCCTCGGCCTTCTTGGCCATCAGGCCGACATTGGAGACCGTACCCATGGTGGCGGGATCAAACTGACCATTCTTCTGACAGTCCTCCATCACCTCCTGATACATGGTGGCGTAACTCCGATCGGGCACCATCGCGATGGTGTCCTGCAGTCCATCATCCTTATTCCACATACGACCACCATCGCGCACGACCACGGGCATCGATGCATCGATGATTACGTCGTTAGGTACATGCAGGTTGGTGATGCCTTTGCGTGAATCAACCATCGCTAGGTCCGGACCTGCTTCATAACAGGCAGCGATATCGGCTTCGACCTCGGCCCTCTGGTCGGCAGACAGGCGATCGAGCTTGTCGAGTACGTCGGCCAGGCCATTGTTGACGTTGGCGCCGATCTCAGCGAGCGCCTCCTTGTGCTTATCCAGGGCGTTAGCGAAGTAAACCGAAACACAGTGGCCGAACATGATTGGGTCGGAAACCTTCATCATGGTGGCCTTCAGATGCAGCGACAACAGGCAACCGTCGGCCTTGGCTGCGGCCATCTGCTCTTGGAAGAAGGCGCGCAAGGCGGCGACATTCATAATCGAGCTATCGAGAACCTCGCCGGCCAGCAACGGTACCCCTTCCTTCAGCACGGTGGTTGGGCCGTCTTCACCGACGAACTCGATGCTCATCTCGGTAGCCTTCTCCATCGTCATCGAACGCTCGCTGCCGAAGAAATCCTTGCCGCTCATGTGGGCGACGCGAGTCTTCGATCCGGACTCGGGCCATTCCTTCATCATGCGATGCGGATGCTTCTGCGCGAATGACTTCACGGCAGTGGCTGCGCGGCGGTCGGAGTTGCCTTCACGCAAAACCGGGTTCACGGCTGAACCGAGCACTGCGGCAAAGCGTGCCTGCAATGCCCGCTCCTCATCGTTCTGCGGCTCTTCCGGATAGACGGGTACATCGAAACCCTGCTCGCGCAGCTCGCGGATCGCGGCCTGCAGCTGTGGAATCGAAGCACTGATGTTCGGCAGCTTGACGATGTTCGCTTCCGGAGTCTTGGCCAAGTCGCCGAGACGCGACAGCTCGTCGGGAATGCGCTGGTTTTCAGTAAGGCCTTCCGGAAAATTCGCCAGAATGCGACCAGCAAGCGAGATATCGGCGAGCTCGATTTCGACACCAGTTCCACTGGTGAAGGCCTGGACAATAGGGAGGAGGGAATGTGTGGCGAGGGCAGGTGCCTCGTCGATCAGGGTCCAGGTAATCTTGGCGGTGGACATGGCTTTCAAGCAAACAATCTAACCTTGGGCGCACCGACAAGGTTGACGGCTAACCACGGCCAGAGAAGGGAATGACGCGAGATTATAGGTTCGCCGTCGTCGTGCAGTGATCCCAAAGTCTGGGGGCTCGGGGCGCTTTGGATTTCCGGGCATGCGCCGCACCTATAGTTCGCTTATGCCTAAGTGCCCCTCAGTTGCGGCTGGCCACAAGCCAAAGCAACTGCTTACCCCAACCACGCTGCGCCTGCACTGTGAAGCCTTGGCGATTTAACTCCTCGAGCAGCATGATGTCGGTGAAGCGATCCTCCGTCGGGTGATTCATCCACCTCCCCCACAGCGGATGTTCCACGAAAGCGCGTAAGCTCTCGACCAGATAGAGGGTGGCGCCGGGCTTCATCACCCGCGCGATTTCCTCCAGGGCGCCACGCCAATCGGTGACATGATGCAGCACCTGGTAATCGAAGACGGCGTCGTATTCGCCGCTGGGTGCCTGGATCTGATGCACACTGCCATGCCAGATACGAGGCGCAAAGGCTCCGCCCATCAACCCGCGCTTGGTCAACTCGCGTTGCGCCAAACCGACCATCTCGCGATCGTCATCAAAGGCATGCACCTGCTTGGCACCGAAGATATCCAACGCGGCCTCTACTCCAAAACCACGGCCACAGCCAATCTCCAGCACGGTGCCGCCGTCGACAGGGCCGCCTAACTTCAGCAGACGCGTGGCATCCAGACGACGCTGCACGATTCTGCGTAGGCACCCCGTGACCAGGCGCTTCTCGAACGCGTTAAGGAGCACCGACGTCGTAGCTGTCCGCGAACTGGCCGATGTGGATCGTGATGGTGAACATCAACGCGATCAGCAGCAGTCCCTGCAGGATCGCCCAATGCAGTGCCAGCTTCTGGGTGCCGATCTCCTCGCCGCGTGCCCAAGCGTGCATGAAGGCGACCGGCGGCAACACGCTGAAGAATGCAAAAGCTCTTTCGCCTCGCTTGACCAGAAGCACGATGATGCGCAGTTGGTAGTAAAGGAAGCCGGCCAACAGCAGGCCAGTCACTCCCAGCGACAAGGGCGCCAGGAAGGACTCCTCCGGATCCGGGATACGCACTGCCATCAGGTTGAGCAGAATTACGATCCACACCGCCCCCAAGAAGTGCCAGTAAGTGGCGTTGTTGCGTGAGCGGTTGCGTAACATTCCACCGCCGACCTTCACCGCAAGCAAGGCCAGCGCGTTGTAGACCAATCCACCGATGACATGGACGGCATGCAACACGGTCATCAGGTAGAAGTTGAAGGCGTACATCGGATGCACGCCATCGCCGATCTCGGCCGCCATCAGCTGCACCCAACTGAGAACCTGGCCGCCGAGGAACAACACCGCGAAGACCATCGACAGGCGCAGGAACTTAGCCTGTCCTGGCGGATCGGTCAGGCGCGCTGCGCGCCCGGCACAAAAGCTGAGACCTGCCAGCAGCGCGGTGGTCAACCACAGGCTGCTAGGCAGGTCAGGGAGGGGGTGTTCCGCGGCTGCTCCGGTATCGCGCAGATACCAGCCGCAGAAGATTGTGGCGATAAACAAGACCCCGAGTGAGACCAACAAGAGCCAAAGGCCCATACTGGAGGTGCCTGCTGGCAGCGGCTCCTGGGAACCGCTACTCGCCGCCACTTTGGGTGTCATTCGCCGCCGATGTGCTCGATGGTGTAGGCCTTGATGTCGTCCTGGTATTGGCCGGCATCGTAACCCACAAATGCCAGGAACAGCCCGACGAACAGAACCGACAACAAGAAGATCATGCCATTGAATGGCTTGTCGTACTTCAAGTGCATGAAGAAAAGGCAGACCAAGCTCGCCTTACTGGTGGCGATAACCATGGCCACCGGCAGGTCCCAACCATGGAGGTTCATGGTCCCGGTGAAAACCGTAAGGGCCGTCAGCAGCACGAGGCCACCGAATACCTTCACCAGCAGGCTCAGGGGCAGGACGTGACCGATGTGCTCTTCGCCAGAATCGTGTGTGTGGTCGGACATAATCAAGTGATGAGGTAAAGCAATGGGAAGAGGAAAATCCAGATGAGGTCGACTAAGTGCCAGTAAAGGGCACCAAAGTCGATCGCATTGAAGTTTGTGGGGCCGAAGTCCCCGCGTTTGGTTCGCATCATCAGCCAGATGATTAGAATCATGCCGAGCATGACGTGGATACCGTGCAGGCCGGTCAGACAGAAGTAGACGCCGAAGAAGACGCCCACCTTCTGGCGGAAAGCGGGATCGAGATCCCTAACCGCCACCGAGAACTTGCCTTCAGGGTTGTTCCAGGCTTCTGAGACTTCCTTGATCTCTGCCGGGATCTCTGCCGGGTCGGCCTTGAAGATGGTGCTCGCATTGCCGCCCCACAAAGTGCCGTCGTGGAACTTATGGCTATATTCCACATACTTAATCCCCATGAAGCCACCCGCACACACCAGGGTGACAAGGAGGTTTAACATGAGCTTTCTCTTCTCGCCGAGCATCGCATTCCGCACCGCCCACGCGAAGGTGAAGGAGCTCAACAGCAGCACGACCGTATTGATCGCGCCCATCTTGGTGTCCAGAAACTGAGAGGCGTACTGGAAGACCTCGGGATAGTTCGAGCGGTACATGGTGTACGCGACGAACAGTGCGCTGAAGAAAAGGACTTCCGTGAGCAGGAAGACCCAGATACCGAGCTTGCCGGAATCGAACTGCTGTCCGAGCGTCTCGAAATGATGCGCGAGGTGCTTGGGACGGTTCGGGTCGTGTCCGTGGTCGTTGGCAGTAGTACTCATGTTCCGTTACCTACGCTTGCTGGATGTCGGCGATGCACTTGTCGTCGCTGCGTGGGTTCTTCGGCAGGAAGCCTTCCTCCTGTCCGCGCCACTCGACCAAGGTCATGTCGTAAGGATTATCGACCGTCGGAGGATCGATATCAAAGTTGTGTTCCGGTGGCGGCGACTCGCACTGCCATTCGAGGGTGACTCCACCCCATGGATTCGCAGGAGCCTTCTCGCCATGCTTAAAGGAGCGGAGCAGCGAGTAAAGCGCAATGCACAAGCCTAGGGCCAAGACCATCGAGCCGATGGTCGCCGACATGTTGTAGCTGTCGAAGCCGGCAGCTTCGGTGTATCCGGCGTAGCGTCGCGGCATGCCCTGTGAACCGGCCGGGAACAGCGGCAGGAAGGTCATGTTGAAACCGACGAAGGAAAGCAGACAACCCCACTTGGAGAGAGCACCTTCCGCCATACGACCGTACATCTTTGGCCACCAATAGAAAATTCCGCCGATGAACCCGAACAGCGCCGAACCGACCATCACGAAGTGGAAGTGGGCCACCACGAAGTAAGTGTCGTGTAGGTGCACCGACGTACCCAAGGTAGCGTGGAACATGCCGGTCAAACCGCCGATACCAAATAGCCAAATGATGGAGAGTCCATACAACATTGGAGTGGTGAAGGCAATCGAACCCTTGTACAGCGTGGCAATCCAGTTGAACACCTTAATCGCTGAGGGCACCGCAACCGAGAAGGTCAGGGCCGAGAAGATCACCGACATCGTCTCGGACTGGCCACTGACAAACATGTGGTGACCCCAGACGATGAAGGACAGGATCGCAATCGCGATTGATGACATGGCGATCGACTTGTAGCCGAAGATCGGCTTACGGGCGAAGGTGGCGAACAGCTCGGACATCACGCCCATGCCTGGCAGAATCATCACGTACACCGCAGGGTGACTGTAGAACCAGAACAGGTGCTGGAAGAACACCGGATCGCCACCCAGTGCTGGCGTGAAGATGCCAATGTTCATGGTCTTCTCGACCAGCAGCAGCAGCAAGGAGATGCCGATTACAGGAGTAGCCAGGACCTGGATGATTGCGGTTGCGTAGATGGCCCACAGGAACAGTGGCATCTTGAACCAGGTCATCCCCGGCGGACGCATCTTGTGGATGGTCACGATGAAGTTCAGGCCGGTGAAGATTGAGCTGAAGCCCAGCACAAAAGCCCCGAGCACCGCGGTAATCACCGAGGGGTCAGTATGGCCGGTGGAGTACGGTGGATAGAAAGTCCAGCCGGTGTCCAGGTTGCCGATGAATAGGGTGGCTACGAACAGCAGCGCACCGATCAACCAAAGGTGGTAACTCAGCCTATTCAGTTTCGGGAAAGCCACGTCCTTCACCCCCAGCATGATGGGCAATACGAAGTTGCCCAAGGCCGCGGGTATAGATGGGATGATGACCAGGAAGATCATCACCGCGCCGTGCACGGTGAACGCATTGTTGTATGCATTCATTTGCTCAACGGACTGGGCCATGAAGTCCGTGACGCCCGGCGTCAGCGTCCAGCGGATCTTCATCGCAAAGAATCCACCGAGGATGAAGCAGCCGACTACCGACCAGAGGTACATGAGACCGAGGCGCTTGTGGTCGATGGTCATGAACCATGACCGGAAGCCCTTGGTGGCGTTCAGGTAATGGGTGCGGTCGAGAGAGTTTGTGGAAGGTGCCATGAAAGTACTCCCTAGTTCAGCGACTTGAGGTAAGCGATGATCGCACTGATTTCGTCATCGTCGAGTTGACCCGCGAAGGAAGTCATAGGCACGTTGGCGTAGCCTTCCACAACCTTGGCTTGAGGATCAAGCAAGGACTCACGAATGTAGTTGTCGTCGACGGCGACCTTGGTGCCATCCACGAGGGTTTCCTGTTTGCCGTAGAGACCGTCCAGCGCCGGGCCGATGCCCGCGACGCCCGCAGTGGAGTGACAGGCAATACAACCCTTGACCGCGAACAGTTTCTTGCCGCGCTCCTCAGGGCTGAGGTCGGAGTCGTCGATAGCGTCGGCGGCCCAAGTGTCGAAGTCCTCCTGACTCACGACTTTGACTGTGGCCAACATCCGCGAGTGCTTCGAGCCACAGTATTCGGCGCAGTAGAGCGGAAACTCGCCAATCTCATTGGCTTCGAACCAAACATAGGTGTAACGACCAGGGACCGCATCCATCTTGGCGCGGAAGGCCGGCACAAAGAAGGAGTGCAACACATCGGTGGATTCCAAGCGAACCACAACCGGCTTGTTTACCGGGATCACCAGGCCTTCACCTTCATCAATGGCAGGGTTGCCACCGGTGGTGATTGCACCGTTCGGATAATTGAAGGTCCAACTCCACTTCTGGCTGACCGCCTCAATCTGGTAGGCGTCGACAGGTGGGTTCTTGCTGTCCACGAAATCCTTGAAGCCGTACCAGAACATCGCAACCATGAACAAGGCTGGGATCACCGACCACACAATCTCGATCTTGGTCGAGTGATGCGGACTGTCTTCCGGCTCCATGCCCACGCGCGAGCGGCTGTACTTCAGTGAGAAGATGATGGTCGCCACGACAATCGCGATGAACGCAAACAACGAGACGTAAAAGATGAAGTAGAACAGATCATCCACGCGCGATGCGCCTGTGGAAGCCTGGCTGGGAAACCAGAATGTCTCTGCTCCGCTCTGGGGCAGTGCCAACAGATTCAGGAGGTTCATGCCACTTTTGCTTTACGGGTCTTGCGCTCGAGCCTGAACAACCAAGCCAGGAACGCGAAGAAAAACAGGGCCAAGAATGACAACACGTACCGTGTAAGGTTCCATGCATCGGCGACGAAGGAGCCCGACGCCGCGTCGTACATGAAACACCGCAGGATGAGTGCGTCGATGGTTGAGACGAACTTGGAGTCAGCCGTCTCGGAAAGGGAAAGCCGCAGCGTGCTGGGCTTGAAATCGATGCCGTACAAGTAGCGCGCAACGCGCCCTTGCGGGTCGAGCAGCATCAGCGCGGCAGTGTGCGCGTACTGACCGGTCTCCTCGACAAAGTTGTAACGGAAGCCGACGACGTCGGCGAGGTGACGGATGTCCTCTTCACTGCCGCGTAGGAAGGACCAACCGCCTAGCACTTGCTCGCGGCGCCCGTAATTGCTCAGTAATGCATTGCGGAAGTCTGCCGAACGTTCGGCCGTTTCGTTGGGATCGAGGCTAATGGTGACCACGCGGAACTGATTGCCCGGGGTCCAATCCTCCATGTTCTCCAGCGTCTTCACGAAACCGTTCAACTGCAGGCCGCAGAGCTGCGGGCAACTGGCGTAATTCATCGTGAGGATCACCGGACGTTCGCCGTCGAAGAGATCGCCTAGGCGGACTCGCTTGCCAGCGGAATCGGTGAAGACCATGTCGCCCGGCACCTGCGCCTCTAGCTTCTCATCGATGCCAACACCTTCGAGCGAGTCCGGTTGATAAGCTGCACTCTGCCCCCTCTGCTCGACGTCAAAGTGCGACTGTTGCGCGTTCACCCCACCCATGACCATCACCGCCACTACGGCAGTGCAGTGCATGAATGCGAAACGCGTAATGGCCATCGTCAGGAATGCGGCTACTTGGCGTACTTCTGGATGACCGCTTGCATGGAGTCATCGCTCACAGCAGGCGCCTCTTCGACAGCTACCGACGACTCGCGACTCTCTTGCAGAGCAAGGCGTTCGCTGTTCGTCAGGCCGACGACGAGATAGGAAATCGCGATGGTTGCGAAGGTGCTCACGAGGCCAATTGTGACCAGTGCGCGCACGTCGGGCGTATCGGGTTCGAGTGCCATTTTCTGCTGTGATTTTCCGCGCCAAGATACTGCTGAGAGACCCCAAAGGACAGGGACTTGCACGGATTGGAAGCAAAATCGTCGCATAGCATTGCAATAAAATCAAGGTATTGGTTTGGCGACTGGCAACTTCTCAGCCACGTTAAAAACCTCAGATTTGTGGGATTGCAAAGGGTGCACCATGGAATACCAAAACCACCTCTTCCGACTAGGGCCAGGTGGCCTTGGTAGCGTCCAAGCGGGCGGCGAGCAAAGCGCGCAACCCATCGGGTATCCCCCCACCGTGGAGCCCGGCGAGTTAGGCCGCCGCGCCCCCAGGGGCCAAGCAAGAGCTAGATGTTCTTGAACCCAAGACACTTGCCGAGCAGCGGGTCGCGCACCGGCAGAAGGGCCTGCTTGGCCGACTTCTTGCCGATACCGTAAATCAGAACTCCAATCATGCCCACGGCCAAGGCAATCTCCATCAGGCCGAAGGGGTTGCCGGCGCCTGCTTCACCACGCTTGTAGTTCGGCATGGCGATCCAGTAGATGTCGACCCAATGCAGAACCAGCATGTAAATGGCCCAGTACTTCAGCACGTTGGTGTTGCGCTTCACGTGACGTGAAAGCAGACCAGCGAACGGGATGATGAAGTGGAAAATCAACAGACACCAGGTCCAGCCGGTCCAGGCGTCGGTAAGGCGAGCCGCGTAGAAGTGGGTCTCCTCAGGGATGTTGGCGTACCAGATCAACATGAACTGAGAAAACGCGATGTAGCCCCAGAAGAAGGTGAATGCGAACATCCACTTGCCCAGGTCATGGTAGTGCTCGTCGTTGATGACCTTGGTCATCTTGCCCTTGGCCTGCAGGAACTTCGACATCAAGACCATCCAGCACACGCAGCTGAGGAAGGCTCCTGCGAAGATGTAGACGCCGAAGATGGTGCTGAACCAGGTCTCATCCAGCGACATCAACACGTCGAAGGAAAAGAAGCTGAGGGCGAAGGCGAACAGGATTACCGAAACCGCCGAGACCTTCTTTGCTCCCAAGGTTGGTGCGATGCCTTCTGCAGTGTCCTGGTCGACCGATTTTTTAAAGAAGAACCTGGCCATCCACATCCACAGCAGGAAGTAGGCAATCAGGCGGATAATGAAGAAGGTGCGGTTCAGGTATGGCTCCTTCGCAGCGACGAAGTGCTCGTGCTCCTCATGCTCCAGCTGGGTGGCTAGGTCATGCGCCTCAGCAGGACCGGCATGGGCCTGGTCGCCGGCAGCGTCGGTAGCTCCGTGATCGGCTGCGGCCTCATGGCCGTGCCCCATGGAAGCCCATTTCCAGACCTCGACATCGTCGGAGAAGGCCGGCACCAACAGCGGCAGTGCGAAAATCGCGAACAGCGGGATGTTGGCCATGGTCAACTCCGACAAGCGACGGACCGATACGCTCCAATGCGCGTTGACCAAGTGCTGAACAATTGTGAAGAAGGTCGCACCAAGCACGATGGTGAACACGAAGCAAAATGCGACTAGGTAAGCGAACCAGAAGTGGCTGTAGGCGTCGTGATCGTTCGACATGAAGCCAAGGGCAGCACCGAGGCCGAGGCCTACTACAGCAAGACCAAGGCCGAAGCGAGCAACCTTCGGTGAAAGATCACCGGCTTGGTTGTCGCCTTCCAGTTGAATGGGGTGGGAACTCATTTTTCTGCCCTACTTCAAAGTGCTTAGGTACTCGAAGAGATCGGAGATCTGTTCGTCGGTGATGTTCGGGTACGCGACCATCGCACCTGGGATGGAACCTTCACGTGTCTTCGCGAGCGGATCGCGCAAGGATTCGGTTAGGTAGGCAAGGTCGCCCTTTACTGTCTCGCCGGTAGTCAGCTTGATGTCGCTGCCTACGTAACCCTTAAAGGTAGGACCGACCAGCGGTGTACCGTTCGTGGTGTGACAAGCCATGCAACCTTGCTGGTTGAAGACCAAATCGCCGCGCTCGACCGGAGTCATTTTGGCAAGCTCATCGGCACTCGGACCTGCATCGCCATACTCCTCCTGCAAGGCGCGCATGTAGGCGATGATCGCCCAACGCTCCTCCGTAGAGATTTGTGCGGCGTAAGCAGGCATAGTGTTGAGACCGTTACTGATGGTCTCGAAGATTTGACCATCGGCCATGTCCATGATGCGCACGCCAGTCAAGTCGGTGGGCTGTACCCAAATCGCCTCGCCCTGCGCAGCCAGCATCATGGCGCGTTCATGGATCTTGCTGTTGCCAGCACCATTGGCGCCGTGGCAAAGCCCACAGAAGATATCGAAGTTCTTCTTGCCTTCAGCCAGAAACTTCTCGTCGACGGTGATCGAGGCCGGCATGGCGGTGACGTAGTTGCCACCATCCTTACCGGTCACGAAGGACATGTCCTCGAAGAACTGACCCTCGGCAACTGTGCCTTCGATCTGCGGGCGCGACATGCGACCATCCGCAAACATGGAAGTCTCGCCTTGGGAACGGAAGCGATCTTGCTTGTCCATGTCCTTGACGAGGTGCACGCGTGGCTCGGTCGTAGTGGAATCCCAAGTCTGGTAGACCATGCCGACCGGGATTAGCATGACACCAGCAGTGATCCACAACTTGGCCTTGATGTTTCCAGGCAAGTTGGTGGGCTCATCGGCCTCGCGCACCTCCTCGACCCTCTTCGCGCCGATGGTATTCAGGAAGTCGCCGGTACGCTCAAGAGCGAAGCTCGGATCCTTGGCCTCGATCGAGATGAAAAAACCGTCGTCGGTGGCTTTGGCAAAGCTCTTCTTGCGAAGCAGCGGGTGGTACCAACGGGGTAAGCCGTTGATGCCCCACATCGCGAAGAAGGCAGTGAATGCCGAGAACAACACGGTGACCTCAAAGATAACCGGGATGTTCGCGGGCAACGACCAGACCGGCTTACCGGAAATGTCGTAAGGGTAGTCAACGGCGTTGGTCCACCACTGCAAGGCTATGCCGGAGAACAAGCCGATGAGGCCCATCGTCAGCACAATCCATGGCAGGCGTGTGAACTTGACGCCCATGCAATCATCGAGGCCGTGGACCGGGAACGGCGAGTGGCAGTCCCAGTGCTTATAGCCGGCGTCTCGAACCCGTTCCGCACCCTTACAGAGGGCGGTCGGATCCTCGAACTCAGCCAGCAGACCGTAGAAGTTGTTGTCGTTGGTCATCGTTTCGCCCTCCTAGTGGTCGTCGAGGTGAGGGTGAGCCTGAGGCATAACGTTCTTCACTTCCGAAATCGCGACCTGTGGCAGATAGCGGCAGAAGAGCATGAACAGAGTGAAGAACAGGCCGAAGCTACCCAGAAGGGTGAGCACGTCGACCCAGGTCGGGCTGAAGTAGTGCCAGCTCGACGGCAGGAAGTCACGGTTCAGCGAGGTGACCACGATTACGAAGCGTTCGAACCACATGCCGAGGTTGACGAACAGCGAGATGATGAACACCAGTATCAGGTTCTTGCGCGCCTTCTTGAACCAGAAGATTTGCGGCGACAAAACGTTGCAGCTGACCATAATCCAGTAGCCCCACCAGTAAGGGCCGAACGCACGGTTGACGAAAGCGAACCCTTCGTAGGAGTTGCCGGAGTACCACGCCATGAAGAACTCCATGGAGTAGGCGTAGCCGACCATCATGCCCGTCGCCATGATCACCTTGCACATGTTGTCGATGTGACGGAGCGTGATTAGGTCCTCGAGGCCGAACATCTTGCGAGCCGGGATCGAGAGGGTGAGCACCATCGCGAAGCCGGAGAAAATCGCACCGGCAACGAAGTACGGCGGCAGGATCGTCGTGTGCCAGCCGGGTAGCTGGGAAGTCGCGAAGTCGAAGGACACGACCGAGTGCACCGACAGTACCAGTGGCGTGGCCAGTGCAGCTAGGATTAGGTAAGCGCGCTCATAACGGTGCCAGTGACGGTTCGAGCCGGTCCAGCCGAGGGCGAACAGGCCGTACCAGAACTTGCGGACCTTGGTCTTGGCGCGGTCGCGGACGGTGGCGAGGTCAGGAACCAAGCCCATGTACCAGAACAACAGCGAGACCGAAAAGTAGGTAGAGACCGCGAACACGTCCCAGAGAAGTGGCGAACGGAAGTTCGGCCACATGTCCATCTGGTTCGGGACCGGGAACACCCACCAGATTACCCAGATTCGACCGACGTGAATCGCGGGGAACATACCCGCGCAGACCACCGCGAAGATGGTCATCGCCTCGGAGAACCTGTTGATGCCGGTTCGCCAGTCTTGGCGGAACAGGAACAAGACTGCGGAGATCAGCGTACCGGCGTGACCGATACCGACCCAGAACACGAAGTTCACGATTGGCCAGCCCCATGCAACCGGTTGGTTGTTACCCCAGACACCGACACCGGTCATGACCAGGTAGACAATCATCGCACCGAGCACGCCGAGCAGGCCGACGGCAACAGTGAAGATCAAGTACCAGGACTTCGGTGGTTTCGATGCCTCAAGCACACCGCACACTGTCTCGGTAACGGAGTGCAGATCGTTTTCACCCTGTACTAGGGAGGCTGGGAAAAGGTCCTCGTGATCGATGGACGCGGGGATTGCCGTACTAGCCATGGGAGACGACCTCCTCAGCGGCTTCGTGAGCCTCTAGGGATGGATGCGGGTTACGGATCCGAGCCAGGAAACTGATCCGTGGTTTGTTGTTGAGTTCAACCAGCAGCTTGTAGGCACGGTCCTGGGACTGGGCCTTCAGCACGCGGCTGTCGTCGTCGAGCAGGTCGCCGAAGACGATCGCATCGGCAGGGCAAGCCTGCTCGCATGCGACCTTGATGGCGCCATCTTCGATGAAGGTGTCGCGATCCTCGTTGCGACTGTCGATACGGACGCGCTCGATGCGCTGTACGCAGAAGGTGCACTTCTCCATGACTCCGCGGTCGCGTACCGTGACATCCGGGTTGGCGGCCATCTTCAACACCTCGTTGCCCGGCTGGGCAGCATCCTTGTTGAAGTTGAAGTAGTTGAAGCGACGGACCTTATAAGGACAGTTGTTCGCGCAGTACCGAGTACCGATGCAGCGGTTGTAGACCATGTCGTTGAGGCCTTCCTCGCTGTGGGTGGTCGCCGCTACCGGGCACACCGATTCGCATGGAGCGAGTTCGCAGTGCGCACAGTTGATGGGCTGGTTGATTGCCTTTGGGTTCTCCGCGTCTCCAAGGAAGTAGCGGTCGAGGCGAATCCAAGCCATCTCGCGGCCGCGCAACACCTGCTCCTTGCCGACCACGGAGATGTTGTTCTCCGATTGGCAAGCGACGGTGCAGCTGCCGCAGCCGGTGCACGAACTCAGGTCGATAGCCATCCCCCATTTGTGGTTGGTGTCCTTCTGTGAATCGAGTTCCTGCCACAAGGTCTTCTCGTCGCCCCAGAAGTCTGCAGCGTGCTTGGCGAAGGTCTTGTCATGCTCGTAACCGTCAAGCGTGTTCTCCTTGACTAGGTTCGGCAGACGACTCTGGCTACCCTTGGTGCCGATGTCGTCCATCGCAAAGTGGTCTTGGGTCGTCGCCAGGAGGTAGGTCTTATTGGTGGTCGCCAAGCTGACGGCTGCCACATCCATGGCATCGGAACCACGCAGCTTGTAGCTATCGAAACCGACCGCCTCGACGTCGTCGTCGCTTAGGCCGGCGACGTGACCGCCGTCGGTGCGACCAAAGCCGAGCGCCAAGGTAATGGAATCATCCGCGTGGCCTGGCATCAGGTAAGCAGCGACCTCCAGCTTGCGACCGCCGACGGTCAGCTCGACCATCGACTCATGCTGGACACCGAGACGTTCAGCGGTGGCAAAGGAAATCAGCGCGGCGTTGTCCCAAGTCAACTTAGTCATCGGGTCGGGCAGCTCCTGCAGCCAACCGAGGTTGGCGTACCGACCATCGCGCAATGCGAAGTGAGGAATGAAGCGCAGCTCCAGACCTTCCATCGGCGTTGCGAGTTTCGGTAGCTCACGCAACTTCACGCGGTAAGGTTTCGCACCTGTGCCCGCGACGATGCCATCGTGCAGCGCCTTGCGCCAAGCGGTCGAACCGAGACCGGAAGTCTGCTTGACGATCTCCATTGAGTTCTTCGACTCGCCGAGCAGCTGCGACAGCACCTCGGTGGTGCCCAGGCCATCCCACAAGGGGTTGATCAGCGGCTGGCCGATCGACACGGTGCCTTCCGGGGCTGCGCCATCGGTCCAGAGCTCTAACTCATGGGCCTGCGGCACATGCCAGGTGCACTTGACCGAAGTCTCGTCGAGGTACTGGCCGAGGCGGACACTGTTGGCGACCTTGTCGAGGGCGTCGCCGAAAGCCAGGTCAGCAGGCATGTCGTAGACAGGGTTACCGCCAAGGATTACCAAATCGGTGACGGTGCCGGCGTTCATCTTACCTACCAAATCCTTGACCGCATCCAGGCCCGAGCCGTTAGCAGTAGCCTCGTAGTAGTCGACCGTCTTGCCGCTGGCGCCTAGCTCCATGTTGAGCGCATGCACGTGGGCGTGGACTGCGGCAGGCTGGCCAGGACCACAAGTGATGATGCACTCTCCCTTATGGGCTTTCAGATCCGAAGCCATCGCGGTGAGGAAATCATCCGCACCCTTGGCCGACAGGGTCGGTGCCGTGCCACCGGAGATCTTGGCGCGCAAGGCCGTAACAAAGGCGCCGATCTCGGAGCTGCGCAACGGCAGGCGATGGTCGGCGAATCCGCCGGTCAAGGAGTAGTTGGCCTCGACCGAGTAGATGCGGTTCATCCAGCCAGCCTCAGGCTTGCGACGCGCGGTGACTTCACGCATCAGGCGCAGTGCCGATGGACCCTCGTAGAGGAAGTCATCGTCGAGCGCGACGATGATCTTTGCATCGCTCATCCGGTAGTAAGGACGCGCATTCAAGGCGAAGGCCATCTTGCAGCCGGCAACCTCGTTGTCGCGCGCAATCGGAGAGTAGTCCACCCACGTGGCTCGAGGGAAGGCCTTCATGAAGGACTCCTTCAGGCGCAACATCGATGGCGACGCGCTCGGTTCGGCTAGGACTGCGACGGCTCCGCTACCTGCTCCCTTCTTGGCGGCGATTCCTGCAGTGAGTGCTGCCAAATCTTCGGCGGTCTTGTCCACGGCGTTGCTGCCATCGTGATGAATCACGGTGCGGCTACGGTCTGGGTCGTAGAGGCCGAGAGTTGCAGCTTGCGCGTAGGTCGAGGTGGCACCGAGCGATTCAGGGTGCAGCGGGTTACCTTCGATCTTGGTGGGGCGGCCGTCGAAGCTTGTGACCTTGACGCCGATGGCGAAGCCGTCGGAATCGAGAATGCTCGAGAAGTTCTTCGGGCTGCCCGGAGTCAAGCCTGGGTTGCGGTCGTTCAACGGCAGTAGCTTCTCTTCCTGCCAACGGCAGCTGGTCGCAGTTGCCAAGGCGACCGAAGCACCCATCAGCTGGATGAAGCGGCGACGCGAGGTGGTGGTCCACTCCTGGTCGATCTGCCCAGCGAACTCGTTGTTCTGCGCAGCCGCGAATTCCGGCGTCTGCTCGAGGTCGTGGATACTACGCCAGTAGCGCTTGGTTGATTCGGATCGTTTCATCGGTGACAGGTGGAGCAATCCTCACGTGGGTGGATGTTCTTCTCGGCCATGATGCGCTGACCGAGGACTTCGCGGTTCTCGGTGGGGTTCCAGCCGAGATCAGTGATGTGATCGGTAGGACGTAGGCGCGGAGCCGGATCGCGGTGGCATTCGAGGCACCACCCCATCGAGAGGTTTTCTTCCTGGCGAACCACGTCCATCTGATCAACACGGCCGTGGCACTCCACGCAACCGACACCAGCACTCAAGTGAGCGCTGTGGTTGAAGTAGACGTACTCAGGAAGGTCATGTACACGCACCCATTCGACTGGGTCGCCAGTCTCCGCGCTCTCGCGCAACGGGGCCAGCAAGGGGCTCTCCGGGCGCACGCGCTCGTGGCAGTTCATGCAGGTGGAGGTCGGTGGCAGCGCCGCCATCGCACCGGTCTCGACGGTGTTATGGCAATAGCGACAATCCACACCAAGCTCACCGGCGTGAAGGGCATGACTAAAGGGGATTGGCTGCTCCGGCGCGTAACCTCGGTTGAGGTTGTCGGCCGAAAATGCGTAAGTCATAAGCCCCACCAAGTAGATGGGGACAATGATTGCAGCGTACCCCATGATTGGACGAACACGGTCCGTCCACCTGGGAAAATGGTAGTCACTCATTGTGAGGAAGCGGGAGATCTTCCTGGGGTGTGGGAATTTGGGTTCCACCTTCCCCATTTGTGGCGCACAGGATAGCGATGCGGTCGCCTTCAGGGAAGCCTAGTTCCGAGCCGGAGGTGAAAATTTCTACCCCTGATTCGGGTTTATTATTTTCCCTCGCCGACGGCATCACTTTGCCGTTTTTGGGTGCTGTATTTCATCTTGGAGCTGGCTTGAACCTGAATCAGTTTGGGGCCTCTATGGCCCATGCCGGACTGCCGGTGCGACAAGGATTACGGCATAGGGACTGTCCTTATTTTTCCAAGAATACATACCTTAATGCTTGTTTTTTTTGTGCGAAGCTCGATATCCGCATGGGCTTCGCCCTATTCCCGGCGCTCCAAGGCGTGGCTTCCAAAGGCACGCCAACCACTGACAACCGTTACAGTGGAAACTTGCCGACCAAGCGGTCAACATCGCCCTTTTCGGCAACGATGCGTAGCGCATCCGCGACTTGTCTGCGCAGGTGGTGCGGCGGTGAATCGTAGACATCCTCTACCAAGGACTCCAGCGGCGGCGGGCCGACGGTCTCGGCGTGATCGACTGCATCCTTGATCTGCTCGGTCAGCGTATGGTTCATCTGCTCGAGCGCGGCATCTTTCAGCAGGTCATGCTTGAACAGGTAGTTCTCGAAGCGTGCGAGCGGATCGCGCTTGGCCCAGTACTCAACTTCTTCCTCGTTGCGGTAACGCGTAGGGTCATCCGAACTGGAGTGACCTCCTTGGCGGTAACAACGCAAGTTCAACAAGCTTGGACCTTCACCGGCCAAGGCGCGCTGTCGAGCCTCCTCCACCGCATCAAAGACCGCGAACACATCCATTCCGTCGACATTGAAACCTGGCATGCCATAAGCCACGGCCTTATCGGCGTAGGACTTCGAGGCGGTCTGCTTGGCGCTCGGCAAGGAGATCGCCCAGCCATTATCGATTACCAGGAAAACCACCGGTGCCTTGTAGACCCCGGCGAAGTTCATCGCCGAATGGAAACCGCTGGTGCTGGTGGCACCATCACCGGTATAGGCGGCGACCACGTTTTTCTCACCGCGTCGCTGCATGGCCATGGCCACACCGACGGCGTGCGGCATCTGTGTGCCCAACACGCTCGACCAACTCGGGAAGTTCGCTTCCTTGCACTGGAAGTGGTTCGGCATTTGCCGACCTTTGGCGGTGTCTTCGGCGTTGCCGAACATATGCGCCACGTAATCATTCATCGACATGCCACGTTGCAAGGTGACTCCACCTTCACGCAGTGCCGAAAAGATCCAGTCGCTCGCGCCGAAAACCTGTGCTGACGCGTGGATTGCGCCCTCCTGCCCCATCGAGGAACCCACAAAACCGACACGCCCTTGGCGCTGCAGCTTCATCATGCGTTCATCCATTAAGCGCGTGGTTAACATCGCGCGATGGATCGCCAGCAAATCATTGCTGTCCGGCTCCACACCCTTAAACGCCTTCAAGAGTGCGGTGCCGTCTTCTCGCATGGCCTTGCGAACAGTGACGCCTTTGGGTTCAACGACGCGCATTGCCCTACAACAGCATCAGACTCGGGTCCTCGAGCAACTCACGGACGCGCACCATGAATCGTGCGCCATCGGCGCCATCGACGATGCGGTGGTCGATGCTAATCGACAGGTTCATAACCTGCGCAGCTACGATGTCGTCGCCTTTACAGCGCGGCATCTTGCGCATCGAATGCACACCCATAATCGCGACTTCCGGGAAGTTGATGATCGGAGTAGCGAGCGTGCCGCCGATGTTGCCGGCGTTGGTGATGCTGAAGGTGCTGTCAGCAAAGTCGGTTGGCTTGAGCTTGCCTTCACGCGCGCGACCGGCGATGTCCATGAGGTCGGCGGACAACTGCAAGATGCTCTTCAAGTGGGCGTCATGCACCACCGGCACGACTAGGCCGTTCGGTGTGTCGACGGCGATGCCGAGGTTTACGTACTGCTTCTGGACAATCACACCGCGTTCCTCGTCTAGCTCAGAGTTGAGCTGCGGGAACTCCATCAAGGCCAGCGCTGTGGCCTTCATGATGTAACCCATGTAGGTGACCTTGATGCCGTGACGGGCACCAATCTCCTTGGCACGCCCACGTGCCGAGACCATCTCGGTGCAATCCACTTCCTCGATCAACGAGAAGTGCGTTGCAGTGAACTTAGATCGCGACATGGCTTCCGCGGTCTTCCGACGGATGCCACGGAATGGAATCTCTTCGGTTTCGCGTGCACCAACGACCTGTGGGAAGTTCGGCAGTGATTGCGAGGCCGGAGCAGCCGGGGTTGTAGGTGGTGCGGCGACCGATGGTGCGGCGACTGGAGCCGCTGGAGCTGCAGCGGCGGCGCGTACATCCTCTGGCTTGACCCGACCTTTGGGACCGGAACCGATCACGGTGGTCAGGTCTACACCCATCTCACGCGCCAAGCGACGCGTAGCTGGTGCGGCCAGGACCTTGCGGTTCGGATCGGCAGGGATGGTTGCTGCCGGAGCAGCGGCGGGTGCAGCAGGTGCCGGCGCGGCAGCGACGGGCGCGGCAGCGGCTGGGGCTGGAGCAGCTGCGGGTGCAGCAACACCTCCACCATCACCTAGTGCAATCACAAAGATCACGTCGCCGACGGTGGCGACTTCTCCTTCGGCGACCAAAGTCGATTGCAGCACACCGGCGACGGGGGCTGGAATCTCGACGGTGGCCTTGTCGGTCATCACTTCGACGACTGGCTCATCCTCTGCGACTGTCGCGCCTTCTGCAACGATCCAACGCACGATCTCACCTTCGTGGACACCTTCACCGATGTCCGGCAGTGGGAACTCAAACAAGCTGCCGCCACCAGCAGGAGCAGCGCCGGGTGCCTCCACCGGAGGGGCTTCAACGGGGCCTGGAGCGGGGGCTTCGGCAGCAGGGGCTTCGGCAGCAGGGGCAGCTGCAGCCGTGCCACCACCACTTTGGTCGATTGCGAAGATCACATCGCCGACGGTGGCGACGTCGCCCTCGGCAAAACGATGGCTAATCACAACGCCGGAAGCGGGAGCAGGTATTTCAACGGTGGCTTTGTCGGTCATCACTTCGACGACCGGCTCGTCTTCGGAGACCGATGCACCTTCAGCGACGATCCAACGAACGATTTCACCTTCGTGAACACCTTCCCCAATGTCGGGAAGCGGAAATTCGAGAGTAGTCATTTTTTACCGTTGATTAGAAGTCCAGTACTTCTTCGATTGCATCAAGAACACGACGCGCATCAGGCATGTAGTAATTCTCGAGGGTATTTGGGAATGGGGTATCGAAACCAGCGACGCGTTTGATTGGCGCCTCGATGGATTCGATCGCACGCTCGGCAATCAAGGCCGAGAGCTCGGCACCGTAACCGCAGAATCGCGGTGCCTCATGAACGATTACCACGCGACCGCAATCGCGCGCGGCCTGCAGCACCGACTCTTCGTCGAGTGGCATCAATGTGCGCAGGTCGACCACGCGCACATCCTTGTTGCGCGAGTCCTTAATGCGCTTGGCAGCATCGGCACACACTGGGACCATCGCGCCGTAGCAGAACACCGCCACATCACCGCCTTCGGTCACGTTGCGCGTCTTCGACAGTTCCACCTCGTAGACGCCATCGGGCACGTCCTCGCGGAATGCACGGTACAGGGCCTTCGGCTCCATAAACAACACCGGATCGGGATCGTTGATCGATGCGATTAGAAGACCCTTGGCGTCGTATGGTGTACTCGGGATTACGACCTTGAGGCCGGGTGTGTGAGCGAAGTACGCCTCGCCTGACTGCGAGTGATACAGACCACCCTTGATGCCACCGCCATAAGGCGTGCGAATCACCATCGGCACGGTGTACTGACCACCGGAACGGTAACGGATCTTGGCGGCCTCGGAGACGATCTGGTCGAAGGCCGGGAAGATGAAATCCTGGAACTGGATCTCACAAACCGGCTTCATGCCGTTCATCGCCATGCCGACGCCGACACCGACGATGCCGTCCTCGCTCAATGGGGTGTCGAAGCAACGCTCCTCACCGAACTCCGCGGTGAGCTTCTCGGTCGCCAGGAACACGCCGCCTTTCGGCCCTACGTCCTCGCCCATCACAAGCACGGAATCATCTTCCTTCATGATCGAGCGCAGTCCGTCATTGACAGCTTGTACTAATGTGAGTTCGGTCACAGTGGGAATTCTCCTTTCTCGTCGACAGCCTCGTCTCGCTCGGCGTGGTGTTTGATGCAGCCCTCCATCTGGGCTTCAAGGTGGGATGGCATCTTCTCGAAGACATCGGTGAAGATGGTGCCAAGCACTGGGCGTGACTTGGCCTGTGCCGCATCGGCGGCTTGCTTAATCTCCTCGGCGACCTCGTTGGCGATTTCATCGGCGCGTTCCTCAGTGAGGTGGCCCTCGCCGATTAACCAGTTGCGCAGGCGTAGCAGCGGATCGCGTTTCTGCCACTTCGCGATCAACCCCGCATCGACGTAACGACTCGGATCATCGGATGTGGAATGGCCGCCCATGCGAAAGGTATAAGCCTCGATCAGGGTTGGCCCCTTGCCTTCGCGGGCGCGCTTAGCGGCGTCAGAAACCGCCTTGTAGACCGCAAGCGCATCGTTGCCGTCGACGCGCACGCCAGGCATGCCATAGGCCCTGGCCTTGATCGCATAGGATTCCGATGCGGTCTGCATATCGCTATGGCAGCTGATGGCGAACTGGTTGTTCTGGCATAGGAACACGATCGGTGCCTTGTAGACGCCGGCGAAGTTCAGGCCAGAGTGGAAGCCGCTAGAGCTGGTGGTGCCATCGCCGAAGGTGGTGATGACAGCACTATCCTCGCCGCGGTTCTTCATGGCCATCGCCATGCCGACGGCCTGCGGAATCTGCGTGCCGAGGGGCGACGAGATCGAGAAAAACTTGGCTGGCTCGGTGAAAGTGAAGTGCACCGGCATCTGACGGCCGACGGCATTGTCCTCACAGTTGCCGAACATGTTATCGAACATCTTTTCGGCGCTGACGTCGTGGTAGAACAACATCGCAAAATCCCGATAGTAGGGCGCGAACCAATCGCGGATCGGGTCCATGGCCGCTGCGGCACCGGCGGAGACGGCCTCGATGCCGAGGTTCGGCACAGAGAACCCGATGCGCCCAGTCCGTTGCAACTTCATGCAGCGGTCATCGAAGGCCCGGGTCTGGACGATGGCGCGGTAAATCTGCAGCAGGACCTCGCGCTTCACGCGCGGTGCCTTGCCGACCTTCTTACCGGTCTCATCGAGAATCTGGAGGAGTTCAGACATGTAGTGCTTGGCGACTCATCACGAAGTTCTCGGCTGCCTTATAGGAGGAGCGCACCAACGGGCCCGAAGCGCAGTAGGCAAAGCCAAGCTCCTGCTCGGCGACCTGCTTCCACTCATCGAACTTCTCCGGAGTCACGAACTCTTCCACAGCGATATGCCGCTTCGTGGGTTGTAGGTATTGCCCGAGGGTGAGGATTTCCACCCCTGCCTCGCGCAAGTCCACCATGGTCTGGCGGATTTCGGCATCGGCCTCGCCGAGGCCCAACATGATCGACGACTTCGTGACCACTTCCGGCCGGTAACGCTTGGCCGCGCGCAACACATCCAAGGTTTGGCTGTAGGTGGCGCGCACATCGCGCACCCGGCGGTGTAGACGCTCAACGGTCTCGATGTTGTGGGCGAAGACATCCAGCCCGGCATCACAGATGGCCTGGACGCAGTCGACTCGGCCTTGGAAATCAGGAGTTAGGGCCTCGACCAGTAGATCCGGACGCTTAGCCTTCAGCGCAGCGATGGTGGCAGCGTAGTGGCCAGCTCCATAGTCCGGCAGATCATCGCGGTCCACGCTGGTCAGCACGATATAACGCAAACCAGGGATCTCAGCGCCAGCAGCGACCTTGGCTGGCTCTTCCGGATCCAACCACCCTTGAGGATTCCCGGTCTTGACCGCACAGAAACGACAGCCGCGTGTGCAGGTATCGCCAAGCAACATGACCGTAGCCGTGCCATCGGACCAGCATTCGCCTTGGTTGGGGCAGCGAGCCTCTTCGCAAACCGTGTACAAACTCCTTTCACGTAAAGATTTGCGCAATTTCGCAACCACTGGCCCAGTGGGCAGCTTCATCTTTAGCCAAGAGGGTTTTGGTTCTTTCACAGCAGCATTCAAGAAAGCTTGAAGGGGAGATTATAGCTTTGCCTAGGCCGACACCCTGTGAAATCAATTCGGCAATATTGCCGAACATTTTGTTAATCCCGACCTCAGGTGCATCCTGCAAGAACATCAGCGGACGCCGCCCTCGCTGGCTTGTTGCAGGAACTTCTGCAGTATGTGGTCGCCTTGCGGGGTGAGGATCGATTCCGGATGGAACTGCATTCCATGCCATGGGCGATCACGATGTTGCACCCCCATCACCAGCCCTTCCTCGGTCCAGGCGGTCAATTGCAACTGGTTCGGCAGGTCGGCGCGCTTGGCGCGCAAGGAGTGATAACGCCCGGCCGGAAATGGATTGGGCAAGCCTTCGTAAAGGTGGCAACCCTCCTTGTAATGCACCATCGAGGCCTTGCCATGGGTCGGTACAGGATCCACCTCTAGGCTGCCGCCAAAATGCCCGACCATGGCTTGATGGCCTAGGCACACGCCAAGCAGAGGCATGTCCGTAGGCAAGGCCTCCAGGAGTTCCAGGCAGATACCTGCGCCTTCGGGTCGCCCCGGACCAGGGCTCAGGACAACACCATGCGGCTGCTTGGCAAGCACGGTGGCAACATCGATCGCGTCGTTGCGCACCACTTCGACCTGTGCACCGGAAGTCGCTAAGGACTGATACAGGTTGTAGGTGAAGGAATCGTAGTTATCGATGAGCAGGATCATGGTTGCTTGATCTCCGCTGCTTTGGAGGGGACCGACGTGAACAGGCTGGCCGACCAATCCAACCACGCAAGTGGTAGATGCCGGCGACTTTGGGTCTGGGTCGTTAGAGGGCGGAGTAAGCATTCCGGGATACACGCAGAAGTATGGCTCCCTCTAGGCTCCCGGGGCCGTGTTATGCGAACTGCTCCAGCTTACCGCCGAAGTCGCCACCGCGAATCTTGTCCAGCGCCGCTCGTTGAATCTGCCGCACACGCTCCAACGAGATGCCGAGGCTGCTGCCAACTTCCGACAAAGTCTTGATGCCGACGCCACCCAGCCCGAAGCGCATGCGCATCACTTCCTGCTCGCGCTCGCTGAGGCGTTTGACCGCATGCTCCAGGTAGCTGGTCATGGCTGAGTTCTCGCCCAACTCGGGGCTCTCGGCCTCGTCGCGACCGGCGATAATCTCGACCATCGCACTGCCTTCATTCTGGTCTACCACCTTATTCAGAGACAAGGTGAAGCGATTGCGCCCCATGGCGGAGAGGACCAGCTTGCGGTCCACGCCAGCCTTCTCAGCGATCGCATCAATGTTATGCACACCACCATCGACATCGCCGATCACACGCGAAATCTTCTTCATGGCTTTCTGGATGTAGGCCGGCACGCGCACGGTGCGGCTCTGGTTGTAGATTGCATTCAAGAAGGCCTGGTTAATCCAGTAAGCGCCGTAGGTTTTGAAGCGGAAGCCACGACGGAAATCGAATCCCTCGACTGCACGAAACAGCGACTCATTGGCCTCTTGGACCAAATCCTCGTTGGGAATTGAAACGTGGCGGTACTTCTCGAGCAGGTGAAAGACCACATGCATGTGGCGCTCGACCATCTCGTTGCGGGCGGCAATCAAATCATGGGTGCGGTCGCGCAGCTCCTCGCGGGTGCGCACGTCGCAGGTGGCCGGCGAACACCCGAAGCAACTCAACTGATCACTCGGACCGCAGTTTAGGCATTTGGTGTCATTGATGTCTGGGTAGCGTTCCACCTCTTCTTGGCTGAAGCCAGCGCGCTTGCGAGCGTCTTGAAGGCGCATCCACAACAACTCCAGGCCCATCGCGAATTGCAACTCGCTGACGCGATCCATCGTCGGAATCCGGGCTACCTCGTCGCGAAACGAGCTAAACCTATCTTTGACAGGAGCTTGCGGCTCGAGGCGCTCAAAATCGAATAATACGTGGGTGCCTGCCGCGTTGAGCTGTTCAATCAGCGCGGGTGCCGAAGAATCGAAGCTGTCCTCATGGAGTCGCTCGATGAGATCGTCGAACTGGATTTCCGGTGCCATCGTCTTTTGTGTGGCAATAATCTAGCATTTGTGACAGAAAATATAGCACTAAATTAGTGCACTTCCCCAGCCGCTCTCTCTTAACGGCTGGGTGGGATTCCTTCTTGCCTGTACCGCAGTAGGCTTATGGGCCTATGGCATTCAGTTGGAGGAAGGCCTCAAGACCACCAGCATGCGTGACCAGGTCTCGTGGGGCTTCTACATCGGCAACTTCACCTTCCTGGTGGGCGTGGCCGCGGCAGCTGTGACTTTGGTTGTCCCTGCATACCTCTACCACTGGAAGCCAATCAAAGAGATCGTGGTCTATGGTGAACTGTTGGCGGTCGCCGCAATCACCATGTGCGCCTTGTTCGTAATGGTCGACATCGGCCGCCCCGAACGCTTCTGGCACCTGATTCCAGGTCCCGGCATCCTCAACGTGCCGAACTCGATGCTGGCATGGGACGTGATCGCGTTGAACGGATACTTAATTCTGAACTTCGTCATCACTACCTACCTGTTGTTCCGCCTGTTCCAGCGCAAGGAACCGAACAGGCGCATCTTCATGCCGCTGGTATGGCTCTCTATTCCTGCAGCGATTGCGATTCATACGGTCACAGCCTTCCTGTATGCAGGTCTGGTCTCGCGTCCTTATTGGAATTCAGCAATCCTGGCGCCGCGCTTCATCGTCTCGGCCTTCTGTTCCGGTCCTGCGGTGATGCTGGTCCTTATGCAAATCCTGCAACGCTTCAGCAAATTCAAAATCCGCCAGGAAGCCATGTGGAAAATATCCGAACTGATGGCCTACTTCATGGGCTTCAATCTTTTCCTGCTGGGAGCGGAAGTCTTCAAGGAGTACTACTCGGATACCCATCATGTCACGCATATGCACTACATGTTCTCGGGCGTCGACGGCCACGACACCTTGGTGCCATGGATGTGGTTCGCAGTCGGTTGTTCCTTCGCTGCCTTCATTCTGTTCCTGCGACGCAAGTCTAGAGAGAACGTGGTGCTGATGAACCTCGGTTGCCTGCTCATCTTCTTAGGGGTCTACATCGAGAAGAGCATGGGCATGGTAATCCCCGGCATGACCCCCGATACCCTCGGTGAGATTTACGAGTACGTGCCTTCGGTCAATGAACTGCTGGTCTCGATCGGCATCATTGGCATCGGCGGCCTGCTGTTCACCTTCATGGTGAAGATTGCCACGCCGATTCTCGACGGCGAGTTCTACTACAAGGAGAAGGAGAAGAATAAGGCCTGAGCAGGTCCCACTAGCAAGGCCTAGCCTTGACGATCGCGCAGCTGCTGGAGCACACGCGCCAACAGCTGCCATGCTTCTATGGGAGGAAGATGATCGATGTCGGTATCCAACAACTCCCCCAGCAAAGTACCGCTAGAGTCCCCACTGAGCATGTCGAACAGGCCCGGCTGGTGCACCACCGCCTGCGGTTCCTCGGTTGGCGTGCGCTCGGTCTGCCCTTGCAGAATCCTGCGGGATAGGCCCTCCTCGTCACGTTCCAACTTCTCGAGGATTGCCTGCGCACGGCTGAGCACGCTCTGCGGCAAGCCAGCCAGCTGGCCAACGTGAATCCCGTAGCTGCGGTCGGTGCCGCCCTGCTCGATGCGGTGCAGGAAAACAATCTCGTCGCCCCATTCACGTACTGCCACGTTCAGGTTAATGGCGTCTGACAACTGGGCAGCCAGGTCCGTGAGCTGGTGATAATGCGTAGCGAACAGGCACCGTGATTGCGCGCGGTCATGCACGAATTCACAGACAGCCCAGGCGATTGCTAAGCCATCGAAAGTGCTGGTGCCGCGCCCGACCTCATCCAGCAGAAGCAGCGAACGCGGCGTGGCATGACGCAAGATGTTGGCGGTCTCGACCATCTCCACCATGAAGGTGGATTGACCGCGGCTAATGTCGTCGCCGCCGCCGAGGCGAGTAAAGATGCGATCCACCAAGGTGAGACGCGCGCTGTCTGCCGGCACGAAACTGCCCATCTGCGCGAGCAGGACCACCATCGCCGTCTGGCGCAGGTAAGTGGACTTGCCGCTCATATTGGGACCAGTGAGGATTGCAAGGCGTGCCTTGGCGTCAGCCTCTTCGGCCTCTGGGGCCGTGCCAAGAAAAGTATCGTTGGGCACGAAGGGGTCGTCGGAGAGTGCGGCCTCCACCACAGGGTGACGACCTTCACGGATATCCAAGAGGCCGCAGCGGTCTTCCGCTGCATCGACAAATTCAGGGCGCACGTAACGGCGCTCGCTGGCCACGGTCGCCAGCCCCTGCAGCACGTCTAGTTCGGCGACAGCACGGGCAGTCTTCATGATCCGCAGCGAATCTTCCATGACAGCCTTGCGCAACTCCTCGAACAACACGTACTCGAGTTCCTTGACCTTATCCTCGGCGCTAAGCACCTTGCCTTCGTATTCCTTCAGCTCCGGCGTGATAAAACGTTCGGCGTTCTTCAGAGTCTGCTTGCGGATGTAATCCTCTGGCGCCTTATCCGAATGCAGGCGCGTGATCTCGATGTAATAACCGAACACGCGGTTGAAGCCGAGCTTCACCGGAAAGCCAACGCGTTCCGACTCGCGCTCTTGCAGGGCAATCAGATAATCCTTGCCGCCCTTTGCGAGGGCACGCAGTTCATCCACCTCGGGATGGAAGCCATCGCGAATCAAGCCACCATCCTTTAGCGACAGCGGCAGCTCCTCGAGCAAGGTGCCGCGGATGCGCTCCACCACGTCGGTGCAGGCATCCAGCGAATCGAGGATGCTCGCCAAGGCATCGGCATCGCAAGATTCGAGCTGTGCGCGCAAGCTCGGTACGCGCTCCAAGGCACGCGCCAGTCCAGACAGGTCACGAGCACCTGCACGCCCAGAAACCAGCTTGGCAGCTAAGCGTTCCAGGTCACCCAGGCCGTCAAGGGCCTTGGCGGTTTCACGACGCTGTTGTGCCTTCTCAAGCAACTCACCGACCGCATCGTGGCGGCTGCGGATGCCTTCGACGTCGACCAGGGGTTCCAACACCCAATCCCGCAACAGTCGCGCACCCATCGGCGTGCCGGTGCGGTCAAGGATCGCGAGCAAAGTCCCTTCACGACCGCCATCATGTTGGTTGCGCACAATCTCCAAAGTGCGGCGCGTAGCGCGGTCAAGGGCCAAGTGGCGTGTTGCTTGATGCAGATGCAGTTCACGCAACTGATCCAACGACGACTTCTGCGTATCGCGCAGGAAGTCCAACAGAGCACCGCAGGCGGCGATGACCGGTGGAATCTCCTCGATACCGAAGGCCTCAAGGGTGGACACCTTCAACTGCGCGCACAGGTCACGTCGGCCGTTTCGCTCATCGAAGGTCCACGGCAGGCGCGGGCTCAGCGGGATCGCTTCCGACGCGATTAGCTCCTTCAATCTGCTTGCCGCTGCAAAGCCATGCTCCTCGTCCTCTGGGATGTCGGCCAGCAGGACCTCCGCCGGCTGGACCCTTCCAATTTCCTCGGCGCAACCATCCAGGTCTGTCAAGCAACAACGGAATGCACCGGTGGTCAGATCAGCCCAAGACAAGCCGACTGGCCATTGCCCGAGTGGAATCCTCTCCGCCTCCTTGCCGCGCGGCACCTCAACATGGATGGCCAAGACGAACAGCGGTTCGCTGCCGACCAGACTCTCTTCCTCCAACAAGGTGCCGGGCGAGACCACCCGCACCACACCTCGTTCGACGATGCCCTTGACTTCGCGTGGATCCTGCAACTGCTCACAGATTGCCACGGTGTGGCCGGCACGGACCAGTCGCGCGAGATATCCCTCCAAGGACCGCACCGGAACGCCGGCCATCGGGACCTTGCGCTCCTTATCGCGCGCGGTCAGCGTCAAGCCGAGCTCCTTGGCGGCAATCTTGGCGTCTTCGTAGAACAGCTCGTAGAAATCCCCCATGCGGAAGAACAGCAACGCATTGGGATGCTGATCCTTCGCTGCGTGAAACTGACGCATCATCGGCGTCGCTTCCTTGCGGGATTTAGGGGATTGCGTGGAGCTCACGGGTTCGGGATTTTAACTGCCGCCAAGCCTTCCCGACCGTATTCGGGGGGAACGGTCAATGCCTGCTGACCCTGATACGATGTCCGCCAGCCGTTTTTGACCCCAGGACCTGCATGTTCAGCCCCGCCAAAGCCATATCCATAACCCTGCTCGGGTTTGGCGCGTCGTGCTCGTCTTCAGTTTTCACCGACTATCCGGAAGACGCCTGGTTCGCCCTCGATGCCTTCGAACATGGTGAGTTCCAGAGCGCCGCCCAGGAATTCCAACTGCTCAACGGCACCTTGGACAGCAACGAGTTCCTGGCCTACGCCGAATCGGGCATGGCTTATCACGTTGGCGGCGATCTCGAGGCCGCCACCAATGAGTGGCTGAAAGCGGTACGCGTACTCGATGATTTCGGCGACCGCCCCACCATCAGCGGACGTAGCCTCAGTGAAGGAGCGCTGTCGATGTTGATCAACGACAAGACTATTCCTTACGATGGCGAAGGATTCGAGGCGGTGCTACTTCATGGTTTCCTGGCTTGGGATTTCCTGCGCCTGAACAAACTCGACGACGCCTTGGTCGAAGTGAAGCGCGGCTATGAGTTCGAGCTCTTCGAGGAAGAGCGCTTCGGCACCACCTATGGCATGAACCGCTTCGCGCGATTTGTCGCCGCACTCGCGCAGGATATCGATGGTCAGTACGACGACGCGCGTATCGACTTGGAAAGCCTCGCGAAGGAAATCCCCGATCATCCGACGGTGCAGTATTCGCTGGCCAGGATCGAACGCTTGCAATCCAGGGAACGCGCCGCGGAACGCGAGGTCGCCGAGATCGTGGTGGTCTTCGAACGCGGCCGCATGCCACAGAAGGTCGCGCATGAACTTCGCTACTCCACCAATCGATCCATCGGAAAGTTCTCGGTGCCCGACTTCGGCATGCCAGCATTTGCCGCCGCTTCGGTGTCGGTGAAGGTCGGTGACAGGGGCCTCGGTACCACGACCTTGATTGAAGATGTCCTTGCCGTCGGCAAGTCCAACCTCAACGATCGCATTGGTTGGGCGACCACGAAATCCGTGGCCCGTTCGGTGGCGAAAACCGTCATCGTCGACGAGGTCTCAGAAGCCGCCAAGGAGAAACATGGCAAATGGGCCGGCATCCTGGTCGGCATCACCGGCACCTTGTTGAACGAATACACCGAACGTGCCGATTTGCGTTCGTGGCTCACCTTGCCTACGGAAATCCAGGTATTACGGGCCGCAGTCACCGCCGGCAAGCATCGCGTAATCCTCACCAGCGGAAGCGCCGGCCAAAAACTTGACCTGGGAATCCACTCATTCCAGGCCGGCAAGCCCGTACTGATTGGCGTGCGCGAGATAGGTGGGCGTCTGTACGCTGAACCAAATGCACATGGCGAGACCCGCCCTTGATCCGATGAAAGCACTACTCAAACTGATTCCCTTACTCGCCTTGACCGGGCTTGTTGCCTGTAGTTCCAATGGCGTCGAGAATGGCGATTTAAGTGGCGCGACTCGCCCTGTAGGCTCTGGCGACGTCGAAGACATCATTGAGTTCGGTGACGAACGCATCTCCTTCAGCCGCTCCGATGTCGCCGTCTATCAGGTAGACCTGATCAACCGCGACGATGAGAACGTCAGTGTCCAATACCGTGCCCGCTGGTACGACGCCGACGGCATCGAAGTTCGCACCATCACCGGTGCCTGGTCCAAGGTGTACATCTATGCCGGTTCGCATAAGTCCGTGAAGTCGGTCGCACCGAACATGGAAGCCGTGCGCTGCGAGATGGAAGTTAGCCTTTACGACCCAATGACCCGCTGATTCCATGACCAAAATCTCACTCCTATGCTTCGGCCTGCTGGTGGCCTTGCCTGCCTGCTCCGGTCCGGACATCCATCGGCCCGACATGATTCGCGTCAACGGGCAGGATTTTGATTACGGCGAAGGCGCGATCGAGGATGTCATCGTCGAGGTCCAGAACAGCATTGACGATGTCGACCTCGAACTGGACAACGTCACCGGTCGCCTTTCCGACGGCCGCCTTGCCGTGCAGTTCCAGATGTACAACGACGACGATGTGCCCGTACGCCTGAACCTCACCTGGGAATGGCGTGACGCAGGCGGCATCGTGCTGCGTCGTGCCCAATACGAAAAGCCCGAGCATCACCTGGTCCTACGCCCCGGCGAAACCCGGGTCATGCCGTTCACTTCGCCTACCGAAAAAGCGATCCAGTGCGTGATTCGCATCAACCACACTGCCCCTCCTAAATAGCCATGATCATTCGTACTTTCATCTTTGCCGGCTTGATTGCCATGACTGGGGGTTGCTCCAACAAGGTCACCCTGGAAGACCCGGAAGGCATCGAGGTCCTCAGCACTAACTTCGGCCCTAGCGAACTGCAGGCCATCGCCCAGACGATGACCGAGTCCTTCACCGCGTCGGACGCTTGGGGTGGCGACAAGCCACGCATCGTCTTCGGCGGTGTCGCGAATCGCACCAATCAGCACATCGATACCGTCAACATCACCGACACCATCCGCACCGCGTTGATCCGGTCGCAGAAGTTCACGGTATTGGCCGGCGAGCAAGGCTTGTCGGAGATCCAAGGTGAGTTGGACTACCAGGGTGCAGGTTCCGTCGACTTGGCCTCGGCAGTGGAACTCGGTCGTCAACTTGGCGCCGAGTACGTGTTCTACGGTCGCTTCACCACCATCATGTCGGCCGGTGGCGATGTCGAATCGATCTACTACAAGTTCACCTTCAACGCGGTCAACACTCAGACCCGCCAGATCGTCTGGGCCGACGAGCACCAGATCCGCAAGCGTCAAGAGAAGACCTTGTTCGGCTGGTAAGGAGTCGCCTTGAGCAAGGCGGGGCGCCTTCCCGATGGCGATTCTGATCGGCGCGGCGCTCGGAATTGGCCTCGGCTTATCCGGCTGAAAAGCCCGCGCAAGGCTACAATCTGCCCTCTACGCTGTGGAAAGCCCCGGCTTATGTGGGCATTACCTACAGCAGCAAGAAGCAACCATGATGAACCCGCTTTACGACATCAAGTTCACCGAAGCTCATCTCGCTTGGCGCGAGAAGGCCAACGAAATCGCCGTCCAATATCTATTGCCGCAGGCGATGCAGCACGACAAGGACTCCACCTTCAATGAAGAGGCTTTCCAGGCAGCGGCCGATGCAGGCATGCTCGGCACCTGGATCCCGAAGGAGTACGGCGGCACCGGCGACGGCATCATGGCTTTGGCCCTGATGGTCGAGGAGTTCTCCAAAGCCGACCCTGCTTTCGGCGTAGCCTTCGCGGTCAACGCGCTGGGTTCCTTGCCAATCATTGTCGGCGGCACCCACGAGCAAAAGGCCAAATACTTGCCCTTGGTCGCCCAAGGTAAAGCCGCTTGCGCCTTCGCCTTGTCCGAGAAGTTCGCCGGTTCTGATGCCGGTGGTCTCTCGGTGACCGCCACCAAGGATGTCGACACCTGGACCATCAACGGCGAGAAGAAGTGGACCACCAACGGCTCCCGCGCCAACATCATCACCTGCTTCGCCGTGACCGACCCTGAGTCGCGTTCGCGTCGCATCTCGGCCTTTATCGTCGAGGACACCGACCCTGGCTTCTCAATTAAAAAGGTCGAGGACAAGATGGGTATCCGTTCGGTTCCGGTCTGCGAGACGGTCTTCGACGGAGTCAAGGTCAACGATGACCGCCTAATCGGTGGCAAGCCTGGCTTCGGCTTCAAGCACAGCATGATGACCTTGGACCTGGCGCGTCCTGGCGTCGCTGCCCAGGCCGTTGGCACTGCTGCCGGCGCATTGGAACTGGCCACCACCTACGCCTGCCGACGCAAGCAGTTCGGCCAGGCCATCTCCGGCTTCCAGATGATCCAAGGCATGTTGGCCGACATGGCCCAGAAGACCGAAGCCGCGCGCTGGGTCGTCTACGCGACCGCCGCCCACGCCGACGCCGGTTCCAAAGGTGTCACCAAGATCGCCGCAATGGCCAAGTGCTTCGCAAGTGATGTGGCCGTGGAGGTCGCCACCGATGCCGTGCAGATTTTCGGCGGTTATGGCTTTATGGAGGACTACCCAATCGCCAAGTTCTACCGCGACGCCAAGATCCTGCAGATCTACGAAGGCACCAACCAGGTGCAGCGCATGGTGATTGCACGCAACTTGATTAAGGAATCCAGTCGTCACGATTACCTCAACTCGGTGATCCCTGGCGAAACTCAGGAGTCCTTCAGCGAGGAGCCCGTCACCGCGAATACCTAAGTAGGTCCTGACTTCGCTTGCGCCTTCTTCTCGGCAGCCTTATCCACCAACCGGTACATCATCCAGCTGGCGACGCTACTTAGCGGTGCCCATACCGCCCCGCGTGCCTCCACTTCCTTCGGGGTGGGACGCTTGTCCAATCCATCCAGGATGCGCAGGCCTTCTTGCACACCAAGGTCGCCACTGGGTAGGACATTCAATCGCCCTAGGTGGAAGATCAAGAACATTTGCGCGGTCCAAGCGCCGATGCCGCGCACGGCAGTCAGCAGTTCAATGATGCGGTCGTCCTCGTGATGATGGATGCTGGCCAAGTGAAGGCGACCATCCTGAATGTGACTCGCTAAGTCACGCACTGCGGCAAACTTGGCCGCCGACAACCCAGCCCGACGCAGGGATTCCTCGGACAAATCCAGTAGCTGCTGAGGCTTCGGGAACCGGGCACCGGGTGTCAGCGTGCATACGCGACCGTGGATGGTGTCGGCAGCCTTGTAGGCAAGCTGCTGAAAGACGATTGCGCGGGCCAGTCCCTCATAGCGAGTTCTGCGCGGGGATTCGGAGCACGGGAAGCCCGGGAATTTCGGCAAACTACTCATGGCTGCGGCAAGCCGGGGATCGCGTTTACAAAGCGAACGCAGTTGAGCGGGTGTTGGAATTGCCATGATGGAGTAACCTGTCTGGAATGAGGATTCCTGTCCTTCTCCCCTTCCTAATGCTTTGCCTGCCCACTTGCGTGGCACCGGTGGAGTATCAGCCGTGGTCTGAGGACACTCTGAGCCTTGCTGCTTCGGTAGAAAAAGAAGGGGAAGAACTCACAGCTTCTATGCTAGCGGTTTTTATTCCTGGCAGTAAGGAGTACCGCACCGCGCGCCGCCTAGGAGGTGAGTTGCAACAGGAATACGCCCGTCAGGTCATGGCTTGGCGCGTGCTCGAGTCTTATCTTTCTGACGTGGACCTAGCGATCTCGCTGCGAACGCCGAACACCACCGCGATGCGCGGCATCGGCATCGCCTTCCACCAACTGCATGTCCGTCTGCTGCAGACCGGCATCGCCCCCTCCTTCGGCATCACCGTCGAGCAACATGAGGAAGCGATGGCGCGGATTCTGGCGAGCCAATCGGTGGCCGATGCCATGGAAGCCGCCCACCCGATTGTGGCGATTATGTGCAAGAGCCTGGCGCAATCCTTTCGCGGCTTGGCCGAGGAGCTTGCCGCCGGGGAAACGATCGCGATGGACCTGCTAGCGCAACGCTGGAGTGATGAACTCGCCGCACGCTCCCTTTTACTGGATCGCCAGGTCGAGTTACGAAGTACCATCGCGATGGTCGCTGCCGGAGCAGGTGAAGCCAGCGGCGATCCCGAGCAGGACTTAGTTAAGGTCGAGCAACTATTGGCTTCCGCTGATGTTTGGTATGCCGATTACACCGCGCAGCGTCGAGCCTTGAGCGAGATGTTCCGCGGCCATCTCGACTTTGCACGTAAGAGCAGTCATGCCGTCCTCGAATGGGGCATCGGTCACCGCGAAGTGGTGAAGGCCTTGAAGCGCGGTGACGGTCACGTGAACTTGCGCCTATTCAGCGCAAGCGTCGAAGAACTGACCGACTAGCGCCCAACCTCAGGAGAGCACATCAAGACTGCAAGCGACTTGATGTTCGGTAGTGGCCGTCGGCGGATCCATGACCGCTGGTTGAGCAGAAACCTAACCCGCGAACAAAAGCAACACAAGTCGAGACTTATTTGGAATCCTTCGCCGCATCGTTGACCGTTTCCTCATCGGCATTGAGCACACCTTCCCACCATCCATCAAGGACCCCGCCTTGACCGACTTCCTGGAAGACCTGGCCGCCGTCGCCAGTGCTCTTATGATGAGCCTCGGCGATCTCACGCAAACGCGGCATCGCGGTAGCGTGACCGATCACCATGATGGCGGATCCCGCGCCGCCATCAGCCAGGCGAGAACCGAACAAGCCTGCCTTGCGACCTGCGGCTGTCAGTTCGACGCGCAGGGAAGCAACGTTCTCGTTCTTGAAGCTGCACTTCTCAACCAGGGATCGGTGTGCGCTGTTCAGGACGCGGCCGGACTCGGCCAGGAAATCCTCGCGCTTCGTGCGACTGTAGTCCTGCAACTGCTGAAGCAGACGTCTGGCGCGACCACTCTCTCGGACGTGGTGTTCCGAAAGAGCTCGCTCACGAAAGTTCTCATCGGCCGGGACGAGCTCGCGCAGGTTCTCATCATGCGGATCCTTGTACTTGGCAAGCCAATCCTTGCCGCTCTCCTTGGTAGGGACATGTCCGCGCAGACCACCTTCAAACTCTGCCGGTGTGACCTGGCCCCAACCGCCGCGACGTGACAGCTTGTTCTTCTTAAGAACCTTGTTGAGGTGCTCCAGTCCCATGCGTGCACCGACCGAGGCATGGCGCGCCATATCCGGTGCGGCAGGACCGCCACCGGCGTCGATCGAAGCAACCACCACATGTTCCGGCAACGGCAACCATTGCATGACTGGATCCAGGCCATGCTCGATGGCGAGAAGGCAGCCTTGTTGGGCGACCGAACAGGTCAGCACCTGGGTCATCGGCAGCTCTCGACCAAGGATTTCCTTGAAACCGTAAATCAAGGCGCGGGCGATGCGGATGCCGTCGACACGCTTCTTATCCAGGCCGGTGGAAGCCTTAAAGGCAAGTGCTGTGGAAGTCGCCACGGCGGCATCCGTTCCATAACCAGCACCTTCTGGCATCCAATCCCAGATGACAAGCGTGAAGCCTTGTTTTGGGGTATTCAGCTGGTGAGTACGCCGCAAACCTATCATCACCGCCATCATCTCCATCATCCAAGGAGCTCCATCCTCCTCAAACTGCGCCGCCAGCACCGCAAGGCTCCGTGGGGGGCCCTTCTTGGTGTAGATCGTGGAAATCTTGCCACTCCACTCCAAATTTCCACCTTTGTTCGCTGACCTCAGAAAACGAATCCGAATCTGGTCGTTATCCTTGTTTTGGATGGCGCTGTAGACCGATCGCCCTGTAGCGATGCTAACCGACGCCGATCCGGGCATTTCTGCCGGCCCTCCAACTAGATCCAGGCACCCCGGAGCGCGCGTAATCCACATGGGCGCATCGAGTTGCAACACATCTCCTGCTGAGCCTTGGAGTAGCGATGCGAAGGGGAGAAGGTTCGGTGGAAGGGAGGGTACAGGCACTGTAAGTCCTTTATTTATCGATTTTCCCGGTGCGGGGGTAGTGTTATCGCCGTGCGGACAGAAAAACGCAACCCTCCTATCAGTAAATCGTAGTGTATGATTCCTCAGAGACCGGACTCCCCCGATGATTTGCGAAAAGTCTCACTTCCCAATGCGTTCTGCCCTCACCTGTTTTTCCCTGGCCATGGTGGCCCTCCTCCCAGCAGCCTGTGGTCCAAGCGACTCTAAAACGTCGCTTGCGGCTGGTGCTGCCTCCGCCGACGCGGGTCAACCCTCCACCGACCTCATATTCGGCGGGATTTCCACCGCTGACGCCATCAACCCCAATGAGATCACACTCTCTTGGCAGCCTGCGATCCTCGCTTCCACCGGAGGCGGTGCCAATCAGATGCGCTACCACATCTACCGTGGCCTGACCGAAGAGCTCGCCAAACAGGATTCCTCCTTCGTGGCGACCACCGACCAAGGCGTCGACTCCTTCGTCGACACCGGCCTGCCAGACAGCACGACAATTTTCTATCGCGTGGTCGCAATGGATACTGAGGAACGCACATCCATCACCACGGAAGTCGCAAGTGCACACACGCCATCTGCGTATGGTGCAGGCACCATCGACTACAACACCGACATCCTGCCGTTGTGGAATACCCCCATGCCGGGCGACGCTAACACCACTTGCTTGAGCTGCCACACCACTCCTGGTGCCGGCATGTTGGACCTGAGCACCTTGGAAGGTGTACTCGCTGGCGTCGGTTCCTTGAGCGCTCCGGACAGCTTCGTAATCCCTTATCAGGGTGAAGCTTCCTGGTCGGAGTTTCTGTCACGCATGTCGGTCTGGCCAAACTTCTTCCAGCACTCGGCTTACTTCGCAGAGCCGACTGGCTTGGCCGCGATGGAAGAACCACTGATGGCGTGGATTGCAGAAGGCGCATTGGCCGTGCCCGATTCCACCCCACCGGTATTCGAGTTCGGTGATTCCGAGACTGCCGGGCGCTACTTCGGTGAATTTACCGCCTTCGACACGGTCCAGGTCACCTACCCACACGCCGTGGATCCGGAGAGTCTGCCCTTCAACGGCTCGCGTGCTGGTCAACTCGAATACGCTATCTATGCTGGCGTCGATTCCAACACCATCAACTGGGATAGGCCTGTCGCGATTGGCCTCGTGGAGCTCGCGAATGAGAACGACCCGACCATCTCCACTTCCTTCGAGTGGTTGGAGAGCGACTCGCTCATCGTCGTGGTCCGTCCGATGGACGCCTCCGGTCGCAGTGTCGCCTTCGACTTCGAGAATTACGATCCGGAAACGGCCTCGGCCCAGGAAGTCACCGCCTTCCGTAACCGCATGCGCAACCAATCGGCCAACGAGCGCGAAATCTACGTCCAGCGCTAAGGCGCCCGAAACGACCTCCCATCGACCCGCTTAAGTCAAACCTTGAGCGGGTCGATTTCGTTCTTCCACTTCTCGATCTCTTCGAGCAGGGCGTCGACCATCTCGGCTTCCGGCACGACGCGTACCTGTTCACCGTTGCGATAAAGGATGCCCTTGCCACCACCACCGGCGATGCCGATGTCAGCTTCACTGGCTTCGCCGGGGCCATTGACCACGCAACCGAGCACGGCGATCTTCACCGGGACGACCTCGCCTTCGAGGCGTTCTTCCAGTTCGTTCATCAAAGCCTCCAAGTCGATCTCGATTCGCCCGCAGGTAGGACAGGAGATCAACTCAGGACTGGTCACGCGCGCACCCGACGCCTTAAGAATGTCGTAAGCGACAGGAATCTCGGAGACCGGATCCCCAGTGAGCGATACGCGAATGGTGTCGCCGATGCCATCCAGTAGCAAGGAACCCAGCCCAACTGCGGACTTTAAGGAACCGTAGGTACCGCGTCCGGCTTCAGTCACGCCAAGGTGCAGTGGGATATCGGTCTCGGCAGCGAACTGGCGATTGGCCTGCAACACCGTGTTTGTGTCGGTGCTCTTCAACGACACCACCAAGTTACCGAAGCCCATATCCTCAACTGTGGCGCAATGGCGTTTGGCCGATTCGACCATCGCTTCCGGCGACGGCCAGCCATACTTCTCGAGTAGATCCTTCTCGACCGAACCGGAGTTCACGCCGATGCGCAGGGCAATGTTGGCGGCATCTGCGGCACGCACGACTTCACGCACGCGATCCCGGCTGCCAATGTTGCCGGGATTCAAGCGCACCTTATCCACGCCGGCATCGATCGAGCGCAAAGCCAAGCGATGGGTGAAGTGGATGTCGGCAACCAACGGCACACTGCAGGCGGCACGAATCTCACCAAGAGCGTCGGCGGCGCGATCGTTGTTGACCGTCACGCGTACCAGCTCACACCCGGCCTCGATCATTTCCTGCATCTGGGCGATGGTCGCACCGGCGTCGTCGGTGTCGGTGCAAGTCATCGACTGGACGCGGATCGGATAATCCGAACCGAGCTGAAGATCACCGACAGTGACAGTCCGGGTAGTGCGACGCTTCATTGTGAAGATTGTAATCTAGCCGCCAATCCAAGCATCATGCATCAGCACCGGCGTAAGCGGTTGGTTACTGGCGGGAGGAAAAGCGGCTGCATCTTCATCAGCCATTGACGGGAATCGGTTTACCGTCGCCGCCGACCGCGACATAGGTCACGTTGGCTTCGGTCACGCGTACTTCTTCGCCGGGCCGGTCGCGGCGCTCAACAATCACATCGACCTGCACAGAGACCGACGTATTCCCGACCTTAGTCTTGCAGGCATAGAGAGAGACCAGGTCGCCGACGAATACCGGTGCGTGGAACATAATCGAATCCATCGCCACGGTCACGTAACGTCGGTGCGGGTTGATGCGACGCATCGCAATCTCTCCGGCCTGGTCAATCAGCGACAGGATCACGCCACCGAAGATGGTGCCGGCCGGATTGGTGTCCTTGGGCAGCAAGGTGGTGCGTAAGGCCAGCTCACGCGAATCGGCATCACACGAGGTGCATTCTTCAGTCATTCAACCATCCTTTCAAGGTATTGGCAGTGTAGGACCGAACTCGATGCAGTTCACCTGGAAAAAAATGTCCGGCGCCGTCGACGATGGTGAGCACGCCGCCATTGCGCTCTGCACGGTCCATGCCCTTGAAATCGATAAATTCATCTTCGGTGCCGGCCAGGAAGGCCAAGCGGTCGGGCCAATCGTCGCTTTCCGGCCATGTGTAAATGTTGGTCGGCCAAGCCACGGCCATGTATCCATCCACTTCGGCACGCAGACGGATGCCGAGATTCAGGCCCACGCGGGAACCAAAGGAGAAGCCCCACAAGAACACCGGCAAGCCAGGAAAGCGCTGCTTCAAGTATTCATAGGCCGCTTGGGCATCGTCGACCTCGCCGATGCCCTCATCATATTCGCCACCGGATTGGCCGACGCCGCGAAAGTCGATCCGCAGGGCGACGCAGCCGGCCTCGAGCGAACCGAGTGCCCCATAGCGCACTACGTTGTTCTGCCGCGTACCGCCATGCATCGGGTGTGGATGCAGGTGCAGTACGGCCGCTCGCGGAGTGCCTTCAGGCATCTCCAAGGTGGCGGCCAAGTCCCCTAAAGGCCCTTGAATCTTCAAGCGCTCCGGTGGAGGTGTCTTCAGGTCACGCGGCATTGCGAGAACTTTAACGCCGCGCAATTCCGCGCGATAGTTCGGGGTTGGGTGGATCAGCACCGTTAAATTCGAGGCCACACTTGGAACACCTTGCCACCCTAATCACCGACATGCCGCTGGATGAGCGCTATTTCCACGGCCTGTTGCGCGACATCGCTGCCACATCGACCGTAGCTGCCATCAAGCCGGCAGGCAAGCTAGCGGAACACTTCCTGTCGAGAGATGGCCACGGCTCTGAGCGTGCTTCGGAGCCAGCCGGGGGGGCACGGCAACGCGCGGACTGCCTAGTGGAGCTGGTCTCGGTGTTGGAGCTACCTGTGAAGGTGGTGCGTCAGCTGCATGAGCAGGGTTTCCGAGCCGAATGCCTGCTGGAGTTCTGGCTCAACGAAACGCAGGCTGCAGTCATTGACCAGGAGGATCCATGGCTTTCGCCGGCGTGGCCGCTGCTCGATCGTTATGCGCAGGAGTTGCGTGGTTGGGTCTTGACGTCGGCCCTAGGTTTCGAGGAAACAGTGGCCCGCTGCGGTGACGAAAAAGGTCTAATGCGAACGTCGCTTGACGGCGATGACCCGGCGGTGCTGATTTCCGCCAACACGATGAACAAACTTATCCCGTGAGTGGCGTCCGACGCGAATTCCTTGGCTGGTCCGAGCCCGCCTTGCCAATTGCAGCAGATTGGCTGCTGGAAAAGTACGGCGCCGACATGTCGGCGCTCACGATGGTGCTGCCCGGACGTCGCGCCGGTCGTCGTCTAATCGAGCTGTTGGTACAGCGCGCACCAGCAGCATGGTCACCGCCGCAGATGGCCACGCTGGCGGAAGTCACCGACATGCTGGTGGACTACCCACGACCACGAGCCGGGGTCTATCAGCGCGCCTTGTGCTGGACGATGGCTCTGCAGAATCGCGACTCTGCCGAGTTGAAGCAGCTGCTGAACGAGCCACCGCAACCCAAGGACCTGCAAGCCTGGTGGAAGCTGGCCGAGATGCTCGATCGTCTGCATTCAGAGCTTGCGGCTGAATCCCTGACCTTCGCCGACGTGCTCGGCAACGGCATCGATGGTCGCCCCTACTTGGCCGACTCCCCCGCTCAAGAGACTCGGCGGTGGCAAGTGCTCGCGCAAGTGCAGGCTGCTTATGCGCAGGCACTAGATGATGCCGGCGTATGCGACCATCACCTGGAGCGCACCAAGGCCTTGCGCGTCGGCAACATGCAGACACCCTCCACCAACCTGGTGTTGCTTGGGGTCGCGTCGGCGAATCGATTGCAGCGCCAGATGTTGGCGCACATCGCGCACCAACATACGGTGACATCCTTGGTGGTGGCGCCGGATCGCTTGGCCAATCACTTCGACGACGCCGGCTTCCTATTTGTGGATGCCTGGCAGGAATTCGACCTTGGCTTCGAGGACAATCAATGGAGCCTGGTGGACTCCCCCGAGCAGCAGGCCGAAGAGGTCGTGCGCGCCTTGCATCGTTGGTCTGGCGAGCTTGCGCACGATGAGGTCACCTTAGGCATCCTCGATGCCGAGCACCTTCCCACCATCGAGCGGCACCTTGCAGAGCGTGGTGTCCCGCTGCGTTCGCCAGAGGGCACACTGTTGAGTCAGTCCCCACCGTTACGCCTGTTGTTGGCGGTCGCCGATTGGCTGGAAACCCGCAGCTTCGAGAGCTTCGCCACCTTGTTGCGCCACCCCGATGTCGAGGACCTATGCACTGCGCACTTGGGTGCGCATGATTCCGTTGGGGCACTGGATCGCTACTTCGAGAAGCATCTGCCACATCAGGTCGACGGCCATTGGCTGGAGCAGACTCCGCTGGCACTCGCCCATAAGCTGTTGCTCGAACAACTCGAGGAGCTGGTCAGCCTGAAGCTCGCAGCCACTTCCTCATGGAGCGCGCGCATCCTGCACCTGCTGCAGGCTTTCTATGGTCACCGCGAACTCGATCGCAGCCGCGAATCTGACCGCAAGTTAGCCCTGGCCTTGCAGCAACTGGCGACTGCTGCCACCGAGTTTGCCGAGTTGGGCGACAGTGCGGCTGGACGTCTTCCCTTGAGCGCCAGTCAGGCGATCCGCCTGTTTGTAAAGCCACTACTCAGTGCACAGATCGCGCCCGGACGCACGGCCACCGGCAGCATCGAAGCGGTCGGTTGGTTAGAGCTGCCTTTAGACGACGCGCCGGCCTTGATTGTTACCGACTTCCGCGAAGGTGCGGTCCCGGCGCCGCTTGGCAGCACTGTCTTCCTTCCGGAATCCCTGCGCGACAAGTTGCACATGGCCAATCACGCCGAACGCTTAGCGCGTGACCTGTACTCAACTGCGGTCTTACTGCAAAGCCGAGTGCAGGCATCTGGCAAGGCGCTGTTCCTCTGCTGCCGCCATCGTGCCGACGGTGAAAGCCTGCTGCCGAGTCGCCTACTCTTCCACTGCGAGGATGATCTGTTACCTGCGCGTGCACTCGCCGCATTCCGCGAGCTGCCTTCCGCCGCCCGCGTCGCAGCTGACGACACCTTGCATGGCTATGTGCTGCCCGGACCGCGTGATGACCTACCCGAGACCTCCGAGGTCTTCTCCGCCTCGCGCCTCAATACTTATCTGCACTCGCCTTATGAGTATTACCTGAAGTATGTCTGTAAGGCGCGCACCAGGGATGACGATGCACGTGAACTGGATCCGTTGAACTTCGGCAACCTAATGCACAAGGTGCTCGAGGATTATGGCCGTGATTCCGACATGCGTGAAGTCTGCGACGCATCGGCAATTGCACGCCATGTACATGATCGGCTCGAGCAACGCGGCTTGCTCCTATTCGGCGCGGACATGCGCCCGACCATTCGCCTGCAACTCCTGCAGATGCGTCATCGCCTGCAATATTTCGCCGAGCGCCAAGCAGAGTTGATGGAGGAAGGCTGGCGCATTCATGCCGTCGAATGGAAACCACCGGAAGAAAATATCTCGCTCCTCTTTGGAGACCAGAGCTTCCTGCTGCAAGGCCAGATCGACCGCATTGATCGCCATACCGAAACCGGCTGCTGGCGGATCTATGACTACAAAAGTGGCGACAAAGCGCGCGCCATCAAGGACGTCTATAAGCGGAGAAGTAACAAGTGGCTAGACGTGCAGCTACCGCTCTATCACTACTTGGCGGAATCCTTGGTCGGTGGGCGGCCAAGCGCTGGTGCTTCCGACACCGTGCAACTCGGTTATTTCAACCTACCGAAGAGTCATAAGGGCGAAGCCATCGATTTGGCGAACTGGAGTGCCGACGCCATCAGCAAAATGGAAGAGATCGTCGCCGAGGCGGTGAATGGCATCCGGCACGGGGATTTCTTCGATCCGGATCAGAAACCACCGCGGGATCCACGCCTTGCCGTACTCGCAGGCGTCGGTTTGCTGGTGCCCACAGATTCCCGTGGCGACGAGGAAGAGGATGAGGAGGAGGCCTCATGAGCGACCACATTCCTGAACCCTTGGTGCTGTTGGCCTCCGCTGGCACCGGCAAGACTTTCCGCTTGTCGAGTCGTTTCCTGGAGTTGGTTGCCAACGGTGCGCCGGTGCAGGACATCCTCGCCACCACCTTTACCAAAAAGGCTGCCGGCGAAATTCTCGACCGCATCCTCGTACGGCTCTCGAAGGCTGCGCTAGAGGAATCAGCGTTCGCCGAACTGTTGAAGCATGTGGAGGTGCCGGATGAATGGTCGCGCGAACATGCAATCCGTCTCCTGCGCGACTTGGTCAAAAACCTACATCGCTTCGAGGTACGCACCCTGGATGCATGGTTCCAGCAGAACCTGCAGGTAGTAGCCCTGGAGTTGGGCCTGCCGCCGGGCTGGAGCGTCGGCGACCCCTTCGACTTAAGTGACCTGCGTGCCCAAGCAATCCTTGAAGTAATTGCTGGCTTGGCCCCCAGTCAGGCCGATGCTTTGTTGCGTGACCTGCAGCAGCACGAGTTTAAGCGCAGCGTATTCGAAGGCCTTCTCGATCTGCTTGACAGGACCTTGAACATTCACCTCAGCGCCGACAACACAGGCAACCCTTGGGACAGCCTCAGTGATTGCAGCCAACCTCCTGTTCAGGAGATGGAGGAGTCCGCAGCCATTCTGGCTCAGATTAAGGTCCCCACCACCGGCAAAGGAACTCCGAACAAGAACTGGGCGACCAACGTAACCAAGCTGGTGAAGGCATGGCAGGACCGCAGCTGGAAGGAAGTCCTGTCGAGTTCGCTGA
>JASMKM010000006.1 GCA_030749235.1 Planctomycetota bacterium | reverse complement strand
GCCGATTACCAAAGCCTTGCCATGGATGCGTGGTGGTTTCAATGTCGAGCGCATCAAGCGCAATCCGAAGACTGCCAAGTTGCCTCTGGATGCCGAACCATGGTGCACCATCTTGAAGCAGGCCGCGGCCTTGGACGGCTTCCCGCGACACCTAGGCGTGCATGCCGGTGGCATGGTGTTGGCGCCCACCGAACTCACCGAGCACCTGCCCTTGCAGCATGCCAAGAAGGAGACCGAGGACGGTCGCATCGTCATCACCCAATGGGACATGGGGCCGGTGGAAGAGGCCGGCTTGCTGAAGATCGACCTGCTCGGCAATCGCGGCCTGGCGGTGGTACGCGATGCACAGCGTCTGGTGCGCAAGAACACCCGGCTGAAACTACAGTTCGGTCCTCTGAACCCCAAGGACGATGTGCGCACGCAGGAGTTGATTGCGCGAGGCGACACCATGGGTTGCTTCTATATCGAATCACCCAGCATGCGCAGCCTGCTGCGGAAACTGCAGTGCCGCGATTTCCCCACTTTGGTGGCGGCCTCCTCAATCATTCGTCCTGGCATCTCGTCGTCGGGCATGATGCAGGCTTACATCGAACGTCATCATGCCCATCGCCTTGGCGGGCAACATGAGGATTCCTGGTATCTGCATCCAATGCTGCAGGAGATGTTCACCGAGACTTATGGTGTGATGGCTTATCAGGAGGATGTGCTGCGCGTGGCGCAGCGCTTGGCTGGTATGTCGGCGGCCGATGCCGATGGCTTACGCAAGGCCATGACCAAGAAAGGCGCGCATAAGCGTCTTCCGGAATGGCGCGAAGCCTTGCTGCAAGGCTTGCAGGATTTCGGCCTCAGTCAGGAGATCGCTTTGGAGTTGTGGCGCCAAATGGAGTCTTTTGCCGGTTATTCCTTCTGCAAGGCGCATTCGGCCAGTTATGCGGAAGTGAGTTTCCGCTCCGCTTATCTGCGCGCACATCACCCGGCCGAGTTCATGGCCGCGGTGCTGCGCAATCATGGCGGCTTCTATGCCACCTTCGCTTACGTTGCCGAGGCCCTACGCATGGGCTTGAAGGTGCTCTTGCCATGCGTAAACCGCGGCGGTGCCGACTTCAGCGCAAAAGGCAAGCATGTGCGCACCGGCCTGCGCGAGATCCAGGGCATCCATAGCAGTCTCGTCCAGAGGGTCGTCGAGCAACGTGAGCAGGGTGGTCCCTTCATCGGCATGGAGGACTTCACCAAGCGCTTGCGGCCGCAATGCGAGGAGCTCGATTGCTTGGTGCGCTCGGGGGCCTTGGATGGCATGCCCGATGGCTATACCCGCCCAGAACGGATGCGCTGGGCGGCCCTGTATAGACGTGCGGCAGGGGCATCGATGGTGCGCGAGGCGCGGCTGTTCGACGAGCCGAGCGTGCCCGAACCTCCTGCTGTCAAGGAGTTCTCGCGCCAGCGCCTGCTCGCCATGGAGGAGCAGGCCTTGGGGTATCTAGTCTCGGCCCATCCCTTGGAGTTGCACAGAGATGCCATTCGCGCGGCAGATGTGCTGCCGGCGCGGCAACTGTCAGCTCATGCGGGCAAGTCCGTGCGCCTAGTCGGCTGGCAGGTCACGCAGAAGCCGGTACGCACCAAACATGGTGATCCGATGCTGTTTCTGTCCTTTGAGGACACAACGGCCCTATACGAGACCGTGATGTTTCCGCAGGTCTACAAGCGTCTGGCGCCATGGACGCTGACTCGCGGTCCTTACGTGTTAGAAGGGATTGCGCGCGAGGAGTACGGCGCCATCACCGTCGAGGTAAACCAGCTGTGGCTTTTGCGCGACTATGCCGTCGCTACCGTAAAGTAGGGGAGATGCGAATTACCGTGAATGGAACAGTTCATGATCTTGCGGACATGGATCCGCAAACACCTCTGCTTTGGGTGTTGCGCGACAACCTGCAGCTGACAGGAACGCGCTACGGCTGTGGCAAGGGCCTATGTGGTTCTTGCACCGTGCATATGGATGGCGTGCCGGTGCGCGCATGCCAGCTGCCACTGTCTGCTACCGAAGGTCGTGGTATCACCACCATCGAAGGCTTATCGGAGCATGGCGATCATCCCTTGCAGAATGCATGGCGTGAGCACCAGGTGCCACAATGTGGTTTCTGTCAAGCCGGTCAAGTAATGTCAGCAGCGGCACTGTTGGAGCAGAACCCCAAGCCTACCGACAAGGACATCGATGCTGCGATGAGTGGCAACATTTGCCGCTGCGGTACCTACCAACGAATCCGCGCAGCCATCCACACGGCCGCCGCTGCCGACAAGGGCGAAGACAAGGAAGGGCAGCGATGAGAACTGCTGCAACATCTAAGACCTGGAATCGCCGCGATTTCTTGAAGGCCTTGGCCGCGGGGGGTGGGGTGTTAATCGCCACCTGCACCGACTCGAATGGCGCGGTGTTCACCGGCCGTGACAAACTCGACCCGGCGTCCTGGGTCTTGCATGATTTCCTGTGGTTGGCACCGAGTGGCCTAGTAACCATCCTCGCGCATCGCTCAGAGATGGGCACCGGCATCCGCACCGCGCTGCCAATGGTGGTCGCCGACGAAATGGAGGCGGACTGGGAGCAGGTCGCGATCAAGCAGGCCATTGGCGATAGCCGATACGGCGACCAAAACACCGACGGCTCTAACAGCATCCGTGGCAACTTTGAGCGCATGCGTCGGCTCGGTGCTGCCGCCCGCGACGTTCTGGAACGCGCAGCTGCGGCGGTCTGGGAGGTCGAGGCAAGCAGCTGTAAAGCGAACAGTCATCAAGTGGTCCATGCCGAGAGTGGGCGCAGCTTAGACTTCGGCAAGTTGGTTGAAGTGGCCATGGAGCTCAAGCCCAAGGGCAAGAATGCCATCAAGAAACGGCTGAAGGATCGCAAGGATTGGCGCTACATTGGCATCGGTGTCGGTGGTTATGACATGGATGCAATTGTCGACGGCAGTGCGATCTTTGGTGGCGATATCCGCTTGCCGAACATGTTGTTCGCCTCAATCGAGCGTAGTCCGGTGCTCGGCGGCGAGATCGCCAAGTACGACAAGGATGCAGCGCTGGCGGTGCCGGGCGTGGAGCAGGTCATCGAGCTTCCATGCGTGACCGAAGAGCCTTACCTGTTTCAGGCACTGGGTGGCATCGCGGTGTTGGCACGGGACAACTGGTCGGCCATGCAAGGGCGCGCGGCCTTAAATCCCAGTTGGAAGACAGGGGCGGTCAACGCCTCCTACGATTCGCCCAGCTACAACCAGGCCATGATGGATTCAGTCCGCAAGCCTGGCACCAAGACCATGGGGCGCGGCGATATCAAGGCTGGCTTGGACAATGCCGCCCAACGCATCGATGCTGAATACACCATCCCGTTGCTGGCGCATGCCTGCATGGAGACACCTACCGCTACCGCTCGCGTCACCGAAGCCGGTTGCGAGGTCTGGTCGCCCACCCAGAACCCGCAAGCCGTGCAGGATACGGTGGCACAGACCCTCGGACTGTCGAAGAAGGCCGTGACCGCCCACGTCACCTTGCTCGGTGGTGGCTTCGGGCGCAAGTCAAAGCCGGATTACACCGCCGAAGCGGCCTTGCTAGCGCGCGAGACTGGTCGCCCTGTGCAGGTTCTGTGGACGCGTGCTGACGACCTGCAGCATGATTATTACCACGCCGTCTCGGCGCAACGGATGGAAGCCGGCCTCGACGAACAAGGCATGCCAGTGGCTTGGCTGCAACGAGCTGCCTACCCGAGCATCGGCTCCACCTTCAGCCCTGGGTCGGTCGGCCCTGCCGGCTTTGAACTCGGCATGGGCTTCCACAATATGCCCGTTGCCGCAGCAGCCATGCGTACCGAGACCGGCTTGGCTAAATCTCATGTGCGGATTGGTTGGTTGCGATCGGTGGCTAATATCCAGCATGCCTTCGCGGTCAGCAGTTTCGCTGACGAGATTGCCGCCGCAGGAAAGTCCGATCCCTACCAGGCTTGGACCAAGATGTTGATCGGCAAGAAGACCAGCGGACCGAGCAAGCACATTCAACGCCTGTTGAACGTCTCGGAGGCAGCGGCCAATGCCGGCGAGTGGGGCCGGAAGTTGCCGCGTGGACGTGGTCTGGGCTTCGCCGCACACCATAGTTTCGACGCCTACATCGCCGTGGTGGTGGAGGTCGAGATCAGCAAGTCCGGCCAGCTTCGTGTGCCGCGGGTCGATATCGCTGCCGACGTCGGCACAGTGGTTCATCCTGATCGCGTCCACGCGCAGATGGAGGGATCGGTCAATTTCGGACTCAGCCAAGCCTTGTTTGGTGAACTGACCGCCGCCAAGGGTGTCATTGAGCAGACGAACTTCGATGGTTTCCGGCTGTTGCGCTTCCATGAGGCACCGCCGCAGATCAATGTGCACCTGACCGACAGCGATGGCACGCCTACCGGTGTCGGCGAGCCAGGAGTGCCGCCAATCGCACCAGCCTTGTGCAACGCGATCTACGCCGCGATTGGCAAGCGCGTGCGCGATCTTCCAGTAGACCGCCATGACTTGAGTTGGACCTAAGCCTAAGGTCTGAGTGAAACGCTGACTTCCGAGGTGGGACGAGACACGTGCATTAGCTTCTGTCTGCCGCTTTCTAGGGCACTCATGCGCGTGTCTACCGTGGGCGAGCGGATGGACCACTCGTAAGCTCGTTGGTCTATGCTGTCGGCTCCCCTTGGCAGGAGAAAGCGGATTGTCGCTAAGATACCGGCATGCGAATCATCGTTGCCGAGATGGAAGCCGTGCCTGAGCGCCGCGCCGAACTACTGGAAGTCCTGGATGGTCTATTGGAGCCTTCGCGCGCCGAGCCTGGTTGCATCAGTTACCGCTATTTCTTCGATTCGGAGAACCCTAATATCATCCACTTCTTCGAGCTGTGGGCGGATCAGGCGGCGGTGGATTTTCACTTCGCCACGCCGCACTTTCAGGCTTTGAGCGAGAAGCTGCCGAACCTAATCGTCGGTGATCCTAACCTGAGCATTTACGAGGCCGCTGCCGTCAGCTAGGAAGCGGATTGTGGCGCTGACGCTGGCGGGGTCGTTCATCAGGAAAGTGTGGATGTTGTCCACCACCAGATGCTCGGCCTCACCCTCGAGATGGGTCTCCTCGACCCGGACCACGCCATCGTTGGGGCCATCCAGCCACGGGTTAAAGACGCCGTCTGAGCCGCGCGCGCCAGCGATGATCAGCATCGGGATGCGTGGCACATGGACTGTGGCCATGGCCTGCGGCGTAAGCGCCAAGCCGGTTTCGCCGAAGATCCAGCTGTAGGCTGCCCAATGTTTGACGGCCTGTGCGAAGGCCGAGCCTTGATTTGGAGGCGCCAGCATCACCACGCGCTCGGCCTCGATGTGGTCACGCCAATAACCATTGGGATGGTCGACGGCGGCGCGTTCCGGTGCAAGCAACTCACGCACGATGACGCCACCGAGGCTATGGGTAACGAAGCTAACCTGGTCATAACCTTCCAGGTGGTTCAGCACCGATTCGAACTGGATTACATGCTGCTGGATTGAGCGTCGCGTGCTTGGATAAGAGACTGCCGCCACATCCCAATCTTGGGCAGCGAGCGCTTCCTGCATGTGGCTCAAGGCGTTGCGTGAACGTCCCATGCCATGCAACAACATCACCAGAGGGCGTGACCGATTATGTTCCACGGTGGGCGCTAGGCGCTCAAACTCGGCCAAGCAGGCCTCCCAACTTCCCCACGCATGGCGGCGATCCTTAGGGTCCAACACACGGTGGTGTCCGGTCAGGACGTTCTCCTGGATGCGCCATCCCTCGCGCCAACGCCAGTCGGCCCAGAACTGCTTGCCACCCATGGTGGGAAGCTGCAGGTTCATCCGTGACTTCGGGGTGTCCGCGGAATCGCTGAGGGGGTCATGTGCGGTCATCGGTTGGGAACAAGAGTAAGCCAGCAGCAACGCAGCCGCGGCAATCCAGCGCTTCAGGCGGTTCACCGCTTGCGCAGGGTATGAACGATACGGGTGCGGGATGCGCGCCAAGCCGGTAGCAGGCTGAAGAGGGTGGCGGTTAGTAGCGTGACTCCAATCATTAGAACGACCATGGTGGCGTCGACCGCTACAGGGATGTGATCGAACTTGTAGATCTCTTCGAGAAAGATCGGTTCACCGCCGCCGAGCCAGGATTCCACCATGCTCAAGTTGCGGATCAACCACCAACCCAATAGCAGACCGAGGCAGATTCCTATGCTGGAGATCACCAGGCTGAGGCCGACGAAGAAGCCTGAGATGCGTTTTGGCGAGGCGCCAAGGGCGGCCAGGATGCCAATGTCGTGACGCTTCTCGGCTACCGTCAGCAGCAAGGTGGCGATTAGCTGATAGGCCGCTACCAACACGATGAAGCCGAATACCACCGTCAGAATGCCTTTCTGGTTTTCGGCCGCGCGCAGGAAGTTGCCGCCAATCGAGCGCCACGTGTGGATGTTGGGCTGGTCGAATCGATTCAGCTTCAGGTTCTTGAAATGCTCTGCGACCGCCACCGCCAACTCCTCGGCGCCGACGCCATCGTCGGCATGTAGGATCCAGTGACTGAACTCAGGGCGGGTGCTACTGATCTCGGCAAGGTCGCTGCGGCGCACGAAGACTCGGTCTAAGTCTTGGTCGAAGCGACCGGTGGTGTATTCGGCGGTGAAGCGGAAACTGCGTCGCATCGGCACCGGTTGACCACGGCTGGAGCGATGGGTGACGATCTCGACGACGTCGCCAACCTCCAAGCCAAGTTTCTTGGCCAACGGCGCGCCGACCTGCATCGGTGGTAGTTCGCCTTCCACCTCACCGAAATCCAACTCGCTGGCATCTGAGCCGATAAGCATGATGCCGCTGAGGTCGGAGGTGCGCGGGTCGTCTAAGGCGCGACTGCCACGTCGGCCGATCAAACCGAACCATTGCAGCTGTGGCATCGCCTTTGCGACTCCATCAACCTGCGCGAACCACTCGCGGTATTGCTCTTCGGTCTGCGGAGCTTCGCGAGGAACTTCCACGTTGACGTCGCCGGAGACATTGCGGATGCTCGACTCCATCTCCTGTAGGAAACCGTTGAAAACCGCGAAGACGGTGAATAGCACGCCGATGCCCAATGCGATGCCCAACGACGCCATCGGAAGGATGATCCGCTGGCGGAAGTAGCAACACGCGAGGCTAAGCAGGCTCATTGGATTCGGCAGCTTTGCCATCGGAAACTGCGGACTCGTTTTCCGGCAGGACCAGGCGCCCGTCCTTTAGCTGCAAGATGCGCTCGCATGAGCCGGCGATGGATTGGTCATGGGTGGCGAGTAGGATTGCTGTGCCACGCTCACGTGCCATGCGCATGAGCAGCTCCAACACCTCGTCGCCGGTTTTGCGGTCAAGGTTGCCGGTCGGTTCGTCGGCCAGCAGAACCGGTGGCATCGAGATCAGCGCGCGCGCGATTGCCACACGTTGCTGTTCACCACCGGACAACTGGTTCGGTTTATGCTTCAGGCGCGCACCCAAACCCACATCGGTAAGCAACTGGGTGGCCTTGCGCTTCTCTTCGCCGCGGGCAGAGAACCATGACATGCCACGAGCGATACGTCGCGGCAATAGCACGTTCTCCAAGGCCGAGAGCTCCTGGATTAGCTGAAACTGCTGGAAGACGAAGCCAATCTCGGTGGCACGGATTCGCGCCGACGCACCGGCACCGCGATTATCGACGCGTCGGCCGCGCAGCAACACCGAACCGCGATCACAGCGATCCATTAGGCCGAGCAGCTGCAGCAGTGTGGACTTGCCGGAACCGGAGGAACCCATCAGGGCAGCGACCTCGCCGACATGCAGTTCCAACGAGACGTCGCGCAGGACCTCGAGCTTGCCCGAGCCCATGCGGTAACTCTTGCTCAAGCCTTCGGCGAGCAGGACGGGGTGCAGCGTGGAAGGGGATTCATTCATAGCGCAATGCCTTGACAGGAGAGAACAATGCCGCGCGAATGGCGGGGGCTGCGGTGAACAGAACGCCGACCAGAAAGGTCGCCAAAGTCAGGGCGAGTGCCTTTTCCGAATCCCATTGGGCCGGCAGGCTGTCGACCACGTAGAGATTGGGGTCGAAGACGCGCAGGTTGAATTTCGCGTAGACCCAGTCCTCGATGGCGACACGGTTGGCGACCAGATAGCTGGCACCAAAGTAGCCGAGCATGCAGCCCAAGCCGCTGGCGATGGCGCCAGTGCTGAGCAGCAACATGCCGCGGCGTAGCGGGCTGAAGCCGATTGCCGCTAGCACTCCCAAGTCGCGGATCTTTTCGCGCACCAGGGCCGTGATTGTCGTGAACAGGCCGAATGCGGCGACCACGACGATAAAGAACAGCACTAAGGTTACGATGCGTCGTTCGTTCTCGATTGCGCTCAACAGGGAACCCGAACGCTCTTCCCAAGTTTGCAACGAACCACCTTGATTCCCGCCGATGGACGGCAGGTTGGCTTTGGCCAAGGCTGTCAGAACTGCAGCCTTGCCTTGCTCCTGGGAGACACCTTCTTTTAGTTGGATTAACACCTCCGTGAAGTCAGCGGCCTTGGAACCGAGCAGGTCATAGTGCAGACTGTTGCGACCGGTGCGGCGCATGTAGACGCGGTCCAAGGAGGCGCGAAAATCGCGCGCCGCGTAGGTGGCGGCAACTTGGACCTCGGTATTGTGCGGGCGTAAATCCTCGCCGGCTGGTGGCAGGATGGCGGGCAGCGACCCGAGTTGCATGACCGGCGTCCGGCGGTCGGAGAAGCCGCCTAGCAGCTTCATGAAATCATCGCTGACCAAGACGCCTGGTGGCGCGAAGAGGTCGTCGCCGACGGCGAAGGGATCATCGGCATCTTCGACCGGCAGCACCTTGCCGTCACGCAGGTTCCGCGCGAAGTTGTTGACCGCGGCTTCCAGTTTGGGGTCGATACCAATGATCTGGATGCCGCTGTATTTGTTGGCGACCTTGCCATAGTCTTGCGAGAACATTGCATAGGCCACCAGATGCGGCGCGTAGGCTTCGATTTCATCCACGCCGTGCAGAGCGCTGTGGTAATCCTTCCAACGTGGAAGCTCGGTGCTGACTGCCGGAATTAGCAGCAGGTCGCTGAGTGGGCCGCGGATTGAAGTGCGGTTCATGTCGATCAGGCCGTTCATCACCGCCAATACCGACAACAAGGCCATCAAACCCACCGCCACACCGAGCACAGCCAAAAGCTGCACCGGGCGTTTGAACAGGTAGGAGAGGGCGAGTCGCGCCAAGCTAGGAGTTTAGTCGGACAGCGAGGTTGATGCGACGCTTTGCCAAGCTCGGAGGTAAATCCGCGCCTGCCTATTCGCCGTCGGCGCAGGTTTCTGCTGGCTCGCCGTCGGCAGCGCCGAAGTCCTTTTCAGGGCGCATATGCGGGAACAGCAGCACGTCGCGGATGGTGTCCTTACCGAGCAGCACCATGATGAGGCGATCCACGCCGATGCCACAGCCGCCTGCCGGCGGTAGGCCATAAGCCAAGGCACGCACGTAATCCAGATCCACCTGGTTAGGAGATTCCGGATCCTTGTCGACCACTTGTTCTTCGAACTTGGCCAGTTGCAGTTGCGGATCGTTCAGTTCGCTGAAGGCGTTGGCCAATTCCATGCCGCCTAAGAAGAACTCGAAGCGCCCGGCCCATTCCGGAGCATCCTGCAAGGGCTTAGCCAGCGGGCAGATCGCGGCAGGGTAGTCGTGCACGAAGATCGGGCCACGTAGGTGCGGCTCGACTAGATTCTCGAACAGGTCGTTGACCGCCTTCCACCAGGCGTACTCGGAATCGTCGGCGACCTCAATGCCATGCTCCTTCATCTTGGCAGGCAGGGCTTCGCGATCGGTGGCGGCGACTCCGACATGTTCCTGGAAGGCATCGGCATAAGACACCCGTGCAAAGGGTGGAGTGAGATTGAATTCTTCTTCGCGGAAGGTGGTTTTCAGTGAGCCATCTTCCTGTTCACAACCGGCAGCGCGGGCACCAGCGACGACCAGTTGCTCGGTGAGTTCCATCATGCCGAACACATCCGAGTAGGCTTCATAAAACTCGACCATGGTGAACTCAGGATTGTGACGCATGGACAGTCCTTCGTTGCGGAATACGCGGGCGAACTCGAAGACGCGCTCCATGCCGCCGACCACCAAGCGTTTCAAGTAGAGCTCTGGCGCGATGCGCAGGAAGAGCTGCATATCCAGCGCATTGTGGTGGGTGGAAAAAGGCTTGGCATTGGCGCCGCCATAGATTGGGTGCAGCACCGGCGTATCGACTTCGGTGTAGGCGCGCTCGAGGAAGACCTCGCGCATCGCCTGGATGATCGCCGACCGCCTGAAGAAACTATCACGGACTTCCTGGTTTGCGAATAGGTCTACATAACGACGGCGCGCGCGCAGCTCAGCATCAGCCAAGCCGTGGAACTTCTCTGGTGGGTTCTCCAGTGCCTTTGTCAGGATGCGAAAGCGTGTGCCGAAGACGGTGGGCTCGCCAACCTTAGTTTTGCCCAGTTCACCTTCCACGGCGACGATGTCGCCCAAGTTCATTTGCTTCAGCGTGGCGAACTCCTCGGGTACCACCAAGTCCTTCTGCAGGCAGGCTTGGATGCGGCCACTCTGGTCCCAGACATCCAGGAAGGCCAGCTTGCCGTAGCCGCGACGACCGAGCACGCGCCCGTAGATCAGCACTGTCTCGCCTTGGCGCTCCTCCGACTTGGCAAGGATGTCAGTGGCCAGCTCGCGCACCGGGCTGTTGGAGGCGGCTACTTGCCCGCCATCCCCAGCCGCGGCAAGTGGGGCAAATCCGGCCTGGGCCGGATAGGGGTCGGTGCCGGAGGTCTTGAGATCCTCCAGTTTCTGCAGCCGGTCGGGATGGAAGAAGTCAGCCATCTACGAAGCGGGGTTAAGTGCTGAATGGAAATCAGCACGGAGCCGGGGAATCGCACGAAGGCAAGCCCGACGGGATTGGAGGAGAAATGGATGGTGGAGCTAAGGGGATTTGAACCCCTGACCTCTACACTGCCAGTGTAGCGCTCTCCCAGCTGAGCTATAGCCCCACGTTGTCCTGATGGGTTTAACGGCGAACCGTCATACCCGGGGCGAAAAAGTGTAACGGCGCTTGGGCTTACGTCCAACCCAAAATCGCGGATAGAATCACTCTTCCGCTTTCCGCCCTATGCCGGTTGGGAATGCACTTGGAACGATGTCTGAATACGATTTCACAGCAATCGAAGCCCGTTGGCAGGCCGCCTGGCGGGAAAACAACACTTTCGCCACCCGTGGACCTGGTGAAGAGGGGTTCGACGCCAGCAAGCCCAAGTACTACGTGCTGGATATGTTCCCTTATCCATCCGGCGCCGGTCTCCATGTGGGCCACCCCAAGGGCTATACAGCTACCGACATCACCGCTCGCTACAAGCGTCATCGCGGCTTCAACGTGCTGCATCCCATGGGGTGGGATGCTTTCGGCCTGCCTGCCGAGCAATATGCCATCCAGACGGGCACCCATCCGGCTGTCACCACCAAGGCCAATGTGGATAATTTCCGCAGCCAGCTGCAGGCCTTGGGCTTCAGCTATGACTGGGATCGCGAGGTCAACACCACCGACCCAAGTTACTACAAGTGGACCCAGTGGATTTTCAAGCAGCTTTATCAGAAGGGCTTGGCTTACCAGTCCGAGGTGCCGGTGTGGTGGTGCGAGGAATTGGGCACCGTGTTGGCCAACGAAGAGGTCATCGACGGTCGTTCAGAACGCGGCAGTCACCCCTGTGTGAAGAAGCCGCTGCGTCAATGGATGTTCAAGATCACCGAGTATGCCGACCGCTTGCTGGCCGACTTGGAGGATTTGGATTGGCCGGATTCGGTCAAGGCCATGCAGCGCGAATGGATTGGCCGTTCCGAAGGTGCAGAGTTAGCTTTCCAACCTGCGACCGCGGAAGGCGTTGAAGTCGGAGAGGCCTTCACCGTCTTCACCACGCGTCCTGATACCTTGTACGGTGCGACCTTCTGCGTATTGTCGCCGGAACATCCTTTGGTGGATGTGATTACCACTCCCGAACAGATGGAAGCGGTCAGCGAATATCGTGAACAGGCCACGCGCAAGTCGGAACTGGAGCGTGCTGAGTTGCAGAAGGATAAGACAGGCGTGTTCACTGGTGCCTACGCTCTGAACCCAATCTTCCCCGAAGGTGATCCGCGTCGTTTGATCCCGATTTGGACGGCGGATTACGTCCTAATGAGTTATGGCACCGGTGCCATCATGTGCGTCCCAGATGGCGACGAGCGTGACCATGAGTTCGCCGAGAAATACAGCCTGGAGATCCGCCAGATTCTGGATGGCGACAAGATGGTCAACTCCGACTTTCTCGACGGCATGACTAAGGAGGAGTCCATCCCGGCAATGATTGCCTGGTTGGAGGAGAAGGGTTTAGGTACCGGCAAGGTCAACTTTCGCCTGCGCGATTGGCTGTTCAGCCGCCAACGTTATTGGGGAGAACCCTTCCCAATCCTGCACGAGATCGACGCCGCCGGGGAGCGCACTGGTGAGGTTAAGCTGGCCGCCGACGAGGATTTGCCAGTCTCGCTGCCGGAATTGGAGGATTTCACTCCAGCTGCAGGTGGGGAGCCACCATTGGCGCGCGCGACCGATTGGGTGACCGTGGTCGACAAAGGCGGCAAGACCTGGAAGCGCGAGGTCAACTCCATGCCGCAGTGGGCCGGCTCCTGTTGGTATTACTTGCGCTTCCTAGATCCGCATAACCAGGGTGCGGCCTGGGATCGAGAGAAGGAAGACTATTGGATGCCGGTCGACCTGTACGTCGGTGGCGCCGAGCATGCGGTGTTGCACCTGTTGTACGCGCGTTTCTGGCATAAGGTGCTGTTCGACTGCGGCCTGGTCACGCATTCCGAGCCCTTCCAGAAGTTAGTTAACCAAGGCATGGTGCAATCCTATGCTTTCAAGAACGCCGCCGGTTTATTGGTGCCGGTGGACGCTGTCACCGAAAACGAGGACGGCAGCTTCTTTGCCCAGGAAACCGGCGAAGCGGTCGAGCGGATGACGGCGAAGATGTCGAAGTCCTTGCGAAACGTCATCAACCCAGATGACGTGATTACCCAGTACGGTGCCGACACCATGCGCCTTTACGAAGCCTTCATGGGGCCGGTGACGGCGAGTGCGCCGTGGAACCCTCGTGACCTGCCGGGCGTATTCCGCTTCCTGCAGCGCACCTGGCGTGTTTACCAGACGGGCCTCGGTGAGCAGTGCAACGACGACGTCGAGCGTGCCTTGCACCAAGCCATCAAGAAGGTCGGCCATGACTTGGAGCAGATGGGCTACAACACCGCAATCGCCGCGCTGATGGAGTTTATCAATGCAGCCACCAAAGCCAAGGTTCCGCTGACCGCTGAGCAGGCCGCCAACTTCTGCATCCTATTGGAGCCCTTCGCGCCGCACTTGGCCGAGGAGCTGTGGTCCTTGACCAATCAATCTGGTGAACTGGCTTATGCCGCTTGGCCCGAGTTCGATGCATCGAAACTGGTCGCTGACACCATCGAGGTGCCGGTGCAGATCAACGGCAAGTTGCGCGCACGTGCAGTGGTGGCACCGGATGTGTCGAAGGATGACCTGGAAGCTGCAGCACGTGAGGTAATCGCGGAGCATCTGCAGGGTGAAGTCCGGAAGGTGATCGTGGTACCTGGGCGTATGGTGAACTTCGTGGTTGGGTAACTGTTTGGCTGGGTATCCGTGTCGTGGGGATGCTGGGGCCTAGGATTCCTAGGATCAACAGTATCCTGAATGAGAAACGGACTTACTTCGGAGAATCTGGAGACGGTCACCTAGCAGGAACACAGCCACCCAAGAACCACCTACTGGATGGTCACCTGAACCCAGTTGGTCGCGTGCCCGGCTTCGGCAGCCTGCACCCAAACTGTCTGACCGGCGAAGCCAGGGGGGATGAACTGGGCCAAGCTGGCATTACCGGCGGCGTCAGCTAGACGAGAACCGGCCAGCGTCGGCGATTCGATACTCAAGGTGGTGCTCAACGCGGGCGTCTCGGAAAGCGCAGTGCCCACCGTGCTGTAGGCGAAATAGACCCGACCGTTTGGCGTAGCACCGGTCACCGGCACGTTGTTCACCGAACCGGCGGTCAGCGTGAAGGGTGCGAGCAGGAACGGATCATCCCGCATCACGTACTTGGCGACCCAAGTGCGCCACGAGGAAGTACCACCGATGTTGTATTCGTGATGTCCCCAGAAGGTGCCGACGATACCCGGATCTACCTGCGTACCGCTGTAGTCACCCCAACGTCCCGAGGTATGTGCGTTGGTCGAGGTTTGCACGACCTGACCTGGTCGCATGGTGCCGGGAGGATCGGTGGCAGCGCGAATCGAACGGCCCATCGATATGTACTCATTGGATGCCGAACGTGCATAGGTGATCGCGACGTTGGAATCGGCGTCGATGTGAATGCTAGGGAAGTAGGTGTAGATGCCACTACCCAAATCGATTTCGCCGTCCTGTGCTAACGAGGGCGAGCCAGAAATCGGCCAGTTATTCATGTCGATTTCGTACCAGCGCACGCGCGCGCGCGAATTGTTCACGTGATGCACCGCCCACAGGGAACCGTTGCGTTGCGCGCAACTCCAGAAACGCGGCTCGAACAAGTACGGGCGCGAGGAGCTTCCCTTCTGCGGGGGATGCGCAGGATAGGAGTAGGTCGGCACGCTCAAGCTGGTGGTGGTGCGGTTATAGGCCGTGAATGGGTTGCTGATGGCATGCAGGATGATTGTGCTGTTCGAACTGTATTCCGTAGACTGGATAATGTAGAGGTTCGGGTCGTTGTCGTAGACCACCGGAACACCCATCGACTGCTGACTTGTGCCGGTGATTAACTCATGCGTGGTCACTGCGCTGCCGCCGTTCAACACCGAGCTCTTATCCAGGATGTAGATCAAGTACTTGTCAGGGCTGAAGAAGTCCGCGGTCAACAGAATCGAATCGGGGCCGACGGCCATGTTTGGGGAGTCGATGTCATTGCCCGAGATCGAGGTCACATCGAAGCGGTACTTGTGCCAATCGTTGGCGTTGCCTGGCGAACTGTCCTTCGAGATCGCGAACAGGAAGTAGCTGCGACCATTGGTGCGCTCACAAGCCATGGCGAGGAAGCGTTGGGAATGAGGGTCCCAGGTGCATTCGGGGTCGAACACAAAACTACCGGTATTCAGCGAACCCCAGAAACCGAAGCTGTTCTCAATCTCATCGCTCCATATCAGGTTGCCAGTCTTTGACAGGTTCGAGATGTTGCCGTTGGTCATGACGATGATGTCGGTTGGGCCGACCGCAATCTCGGGGTCCGGTGGGGTCCAGCCGGTACCCGGTACGCCTTCAAAACCGAAGTCGCCACTGGCTGCCATCGTTGTCATCAGGCGTTGCTGCGGCACCCAGTTGGGGTCCCAGATCGGTGGGTTGGCGGCCAGCATGTCGGCATCACTGATCGCAGGTGCGGCGACATCGAGCTTGCTGTGGCTTTGGGTGTTTGCAAGCTGCATGCCGCCAGGCAACAGCATCGCAAGGTTGGCGGCGGAACCGTCGCCGTTGCCACTATCGCCGTCGAAACTGGCGACCAGGCGTCCATCGGCTGCATAAGCCAAACGCGTGGCGGCACTGGTGCGTGCCAGCAGGCCGTGGTCACTCAAGCGGACCGCCTCGTCATCGAGGCACACGAAGTCAGCATCGAAACGCTTGGCAAGGACCAGGCGTTCCTCCAGCTGTTCCACTTCACCACTGCTAGGCAGCCAACGATCCTGGTTGTAGGCGATGGCAAAGCCACCATCTTGATCAGCGCAGATCGCCACGCCGGACTTCCAACCATCTTGTGGAGTGGCCAGCACCTGGACATCGCCGCGGGCGATGGCCGTGGCGTCGAAGCCCTGGGCCACGACCTCATAACCGCCGACACAGCTGCGCATCCATGCGACCGCCAGGTCGCCATGAGCGGTGGTGGTCACCACTGGCTCGACATGATCACGACTGGCATCGTCGACCAGTTCGAAAGCCGCCCCTTGCGGTTGCCCTAGCGCATCAAGGAACATGGCCATGACGGTGGAGCGATTCTCCTCAATCACGTCACGCGTCCAGGTCAAAAAGAACTTGCCATCGGCCAAGCTGCAGACAGCTGGCCGTCGATCGCCAATCGCATCGCTGAGCAGGATCTCCTGATGCTCAGCGCCATCGGGGCTCAGCAGACGTGCGCGCAGGCCTGCGGTGGTGTTGCCGGCGTCGGTGTCGAAGCGGCTAGCCCAGACCGCCAACATCTGCTGTTGAGGTCCTGCGGCCAGAACCACTTGGGTCTGTTCGCCGTCGCGCTGTTGGTTAATGGCAAGCTCACCGCCGAAGGGATTGCCGTTAGCATCGAAACGACGAGCCACCAGGCCTGCACCCGAACCATCTTGCCCGAACGACTCCCATGCGATCCAAAGACTGGCATCGGCTGCAAAGGCGGCCGCTGCCTGCCATTGCGCTTGCGGCAAGAACTCGTTGACGTGGATTTCCGCACTGAGCGGCTGCCCTTGGTCATCGAAAATTCGCGCATAGACGCCGAAGGTCCCGCCTTCTTGGCGCTTGCTGTTCCACACGAGTGCAGTGCGGCCGTCGCTGGCCATGGCTAGGCTGGAATCACCTTGGCTGCTGGATGTGAACACGTTGCCCTGCAGTTGTAGTCGTTGTGGAGCAGAGGTCGTGTAGGACAGGGAAGAGACATCGGCCTGTGGAGTGCTGCAAGACAGCGTCAAGGCGCCGACAACTAGACCGTTAAACAGCTTTTTTCTGGAGGGAGAGTGCATTCGATGGATGGATTGCGCATTTGTTGAGAATATCCCTTATAACAGATGTAATGGCACTGTCACTCAAGCTTCCCCTCATTCCCAGCGCAATTCTGCTGCTGAGCCCCCTGGCGGCCTCCCAGCACCACGCAGAGCACGCCCATCCGCTTCTCCCGCAAGTGGTCAGCCCCGACCTGCAGCCGCGCGCCGATCATCTGCTCCGTCTGGGCGCATGGTCCTTGCAGGCTTCCCCCGCGGACATTGCGTCCAGAACCCTCGGTGGCTCCTTCACCCTGATGAAGGAGCAAGCGCCTAGCTTGATCAATCTGCGCCGTAGCTTGTTGGAACGCCAGTTGGATGGATTTCCATTGTGCGATGAGATTGTGCGTGTCAATTGGCTCAGCGATGGCACCGTGATGGTGCATGGCGCGGTCAGTACGGCGCAGAGCTGGAGTGGCTCCGACCAGATTGGTGCTGCTTATGCTGGCGAACTTGCTGCACAGATTTTCACCGCCGAGTGGCCGACCGAAGTCGTCGGCAGCCGCCTGGAGTTGTTGCCCTTGGCCGACGGTGCGCGCTTGTGCCACCGCGTCGACCTGGTCAGCAGCGCTTCGACCTCGATTGGTTATCGCGTTTGGGTCGATGCGGAACATGGTCATCGTTGGCAAGTGCGTAACCAGAGCATCCACGCCAACGGCCAAGCCGCGGTGTTCATGCCGAACCCGGTGGAGACCTTGGATAATCCAAACCTCACCGATCAGAGAGATTCCGGCACGGCAGTCCCTGCTGCGGCCTACTTCCCGGTGACCTTAGAGGATCTCGACGGCAGCGGTTACATGACTGGCACATGGGCGACCACCGATCGCACCCCAAACCGCAGTTTCCGTGCCAATCTAAACTTCACCAATGACCGTCAGGGCCGCATCTTCGAAGAGGCCTTGTCCTACTACCACGTCACCGCCATGCAGCATTACCTGCAAGGCCTTGGATTGAACGCGCGCCGCAGCCAGCAGCCGATTAACGTGTTCGATTTGCTGTTTGGTATTTTTGAATACACCAACGCTTCGTATAACTCTCTCAATGGCGTGATCTCCTTCGGTACCCGTGGCGTTGACTGCGCCGAGGACGCCGATGTGGTCATTCACGAGTACGGCCATGCTATCCACGACGACGTGCAAGGTGGTATCGGCAACGGCGAGAACGGAGCCATGTCGGAAGGTTATGGCGATTGGTTGTCGTCGGTGCATTCCAATGACGCCCTCACGGGCGAATGGGTGGGCGTGACTCTCGGCACTGGCATTGGCTTCCCGGCCGTGCGACGTGCCGACGAGATGAAGCAATACCCCGAAGACAAGGTTGGCCAAGTGCACTCCGACGGTGAGATCTGGTCCGCCACCTTGTGGGAGATTGGGTTAATGATCGGCCCCGATGCCGTGACCCAACTGGTCATCGAGGCTATGTCGACGATGACCCGCAATACCCAAATGCCACGTGCAGGGGAACTGTTGGTCCTCGCCGAGGATCTGCTCACCAGTGGCAGCAACTTGGCCTACGTCGCCGGGCCGCTGGCACGCACCGGCTTGATCGACTTGCCTGTAGATATGCCGAGGTTGGAAGCCAGTCGTCGTGCCCTGCGCACCGGCGACGATCTGACCTTCCGTTTGTCTTCGCCGACTCACGCCGGCAGCAACTTTCAGACGGTGCTGTCGCAGATCGCCAGCCCGACCGCCAGCGGCCCGCCGTTCAACTCCACCTTGGATATAGGCACGGACATGCTTGGATTGTCCTTGTCGATGCAGGTTCTCAGTGGGCAGCTCGATGCCAATGGCAACGCCACCTTCGCCATGACCATCCCGCCGGGACTGACCTGGAAGGATCACTACTTCGCCCAAGCGATGATCCTCGATGGCAGCAATCAGGCGGTCGCCTTGAGTCTACCGATTGCCTTCCGTGCCGAACGTCACTAGCCTTCAACGCATGGCTGCTCGCCGAGCTAAAATGAGCCGATGGACAGCCTACGGGACTGGATAGAAGTACTTGAAGATGCTGGCGAACTCACGCGGATTACCGCGGAGGTCGATTCGTATCTGGAGATTTCCGAGATTACCGATCGCGTCAGCAAGGAACAGGGCACGAGCAATAAGGCCTTATTGTTCGAGAACGTGAAGGGTAGCGAAATGCCGGTGTTCATCAACGGTTTCGGCTCACGCAATCGTTGTGCAATCTCTCTAGGCAAGCGCAGTGTCGATGAACATGCGCAACGCTTGCGTGAGGTGCTTGACCAGGCACCACCCGAAGGCATCCTCGATAAGTTGAAGATGCTGCCCAAGTTGGCTGGCATGGCCAAATGGATGCCGAAAAAGGTCAGCTCCGCACCCTGTCAGGAAGTGGTCATCCAAGGCGACGACGTCGACCTCAGTAAGTTGCCGGTTCTGACCACGTGGCCCGACGATGCAGGTCCCTTCGTAACCTTCCCATTATGCGTGACGCAGGATCCCGAAAGTGGCCGACGCAATCTTGGTACCTATCGCCTTCAGGTGATGAGCAAGAACACCACAGGCTTCCACAGCCACCTGCATAAGGACGCGCGCAGGCATCTGGGCAAGGCCGCCGAACGCGGCGAACGCATTCCAGTCGCTGTCGTGATCGGTGCCGACCCATTCACCTGTTTCGCCAGCGTGATCCCTGCGCCCCCTGATCTAGATGAACTTCTGATTGCCGGTTTTCTACGCGACAAAGGGGTGCCCTTGGTGACGTGCAAGACTGTGCCGTTAGAGGTGCCTGCTACAGCCGAAATCGTGTTGGAGGGGTGGGTTGATCCGCAGGAACTGGTGACCGAAGGTCCCTTTGGCGACCACACCGGCTTCTACAGCTTGGCCGACCAATACCCGGTCTTTCATGTCGAATGCATCACGCACCGTAAGGATCCGATCTACCACACGACTTTGGTGGGGCGTCCGCCACAAGAGGATTGCTGGATGACCGAAGGGATCGAGCGGCTGTTGTTGCCGATTCTGCAGAAGCAGTTCCCCGAGGTGCTCGATTACCGTATGCCGTTTGAAGGCGTTGCGCATAACTTGATGTACCTGCGCATTAAGAAATCTTATCCTGGGCATGCGCGCAAGATTATGAATGCGATTTGGGGATTGGGGCAGGCAATGTTCACCAAGGTCATTGTGGTTGTGGATGAAGATGTCGATATCCACAGCGACTCGGAAGTCGCGTGGCAGGTGCTGAACCACATTGACCCGCAACGTGACCTGGAGTTCACCATGGGACCAATCGAAGTCCTCGACCACGCCAGCCGGGCGGCCTGTTATGGTTCCAAGGTCGGCATCGATGCCACGCGTAAATGGCCCGAGGAAGGCTTCACGCGTGATTGGCCTGAGGCAATCGTGATGTCTCCCGAGGTCAAGCAGTCTGTGGATAAACGCTGGAAGGAGTTTGGTTTTTAGACCAGCATTTTTGTAGCCCTGGTTTGTGGCCAGTCTAGGTTTAAACGATATCCCGGTTTGGGCGCGGCCCAGATGCTTCTGGCGACGCTAAGGCCGGCATCTCGATGGCACCGTCGGAGTTGCGGTATTCCCTGATTGGTCGTACTTTCCATATTGCAGTGGCGAGTAGTCTTAGAGGTGCAATGGCCGCTGATTACACTTCGGTTGCGATTCCAATTGAAATCACGCCGTGAGCATGATTGTGAGGATACAATTGATTAGGTCTGCAAGGACCTAAGATGGTTGCATCCTACTTAAATGATGGCTCGCATCGACTCGCACGTCGGCCCTTGAAGCCGTGGCAGATGCGGCTGATGCTGAACTGGTTCCCGCCGTTGCTCTTCCAGCGCATCAAGGTGATGTCGATTAGCGACGACTTCCTGAATGTGCATATGCGTGCACGCAAGTCAATCTGGAATCGCAACCTCAACGGCACCATCTTCGGCGGCACCATCTCCAGCGCCGCAGATCCGACCTTCCCAGTGATGTATTGGCAGGCCTTGGAGCATCGCGGCATGGCCCTGCAGTCGTGGCTAATGGCGGCCAATGCTCGCTTTTTGAAACCTGGCGCGGCACACTTGGATTTCCATTTTCGCCTGAGCAGTGACGACATCGACAGCGCCCAGACCGAACTACAGGAGCGCGGTAAGGCGGTGCGCACCCATGAGGTCCAGGCCTTGGATCGCGACGGGCAGGTCTGCGCCGAATTTGAGTTAGTTACTTATCTGCGTCTGGTGCGCGCCGGCGACAAGGGCTTGAGTGGATTCTAAGCGGTCTTGAGGGGGCAACCAATCCTTCATGGCGATAGAATGTCGAGCGGGATTTACCCATGAAATTTCGGCTTGCACTCCTTGTTGTAGTTTTGGTTGGGACCGCTTGTTCGGTTCCGTCTGTTCCGGAAATTGATGACCACGAGTTGGCTTGGCATGTGCGCTGGCTCTCGAACGATGATCGAGAGGGTCGCATGACTGGATCGGTGCAGATGGCTAAGGCGTCGTATTACATCCGTGAGGATCTTCGCGATGCCGGCTTGGTACCGATGGGCGAAAACGGGGGATGGTTCCAGTTCTTCGAAGTGGAGATGCCGCCGGTCGAAGGAAATTCGGTCATGCAGATTGGCAGTACCTACTACAGTCAAGTCGGTACGGTCGCTGCAAGTGCCGACAAAACCCACAGCGCCAACTTGGTTGGATCCGCCAGCGGCTTGGTCGACGGGCAGTTCGTCCTGCTGCGCTATCGCCCCGGTGACAAGCTGCGTGGTTTGATCCGTGAAGCCACCGACGCCGGTGCGATCGGGGTGGTGGTTGGCACCAATCCCAGTGACGTCGACGAGAATTTCGACGGCATGATCCAGTTCAAATCGGCGCAGGGGAAACTGTCGGTGCCGGTGGTCACCGTGACGCCGCAACTATGGGGCGCCCTCGAGGAAAAGGTCACACAGGCTGGTCCAGATGGCATTACGGGAGTCACTCTGATGCCGCAGGTCATCCGCGAGATCCGAACCGCACGTAACATCATGGCCTTGGCGCCCGGCACCAGCGGCGAGGTCATCGTGGTTGGTGCGCATTATGATCACCTCGGTTTCGGTGGTGAGGGATCGCTGGCACCGGGCGTGCATGCCATCCATAACGGTGCCGACGATAACGCGTCGGGTACGGCCATGGTGTTGGAACTGGCCGAGATGTGGGGTTTGAGTCATGTTGGCCCGCAGCCACGCGAGCGGGGCATCCTGTTTTGCCTGTGGAGCGGCGAGGAGATGGGCTTACTCGGCTCCGCGCATTGGGTGGCCAATCCGACCATTCCCTTGGAGAACGTGGTGTGCAACGTCAACCTTGACATGGTCGGCCGCATGGAAACTGGCAAGATTACGGTGGCCAGCGCCTCCACGGCGGCGGCTTTCGGTCCAGCCCTCGAGCATGCCCAGCAGTTCCTTTCAGAACAGGGCTTCGACTTAGAACTCGATGTGATGCAGACCGATATGCCAGGTGGCGGCGGTTCCGACCATATGAGTTTCCATAAGGTCGGTATCCCGGCGGTGTTCTTCTTCTCCGGCATGCACAGCGATTACCATCGCCCGTCGGATGATTGGCAGAAGCTCACTTATGGGCGCATGGCCGAGCTCGGTGCTGGTCTTGCCGACTTGTTGGTGCGCTTGCAGATGGCTCCGCGCAGCGACTTTCAATTCCAGAAACCGGAAGCGTCGACGTCCGCCCATGGTGGTGGCTCGCGCCGCGGCGGTGGTCTGTGGTTCGGCTCAATCCCTGATTACGGCAATGAGCCCGAAGGCGGTGGCATGGCCTTGTCTGGAACCTCACCCGGCAGCCCAGCGGAGAAGGCTGGTCTGTTGCCCGGCGATGTCCTGAAAAAGGTCGGCGACGTCGAGATCGGCGACATCTACGACTTCATGGATGCGCTCGGCAAGTTCAAGGTCGGCGACACTGTGACGGTGGCATACCTCCGCGAAGGCAGCCTCGAGAGCACCGAGCTGACCTTCTTCCCGCGTCCTTAATCGAATCTCGCCTTGGCGCGGGATTCCAAGGCCCTATTGATTCTCTTCGAGTTCGTCCGGCCGCGTCGGCAACGATTTGGCTTGCCAATCCGCAGGGATTAAGTCGAGTAGTTCCTGGACAATGTCGCGATCCAGGTATTCGGCATTGCCTTCGATGAACATCGCCACAATGTGATCGTCGAAGGGGACAATGGCGGTAATCTGGCGGCCCAGGATTTTGGTCTCGTCGTAGCCCTCGAGCAGCTGGATGGGAACCTTGACATTGCGCCAAGTGGCGAAGTACTTCTCGGGCTCGCCGGCAGGGCTGTCAAACTTGATGTAGATGCCTTCTTTGTTGTTGTCGACATCTTTCATCACCGAGTCGAAATCATGGCTGCCTTGGCGGAAGTACAAGGTTAATCCGGTCTGGGTGCCGCGCTCGTGAGTTTGTTTGAAGACTAGCAGAGCCTCGTCCTGGTTTTCGCTGGCATAACTACCCCAGACACCCTTGAACCCTGGAGGAGTCATGCCAATTAACTCCTCAGACCATGCAGCAATCTCGCCGGAATCCCAAGTGGCCCCGAAGTTGTTCATAAACCAGCGGATACCGAGGAAGCCTGCCAGGAAAATAGCCAGGATGATGACGCCGCAGCCAATCGCAATATTCCTTCCTGCACTCATGGACACAGTGTAGAGTATCGACCATACGAACGCATAGGGGTGGCCCCGCACGGAGGCCTGAGAATACACCCTTAAACCTGACCAGGGTCATGCCTGCGGAGGAATTGCCATGAATGAAGAGAAACCAACACTGGGCCGTCACCGCCAAGAAGATGGTGACCTGGCGCCACGCAGCATTCCCACCTTCGAGGAGTGCTATCCCTCATCCGAAAAGCTCGCCACCGAAGTGGCTCATGGCAACTTCAAGTTGGAGGTGCCATTTCGGCGCATCCACTTGACCAACGGCGAGCATTTCGATGCCTACGACACCACCGGCCCACAGGGATTCGATCCGCGTTCCGGCATTCCAAGGCCACGGGTGCAATGGGTAAACGCACGCAAGGCACGTGGCGACCAAAACTTCTCGCAGATGCACTACGCACGCAAAGGCGTAATCACCGAGGAAATGGCTTACGTGGCCGTACGTGAACAGGTCGAGCCGGAGTTTGTGCGCAGCGAGATTGCCGCCGGACGCGCGGTGATCCCCGCCAACATTAACCACACTGAGTTGGAACCGGTCATCATCGGTCGTAACTTTCGCACCAAGATCAATGCCAACATTGGCAACTCGGCCACACATTCGTCAATCTCCGAAGAGGTCGAGAAGCTGCAGTGGGCGATTATGTGGGGCGGCGACACGGTCATGGATTTGTCCACTGGGCACAACATCCACGAGACCCGCGAGTGGATTATGCGTAACAGTCCCGTACCAATCGGTACGGTGCCGATCTACCAGGCGCTGGAGAAGGTCAACGGCGAGCCCGACAAGCTGAGCCTCGACATCTTCATCGAGACCTTGGTCGAACAGGCCGAGCAGGGAGTTGATTACTTCACCATTCACGCTGGCGTGCTATTACGTTATGTGCCGCTGACCGCTGAGCGTCTCACTGGCATCGTCTCCCGCGGCGGCTCAATCATGGCCGCGTGGTGCCTAGAACACCATCAGGAGAACTTCCTCTACACCGGCTTTGAGAAAATTTGCGAGGTCATGAAGAAGTACGATGTCACCTTCAGCCTAGGGGATGGTCTGCGTCCCGGTAGCCTGAACGACGCCAACGACGAAGCCCAATTTGGCGAACTGCAGACCCTCGGCGAGTTGACCAAGATCGCCTGGAAGCATGATGTTCAAGTCATGATTGAAGGGCCTGGACACGTGCCCATGCACATGATCAAGGAGAACATGGACAAGCAGTTGGAGGAGTGCTTCGAAGCTCCTTTCTACACGCTTGGTCCCCTGGTCACCGATATCGCTCCTGGTTATGACCACATCACCTCCGGCATCGGTGCTGCACAGATCGGCTGGTATGGCACAGCCATGCTTTGCTACGTGACCCCCAAGGAGCACCTCGGCTTGCCAGACCGCGACGACGTCAAGACCGGCGTGATTACCTACCGCATCGCCGCGCATGCTTCCGACATTGCCAAGGGCATCCCTGGCGCCCAGGATCAGGACGACGCCTTGAGTAAGGCGCGTTATGAGTTCCGTTGGGAGGATCAGTTCAACCTATCCTTGGATCCTGTCACTGCGCGTGCCTTCCACGACGAGACCTTGCCCAGCCAGCCGTCCAAGTCGGCACATTTCTGTTCCATGTGCGGTCCGAAATTCTGCGCCATGCGCATCACCGAGGATGTGCGTGCCTTGGCTGCCGAGAAGGAGGCCGAACAGAAGGTCGCCGAAGAAAGGCAGAAGCTGGAAGTTTGAACCGCGAATGAGGCTGGTTGCCCAAGTGCGAGTGAGGCTTGAGGTCAGCGAGCCAACTCGATCGCCTGACGTTTGAGATTCGTCAGGCGGTTTTCCGTTAGTGGGTGGGTATGTGCCCACGACTGCACACTTTCGATCAAGCTGGCCTCGTCAGCACCCTGAAGGAGATGCACTTCTTCGAAGAACTCGAAGGCGCCTTCCGTGGTACCGTATTTCGAATAGACAAGATTCAGGCCAAAGCTGTCGGATTCCTCCTCTTGGCTACGGGAATGTTTCATTTCAGCGAGGAAGGAGCTCTGCTTCAGTAATGCGTTGGAATCCAATCCGACCATCGACATGCCTACCGCCAACAGTAAGGAACGGCCTAAACGCTTGAGGCCATGACGATACTCAAGATGTCCCAATTCATGGCCGATTACCATGGCGCGCCCTATGTCGCTCTTCACCATGTCCAAAAGGCCAGTAGTCACGGTGATGGTGCCTCCAGGTAAGGCGAATGCGTTGGGCGTCGGATCGACGAGGACGCATAGGCGATAGTCGAAGGGACGAAGGTCGCTACCGGTGATTAGCTTGTCAAGGACAGCTTGCAGCTCCGGAGGCGGCGCTTGGGCATCAGCCAATAGCACATCATCCACCCATGCGAACCATTCCGACTCAGTCTCCTCGGGGACCAGGTTGGCACTCATGTCCGCCACAAAGCCAAGGACTAGGTAAAGGACGCTGAGGATGATGACTGCCGACAAGATGCCCTTCAGGCGGCTGCGCCAACCCTCCTTGCCACCCTTGGAGTTGTCTGCAGCGCCACCGAGTCCTCTCGGGACGAACTTCAACGGTCCAGTGGCGTGGGGATTGAGTGCGGAGAATCCTCGCGGTACCAGACCGCAGTTGCAAAAGCCAAGACCTCGACCGAGCCAATCCGCGAGTTATTGCCGCTAGAGATGGTCGATGTCTCAAAGCGCACGTTGATGAACAGGTGGGCGTCAGAGAAATTCTCCTTCATGCGCAGCAGGGCTTCCCGGCGTGCACGGTCCAACAGCGTTGAATAGGAGTGAACTTCGCCGCCAAAGAGTTGCTTGAGGGCGGCGGCGAAGCGTTTGAAGTAATCGACCGAAATCACTGCGCTGCCAAGTGCCAGTTGCGAACGCAACACATCGTGCTCATCAATCACCGTACGTGAGGTCAAGGCCGGCAGGGTTACGAAGCCAATCTCGCGCTTTTTGATGCGGCGGTAGTGGAGCTTCTCAACCAGGGTTCCGGCGATTAAACCAAGCACCAGCAGGAACAGCCCGACGTAAATCTGGATGAAATCCATCAGACGCCGAAATCCTGTTGACTACTGTGACTGTCGGAGCCATGGTCGTGGCGTGGCAGCTCGGCAGCATGCGAGGAAGGCTCCTCGACCAACACCGCGGTGCCGTAGCAGAGGATCTCGGCGGCACCAGCAGCAATCGAGGATGTCGAGAAACGCAGGTTGATCACGGCGTTGGCGCCGAGCGCTTGCGCCTGCTCGGTCAGGCGCTTCAAGGCCTGGTCACGTGATTCCTGCAACAGTTCGGTGTAACCGCGTAGTTCGCCGCCGACGAGGTTCTTCATGCCGGCCATGAAGTCACGGCCAATGCTCTTGGCGCGGATTGTACTGCCTTGCACAAGTCCAAAATGTGCGACCACGTTCAGGCCTGGGACGGTTTCGGTATTGGTAAGAATCATCGGGGGCATTGTAACGGTGGAGAGCAGTCGATGCACCACGGGGCGAGCGAAGGGGTGCGGTACCTCACTCTCCGGTGAGGCCAGGCACGCGAGCCTAGAATGTGCTGATGGCTGTAGAGATTAATCTGGTATACGAGGGGGAGTTGCGCTGCAACGCCACTCATGAACCTTCTGGCGTAAGGGTCAGCACCGATGCTCCCGTGGATAACTGCGGCAAGGGTGAGAGCTTCTCACCGACGGATCTGGTAGCTACCGCCTTAGGAGCCTGCATCATGACCATCCTTGGTATCGTTGCCGATCGTCATGCCCTGGACCTTAGCGGCACCAAGGTACGGGTCCAGAAGCACATGGTCGCCGACCCGGTGCGCCGCATCGGCAGCCTGCCGGTGGAGATCGAGATGGCCACCGTTGTTCGCGACGACATAAAGAAACGCCTGGAGAACTCGGCTACGACCTGCCCGGTGATGCAGAGCCTGCACCCCGACATCGACAAATCGATCTCCTTCCTTTGGAAGTGATATCCTTTGCGCTATGTCCACGGTCCTCAGCGGAATCCAGCCTAGCGGGCTGCTGCACATTGGCAACTACTTCGGTGCCATTCGCCAGCATGTGGCCCTGCAAGACGAGCCGGGCGAGCATTTCTACTTTATCGCCGATTACCATTCGTTGACCACGGTGCGCGACGCCGGTCGTATGCGCGATTTGGTGCGCGAGACCGCAATTACTTATCTGGCCTGCGGTCTGGACCCGGACAAGGCGGTGCTTTGGCGCCAGTCGGATGTTCCGGAAGTCACAGAGATTGCTTGGTTGCTATCCACGGTGACTGGCATGGGATTGCTTGAGCGCGCTCATTCCTACAAGGACAAAATGGCCAACGACATCAAGCCGTCGGTCGGGCTATTCACTTATCCGGTTCTAATGGCTGCGGATATCCTCGCCTATGATTCCAATGTGGTGCCGGTCGGCAAAGATCAAGTGCAGCATGTCGAGATGACCCAAGACATGGCGGGTTACTTCAATAACATCTATGGCGACGTCTTCGTGCGCCCGGAGATGCTTTTGGAGAAAGCCGAGAACATGCAGAAGGTGCCGGGGCTCGATGGGCAGAAGATGTCCAAAAGTTATGCCAACGACATCTGGATCTTCGAGTCGGGCAAGAAGCTGAAGAAGTTGTGTGGCAAGATTGTCACCGATTCGCGTCCACCAGAGGAGCCGAAGGATCCCAGCGAGCTCTTTGTGTTCGACCTATTGGCCTTGTTCCTACCTGCCGATGAGTTAGAAGAGTGGAAAACCAAGGTTGCAGCCGGTGGTCCCGGTGCCCCTGGTTATGGTCACTTGAAGATGCGTCTGAAGGATGCGCTCGAGGATTACTTTGCCAGCGCCCGCGAGAAGCGTGAGTACTACCTGGCCAACCCGCAGTTGGTCGATGAAATCCTTGCTGTTGGTGCGGACAAGGCTCGGACCCGGGCTCGCGAAGTACGCGACCGCGCCCTATCTGCTTGCGGCCTTCGATGAATACTAGTTGGCAGGCCTGGTTGGCGCCATATCGTAAGGACCTGCGATTGTGGCTGTTGGTCATGCTGTTGCTGACGGTCTTCCGCGTGGCCTTGATCGCAGTATTTCATGACCGCATGGCCGCCGACAGTGGCTTTGTCGACATCTTTCAAGTGGTGGTCTATGGCATGCGCTTTGATTGCCAAGTGGCCGGTTATGTGGTGGCCTTGCCGGTTCTTACCAGCCTGTTGATTGGCCTGCGCGCGGTAGCTTGGTTGAGTAGCTGGATCCGCGTGGCGCTCGGCGGCGTGTTCCTGGCCGCGGCCCTGTGGATCTTTATCGCCAGCTTCAACTTCTTTCAGGAGTTCGACAGTCAGTTCAATCATTTCATCTTCATCGGCATGCAAGATGATACCAATGCAATCCTGCAGACGGTGTGGAAGGAATACCACCCAATCCGCTCCTTACTCATTTTCCTGGCCTTGTTCTTGCCGTTGACGAGGCTGTTGCGCCCGATGTTCCTGCCGATGTCAAAACCGGAGGTCGAGCCTCAAGGTTTCAATCCCGAGCTTGCCTACCGCGAACCTCCAGCCAAATTGGCGATGGCTAAGGTTGTCAGCGCGCGCCTGCTGATGGTGGTGCTGGTCGTCTTGA
>JASMKM010000005.1 GCA_030749235.1 Planctomycetota bacterium | reverse complement strand
CTTTGTGTGGTGTTGGCTGAACGGGGAGTGCTTTACCCAGGCCTATCCACGACGGTAATCCATCGCATGGTGGCGCGCGCCTCATTGACCAGCAACTCGCGAGGTGTGTGGACCAAAATCGAGAACGGTCGCTACGAATATGAGTTCGAGAAGAGCCTTGCCGAAGTCGCTGCCGAGAACGAGGCTTTCCTGGAACAAACCATGGCCGAGGGTCTCGGCCAGACCGTCATGATGTCCACCAAGATCGATCCCAACCAGATCAGTGTGGTGGCCTACCTAAGTGACCCCTTTGCCGGCACCATCGAGCAGGCTGTGCAAACGGACTACGAGGAAATCGAGCAATGAGCCAACAGAACTGGGACTCGCTACGTTCGGAATTGGATGGGCTGAACAACTCCGCCACCCAGGCCCTGTCGCGCATTTCTTTCAAGGATCATTTAGGGAGGGCCTTCATGCGTTTCCTGTGGACGCCAGCCATTGTGCTGGGCCTGTGGGTACTCGTGCAGGTTACCGCGCGCATGTTTGAGAGCGAAGGCCTGCGCAGCGCTTGGTGGCCATGGTTAATTGTGGCCATGGCGGCGTTAGCTATCCGAATGCTGCTGTGTGTCTGGTTGGAACGTGCCTTCACTATCGACCGCGCCCATGCAATTGGTGAATGGGATCGCCAACTGCACCTCTCCGACCGCCTCCTCGCCGCCGACGATTTCCTGCATGGCCCTGAGCGGTCTGCTTTCCAGGAGGCCGCCGTCGAAGACGCTGCCGAACGCATCGCACGTACGCGCGAAGCTAGCCTGCATTTCAAACGCCAACCGTGGCAGGCATCGGCCTTGGCACGCCCTGCCTTAGCCATGCTGCTCTTGATCATGACCGGTGGCCTCGTGGGTCAATGGCGAGTACAAGCAGCCGAGGATTCAACCGACATTCGCGTGCAGCTTCCTGGCAATGCGTTCGAGGTCGACGCCCTCACAGAGACCGACAACCCTGACAACGAGGCTCCGCAACCGGAGAGCAGCAGCGAGCCTGCAACGCCTTCGACCGAACGCCACGCCACCGCCGAGACGCGTGCCTACTCGGCTGACATTGAGGAGAAGAGCAAGGATTCCCAAGGCAAGACCGGTAGTGGTCGCTCCGCTGCCGCCGAATCCTCGACAGGTGCCGGCAATTCGCAAGGCACGCCTTCGCAGCAAGGGCAGATCTCCAAGCCTGCCGAGGAAAAAACCAAGGCCAAGCGCAAACCGCCCAAACTCCAGAAGCCGCAGAAGCAGGACGATAAGCCCAAGAGCGAGGACGAGCAGGAATCAGGCTCCACCGCTGGGCGCGGTTCATCCAAGGGTTCGAACCGCAACCCTGCCAGCTCCGATTGGTCGAGCAAGGATCACGTCAACACACCCGACGACGATGACCTAGAGGACGAGGAAGAGACTGATGACGAAGAGGAGGAGCAGCACGCGCGTGGTGGCATGCAGCCGAACTT
>JASMKM010000004.1 GCA_030749235.1 Planctomycetota bacterium | reverse complement strand
AGGCGCTGGAATCCGGGGGGATTTCGGCGCTTCATTTTTTTGGTCCAGCACTATTCCTTGAAGACGAATCCGGTTCTAATAGGCGGCATGGAATTCCCAGCTAAATACGGGCCATGGGCCGTGGTCACTGGCGCATCCGCTGGCCTTGGCGCCGACTATTGCCGCCAGCTGGCTGAACGTGGGCTGAACCTGGTGTTGGTCGCCCGACGCCGCGAACAACTGGAGGTCTTGGCGAACGAACTGCAAGCCAAACATGGAGTGGAATGTCGCGTGCTGGTCTTAGACCTGTTGGCCGAGAATGCGATTGCCGAAATCGAAGATGCGGTGAGTGGCCTGGAGGTCGGCTTGCTGGTGAACAATGCCGGCTTTGGCTGGAAGGGCAGTTTTCTAGAGGGCGGTGCCGATCGATTCCGCGACATGATTCGCCTCAACTGCGAGGTGCCCACCTTGCTCAGCTACGCATTGCTGCCGGCCATGGTGGAGCGCGGCCGCGGCGGCATGTTGATGCTGGCCAGCACCGCCGCCTTCCAGCCCACTCCCTTCTTTTCGGTCTACGGTGCCACCAAAGGTTTCGACCTGTTGCTGGGCGAGGCTTTGAACGAAGAATTTCGTGGCACTGGCGTGGATGTGCTGACGGTCTGCCCTGGCTCCACCGAGACCGAATTCCATGGCATTGCCGGTACCGAATCCACCTTCCCGAAGATGGCCAACCCGGTCGACGTCGTGCGCAAGAGCCTTGACCTGCTCGGTAAGCGCATGACCTTCGTACACGGCTTTAAAAACAGCCTCTTGGTGGCCGGCAACCGCGTCGCGCCACGCTCAATGGTCGCCAAAGTCAGCGCTCGCGTTATCAAGAAGGTGCTGAAGGAACCGGGCAACTAGGCAAGCTCCATTCTGTTCGGAACGGCAACTCTGTGGTATCGAGTATGAACACTCGACCCGACTCAGCCACAGTGCGCGGCATGGAAGTCGGTTGGGCCATGGCAAAACTCTCGGTCTTCGTAGACTAGGGCATGCTGAAATGCGCCGACCTCCTGGACAGTCATGCGGAGTTGACTGCCCGCCTGAACCAGCATCTGCAGGCGGTGGTAGTCGGTGACTTGCAAGGCGCGCGCAGTTCTTTCCGTTCCTTTGCCGCCTTACTACAGGCGCACAGCTTGGCGGAGGACCGTGTACTAATACCGGTGTTCCAAGAGCTGGAGCTTGAGACCAACGGTTGCAGCATCGAGATCCTCGACAAGGAGCACCGCAAGTTACGACGCCTGCTAGCCGACGCCTTCGAACGCGTCTTCGCCGAGGGTGCCGACCTCACCCCAGCCATACGCCTGTCGTGGATCGAGGATACGCGGATGTTGAAGGAAGTCCTGGAGCATCACGACGTCCGCGAACGCGCCGCCTTCAACCCCGCCTTCGACCAGGCATTGGATCAAGCCGAAGCCTCGGCTTTGGCGGGCGAATGTCTTGCGTTGCAACAGGAATTGGAAGCGCAATACTTGGCTCAAGCGCGTTGACAGTCCAGCCAAGCCAAAGCAGCTTCACGGTTGGCGAACTTGCCGTCCAATTGCAGCTCGAAGGCCTGATTGAGCACCTCGCCAACGGCGGGGCCACCTTTCCAACCGCGCTCCAGCAAGTCGGCGCCGCGTAGGTAGTTGGCCGGTGCTTGTTCCTTGACACCCAAGCCCGCTGCGCGCTCCAACAACCAGACTTCTGGTTCCCATGGCAAGGGCGTCGCTTCCAAGCGACCTGCGGCATCGGACCAGGAAACGCGGCACAAGGCCGGGATGTCCACGCGCAGGGCGAGGCGTCGGATGGCGGCATCAGAGACCTTGTCACGTGCGAAGTACAACTGCGAAGGACGCAGGTGTTCACGCACTAGCGCCACCACTCGATCGGCCACACCCTTATGGCCGTTGAGCCGCTGCAGCAGGCTGCGGGTCGCCTCTTCGCCACCAGCGTCATGGTTCGGACAACGCCATCGGCCACGTTCGAAGTAGGTATGTTCGGCCTTGCCCAAGTCGTGACAAAGCACGCCGAGCATCTCCACCCACCAATCTTCCATCTCATCGCGGCGTTGCACCGCAGCGTCGATGCAATAGGCCGTGTGTTGCAGTACATCGCCTTCGGGATGCCAGATTGGATCCTGCGGTACGCCGCGCAAGGCCTGCAGTTCTGGGAAGAAACGCAAGGCACCGCAGGCCTCCAAGGCCAACAGACCGACACCGGGGAAGGCCGCCGAAAGGATGTGACGCCACTCGCCTTCGATGCGCTCGCGCGGCAACTCACTCAAGTCCAAGCTTCGACATATTTCGGCGGTATCACGATGGACCTTCCAACCGAAGCGTGCAGCGAAACGCCCAGCACGCAACACCCGCAATGGATCCTCAACGAAGGCAGCCGAGACATGGCGCAGGACCCCAGCCTTGAGGTCGGAGCGACCATCGTAGTGGTCGATAATCTCGCCGCTAAGAGGATCCTCCAACATAGCGTTGACGGTAAAGTCACGACGTCGGCAGGCGTCGGCGAAATCCATATGCGGATCGGCGGTGACCTCGAAGCCTTTATGACCTGAACCGGTCTTCGACTCGCGCCTTGGCATCGACAACTCAACGATGCCGCGGTCGGTGCTTATGTTCAACACCGCGAAGCGTTGGCCAACGAGGTTGGCGCTTCCGAAGCCGCGTCCGAGCTCCTCGAGCTGCTCGGCCGACAAACCGTAGACCTCCATGTCGAGGTCCTTGGCGGTCATGCCGAGTTGGCGATCGCGCACCGCACCACCCACCATCAAGGCCCGACCGCCGGCATCACGTGCGGCGGTGGCGATCTCAACGGCAAGGGCGAACAGGCTCATAGATTGATAATATAGTGCCATGAGCGATCGCTTGACGGTGGCGCTAGACGTGCGCTGTCTAGACCAACCTTTCACCTCCTATGCGCGCGTGATCCGGCTCATCCGCACAGCTGCCAAGGCCGTGGACCTGGAGCTCAAGGAATGGCGTGAAGGCGCCTGCGGTGCCGATGTACTGTGGACACCAGATCCCACCGTACCGAAGGCTAGCGACGACCCACGTCTATTGCTCACCATCCAGGACCTCAACCCAATGCTTCTGGATGGACGCTCCGCCTTTGCGCGTTGGCGTCGGGCGCGCCGTTATCGCAACCTGATCGATAGGATCGACCAATCCGCATGGCGCATCTGCGTACCTTCGCAAGCGACCGCTACAAGCCTCGAGGAACACTTCCCCGCGCTGCAGACCTCGATGGTGCAGGTGCCATGGTATCCGTCATCAGAATTCCACGGCGGCGAACATCCACCAATCCAGGGCGAAGTGCCCAAACCCGGCTACCTGCTTTACGTCGGTGCCTTGCGCCAACATAAGAACTGGCCGTTGGTATTGAAGGTCTACGCTGGCCTGCCCAAAGCCCTGCGCGAGAAGCATCCCTTGGTGATGCTCGGCAGTGGCCATCGCTCCGGTAAGCAAGCCTATGAGTTGGCCAAGCAGTTGGACATCGCCGATCGGGTGCTGTGGTTGCAGGGCTTGGCCAACGCCGAATTGCCATCCCTCTATGCGTCGGCATCGGTGTTTCTGTTCCCATCCTTGCTTGAGGGTTTTGGCTTGCCACCCCTGGAGGCACAAGCCTGCGGCGCACCGGTAATCGCGGCGGCGACATCGTCCTTGCCAGAGGTTTTGGCAGATTCGGCATGCTTGTTGCCGCCCGACGACGTCCAGGCTTGGGTGGATGCTACCTGCAAGCTGCTCGAGGATCCCCAAGCCAGAGTCGCCGCGCGCGAAGCCGGCTTGGCGAATGTTCAGCGCTACTCTGCGCAGACCACCGGCCAGGCACTGCTCAGGATCCTGGATCAGGTGGATCGCTAAAGTCCGCTCGGCTGGTGCTGGCCGCCAAGCCTGCACCGACGCAGACCGCCATCATTGCGGACACGCGTGAGCTGGCCAGGCTCGTGTCGCCCAACGAGAAACCCAGGAACAGTGCCAAGGCCGCCAAGGCAACGATATTTTGCACCCGGAAGCGGCGCCCTTTGCTCCACAGGCGCCAGAACAAGGCTCCGAACCACCAAAACATGGCGAGCAGGCCAACGGTACCGGTGGTGGCAGCGACATGCAGGAAGGTATTGTGGGCCTGTTGATGCACCTCTTTGACCTTCGGGTAACCCTCCATGCGACCGTCGGCGAACATGGCATCTAATTCAGGGCGGAAATTCCCAGGCCCAACCCCCATCACCGGATGCTCTTCGAACATGCGCCCAGCAGCGGTCCACATGATGCGGCGTTGGCTAATGCTTTCGCCTTCGGCAAGCAACTCTGTACCGGTAATCAAGTAGCGTTCGCCCAACTCGCTTTGCAGGTCAAAAGGGGCGGCGACGAGGAAGGGCGATAGGAACAGCAGCAGGCGCAAGCGCTTACCGCGCCCCAGGACTGCGACCACCACCAGCCCCATCACGATGGCGACGATCGCAGCACGAGTGGCGTTCATGGCGATGCCTTCCAAGTGCAACATGCCGCAGACCCACCACAACACCGACCACTTCCGGCTAGGGCAATAGCAGAAGAAAACTACCGCCAGGAGAAAGGCGTTAGCCATGGTGGCGGAATAGGTCAGGATAGTGACGAAGCCGGAAAAACGTTGATCCTCGGATTGAATCAGGCCGACGTCGGTGAGCAGCGCCATGCCGCCAGCGATCGCGGTCGCAGCGACGAATGCGCCAGCTACCCAGGCCAGACGCCGAGAACTAATCAAGGCCGCGGCAGCGGGGAAGACCAGCAGTAAGGGATAAAAACCACGCACCTCATCCCATGCCTGTGGTGCTGGCGAACGTAATCCGCCGATGATCAACACCATGACCCAGAAAAACGTAGGCAGCAGGATCCAGCCCATCGACCTGAAACTAGAGGCTCGTAGGCAGGCAATGCCGCCAAGTAATGCCAAGGCCATGCCGATGGAGAAGCCCGCAGTAGTCCACGCCAAGGACAGCGCCAAGCACATCAGACCGACAAAAGCAACGGTGCGGGCGCGTGAAACCGCGATGGAGGTCAAGCCTTGCCTCCGGCGTAGAGCCGCGCGAGTTTGGAGTAGCGCAACCATTCATACCGGGCGCTGAGTCGGGCGAGCGTAAAGCCAGCTGCACCATCGAGGAAGCCGCGGCGCAGCAGGTAAGACTTCAGGAACTGCAGCGGTGGTTGCACGAACATGCGAAGGCGCGGCCACTTGCGCCCTTGCTCGTACAGCAACTCCGACGCCAAAGTGGTATAGCTATCCATCTTGGTCAGGTGGTGCTGGTAATCGCGATAGGGATAATGGATTAGGTCGCCTTCCAGCACACCGCTTTCGCCTTCGAGCTGAATCTTTTCATGGACCTTGCGCCCAGCCCAGCGTCCGCGACGGCGATCCAGCAGACGCAGCTTGCGGTCCGGGTACCAGCCACCATGACGGATCCATCGACCAAGATGGAAGGAAATTCGCGGCATGAAGTAACCGGCCATGGGTGGCTCGGCGCCGTCGGCGAATAAAGTGCGGATGGATGCAACCAAATCGGGCGATAGGCGTTCGTCGGCGTCCAAGCTCAATACCCAATGGAAGCTGGCCGCATCAATGGCAGCGTTCTTCTGTGAGATAAAACCGTCAAATGGCCGTTCGACCACCTTTGCACCGGCTTTTTGCGCCAATTCCACAGTGCGATCGCTACTTCCGCCATCGACCACCACGCATTCCGACGCACAAGCAGCACTCTCCAGACAGGCCACGATGTGGTCTTCCTCGTTCTGAGCGATGATTACCACGCTGAGTGGAATTTTGCCAATGGCGGTCATGCTGGCACACTTTATCGTGACGATGCCCACAAGTCCCGCTTCTCTTCCCCCGGCCAACGCGCCGCGCACTGATTTCCTGGCCCTGCGCAAGACTGCGCGGGCCGGCGATCGAGCCGCCCGTGCTGCGATTCATGGCAGCCATCCCGCGGTGTGGAGGGTAGAAAAGTTTGACACTTCCAAGTTGGAAGCACTCCTGAAACGTGAGTTAAATCAATGCGAAGAGCGCTTCGGCGATGGCGACGCCCACAAGTTCGGCCATTCCTCCACCGTGCAGCGCGTGAGCTTAGCTGACGGTCGTCGCGCCGTTCTAAAGCATTACCTACCCACCAAGCGCTTCGATCCGCGTGATCGCCTAGGTCACAGCAAGGCGATGCGCAGCCTGCTGGCGGCCGAAGCCCTGCAACGGCGCGGCTTCTCAGTGGCGGAAGCGTGGGCCGCATGGTCCTACCCGAAGCGAGGTTCCTATCTGCTACTCGAAGACCTGTCGGAACTGCTGCCGCTGCATGATGCGGTGTTGGCTGTTGCTGGCAAAGCGCGCGCGGCATTGCTCGCCAACGTGGCCGATGTCGTGAGGCGACTTCACCGCACAGGCGTGGCTTATCGCGACCTGAAACCGAGCAATGTCTTGGTGAAGATGCCAGGCACAAACATCGCGGACCTGCGCTTCCTGGATCATGACCGCAATCGTTTCCTGAAGGACTCGGTGCCGATCAAGCAGGCCATGCGCGACCTGGCTGCGATACATGCCGGCCTTCCACCGCAGGTGCGCGCTAGCGAACGATTGCGCGCCTTGCAAAGCTACGACCAGCGCTTGGTGAAGAAGGAGATGTGGCAGCGCTTCATGCCATCGATGTTGGAGGAAGCTTCCTTGCGGCAACACCGCTGGGTCGCCCGCAAGCTGCTGTCAGGGCAGGCACAGGCAGTGTCGGACTTGTAATCCGCCAAGGCCACATCTAGGTTTGGCCCATGGTTTCCAAACGCCTCCGCCCTCTTGCAGTGCTATTGCTACTCCCTGCGTGTTCGATTCCCGGCGAGGCGGCCTGGAGCGACTTGCATGCCAATGCTTTCATCACCGTCTATCCGGCCGGCATGGATGCTACCGCCAAGGATGTCAGCGTGGAGGATTCCTCGGGAGCCGGCCTGACCTTCGACGGCGACCTGAGCGTGGACAAGAGCCGCGAGACCTCGCTTTACTACGGTGCGCGCGCCGGAATCGCTCCTTTCGAAGTATCGGTCAGTGCCTTCGGCTACGACGGCGCGCACGATTCGCTAGTGTCCGGCGGCGCGACCTTCCGCGGTGTGGAGCTTCCGATTACCGAGACCTTGGAATCCCGCACCGACCTCGACCTGGGCGTCAGCAAACTGATGCTAGGCGTCGATGTGGTCAACACGCCGGTGGCACGCGTCGGCCTGCTGGCCGGAATCGATTTCCTCGAGTTCGACCGCTTCGCAATCACTTCCACCGAACAGGTGGACGTGCTCGGCGTGCCGGTGGTCAAGGTAGGCGACATGCAGAACATCCTGATCAACGAGAGCGTGCCGGTGCCAATGCTCGGCGTACGCGGCGACGTGTTACTGCCGTTTTTTGATATCCGCCTCGGCGGTGAACTCAGTGGCCTGACCACCAATGTCGACCAGACCGATGTGACTTACCTGGACATGGATATCAATATCAACTACGCGCCGTGGCAAAACCTCGAGCTCGTGCTCGGATATCACCGCATCGATATTGATGTTTCAGGATCCATCGACGACACCACCATTGACGTGGACATGCTCATCGATGGACCCTATTTCGGCGCATCGCTGTATTGGTAGGCTGCGCTAGCGAACTACATGTTCGCGCTGACGAAATCCCAGTTCACGAGGTTGTCAAAGAAGACATCCAGGTACTGCGGACGCGCGTTGCGGAAATCGATGTAGTAGGCGTGCTCCCAGACGTCGCAGGTGAGCAAAGGCTTCTTGCCGTCGGTCATTGGGTTGCCGGCGTTTCCGGTGGTACAGATCTCCAGCTTGCCACCGTTTTCGACCAACCAAGCCCAACCTGAACCGAACTGGCCCATCGCAGCAGCCTTGAAGGCGGCGACGAACTCGTCGAAGGAACCGAAGTCGCGGGCGATGGCGTCGCCCAGGGCGCCGCTAGGTGCACCACCTCCGTTGGGCTTCATGCAGTGCCAGTAGAAAGTGTGATTCCAGACCTGTGCGGCCTGATTGAAGATGCCGCCTTCAGTGGTCTTAATCAATTCCTCGAGGCTCTTCGAGGAATCGCCTTCGGTCAGCTCATTGAGCTTGGTGACGTAGGCGTTGTGGTGCTTGCCGTGATGGAACTCGAGGGTCTCGGCGCTGATATGCGGTGTCAGATCGTCGATCCCGAAGGGAAGTGCAGGAAGTTCGTATGTCATGTTTCGAGGGGCCTTCGGTGGCCACGGGAGCCACAGGTTAGCAGACCTATTTGGGACCAATCCTCCCACTTTCAAGGCTTGTTAAAATCCGTAGATGCGCCGTCTGGCTCCCATCCAATGGTTACTCGTCGTCCTGGTACTGGACTTGCTGCTCCAGTTTTTCGGACTGTGGCGTTCGGTGGACGTGAACCCCACGCTGCTGGCCCCCGCCGGCGACGCGCTGGAATATTGGCAGTGGTCTGAGCGCATCGCCGACGGCGAAATGGTCAGCGACAAGCCCTTCATGTCGGCGCCGCTTTATCCCTATTTCGTCGCCCTCTTGCGCAGCCTCGGCGGCGGCATGATGACTTTATTCGTGGTGCAATTGTTGCTGCGCAGCGCCACCGCCTGGCTGTTGGCGCGCACTGCTAAGGAGTTGTTCGGCCATTGGGGATTCGGCCTGGCCACCATGGGCCTGTTTCTGTGGCTGGAGGAACCGGCCTACTATGCGGTGCGAATCCTGAACTCCAGCCTGCAGCTATTCACCTTGGCACTACTGCTGGAGCTGTGCATGCGCCAACGCAAGCAGATGATGTCGGGATCGGCCATGTCTACTGGCTTATCGATCGGCATAGGGGGCACCCTGGGGATGGCCTGCTTAGCGAACCCTTCCTTGCTCATCGCGATTCCCTTCTTCGCTTGGTGGATGGGCGTGCGCCCACCAGCCTTGCTTAGCACCGCCATCATGGTGGCCTCCTGCGCCGTGCTGATAGCACCCGCAACCTTGCACAACTACCTGGCATCGGCCAAGTGGCCAAGCGGCGGCGAGTTCATCCCGATTAGCGCACAAGCCGGCGTCACCTTTTTGCATGGCAACGCCGAAGGCGCAACCGGCATCTATAAGCCGATTCCAGGGGTGAGCCAAAATCGCAGCAAGCAGAACGACGACGCCTATAGGATTGCCCTCGCTGCCAGCGGCAAGGAGCGCACCCAAGGTTGGAACTACACATCCAGCTACTTTCGCAAGAAGGGCACCGACTATCTGTTTTCCAACCCCGGCGACGCCATCTTGCTCGAGTTCCAGAAGCTGCGTTGGTTCTTCTGCGGCCGCAACTACGGCGACCTCTACAACATTTCGCTGGAGAATCGCGATCCTGATTGGCCGCGCCAAGTGCCGTTACCCGGCGGCTTATTGCACTTGGGTTGGATTCTGCCTGCCGCCTTCTTAGGTTTGTGGTTCCTGATTCGTCGCGACAAGCGCCAAGCTATTCCGGTCGCCGCCTTATTGTTGGTGGTGCTGTTCGTAGTGTTGGTGTTCTGGTATTCGCCGCGTTACCGCCTGCCTGCAGCACCCTTGGCGGCCTTGCTCGCACCCTTCGGCGTGGTAGCTTTGGCCCAGGCTTTGGGCAAAGCGCAAGGGAAGTGGCTACTGGCATTGATCGCGCTTTTACCCCCATTGCTGCTGGAAGGCTGGAACTTGGTCACTGACTTCGACAGCCTCGAGGATTCACGCCCGCAATATGAACTCAACGCCGGCTTGAACTACCTGCATAAGGAACAGTACGCCAAGGCTATTCCAAGACTGGAGAACGCACTGTCCTTAGGCTTGGAGAACGCCGACATCCACACCGGCATCGGCGAGGCGCAATCCAAGATCGGTGGCGCCCATGATCGTAAAGGTGAAACTGCCGAGGCAAATGCCATGTATGCCTTAGCGATCGGTCACTACCAACGGGCCGTCGAAATCAACCCAGCCAAACTCGATACCTGGTTCAGCCTGGTTAGCACCTTGAAATACGTGGGGCGCCGCGAGGAAGCATTCGAGGCCGTCGGCCAAGCCCTGGAACATGCTTCCGAGCAGGATAATCCGCAGATGACCGAATTCCTGAAGAATCAACGGGATGCCTTGAGGCAAGACGGCTAGCGGCAGTTAGGGCGCCGCAACGAATTGGTCTGCATCGGCAGTCGACCCAGGGTTCGACTTCAGGTAGGAATCGAGCATCCGGGGCTGCTATCTTCCTGACGATGGCACCGACACCACGACCGCCCAAACCACTGCGCCCGAATCGATTGCGTTGGACCTGCCCCGCCAGCTGGATTCCGCGCAAGCAGAAGGCTGCCACCGAGATCGACATTACCGATCGACTGTTCGGCCAGGAGCGTGCCATCGAGGTCATCCAGATGGGCTTGGCGGTAGATTCGCCGGGTTACAACGTCTTCGTCTGCGGGGTCGGTGGCACCGACCGAGCCGAGGTCGTGCAGGAACTGCTGACCCGCATCAACCTCAGCTGCCAGCAGCCGCATGACCATGTCTTCGTGCATAACTTCGAGGATCCGATGGCGCCGAAGCACTTGCTACTGGTCCCCGGTGGCGGCGAGGCCTTGGCCGAAGCGATGGGACGTTGGGTACACGCTCTCGGCACCGAGATCCCGCGGCTTTTGAAGTCTGAGGAGCATTTGGCGCGGCGCCATCGCCTGTTCGGTCGTTACCAGAAGGCCGAGAGCCAACTGTTCCGCCGCCTCGAGGCCAAGCTGCGCAAGCATCAGCTGTCGCTGGTTACGGTAGAAGATGATCATGGCGTGCGCCGCGACATTCATTTCCTCGTCAAGGGTGAGGTCATCGCGCCCGAACAAGTGTTGCAACTAGAGGCCAAGCAGCGGCCGTCGGCGGCGGCCATTTCACGCATGATGAAGGCGCGTGAGAAGCATCTGCCATTGGTCGATGAAGCGCGCCAAAAATCGCGTGCCTTGGGATTACGCCTGCTGCGTGAATCCTCAAGCCTGGACGAGTCGATTGTGCAGGAAGCGGTCGAAGGCATCACCATCGCCCTGGCCCAGGAACTGGAGGCGGATCTGGAGCTCGCCGCTTGGCTCGGCGACTGTGCGCACTTCGCCCTGAACAACACCAGCCTGTTCCTCGGCTCCAGCGAAGAAGAAGAGGATCGCGGCAGCAAACTCGGGTTGGAGGTCTTCGAGGTCAATCGCGTCCGCACCATGCGCGAGCCGGAGTGCCCAATCGTCTTCGAACCGCATCCGAATTACTCCAACCTGTTTGGCACTGTGGAGCGTTCCCGTATGTCGAACGGGCCAGGCCATGTGCACTTGGCTGTGCGGCCGGGTTCAATCCTTCTCGCCGACGGCGGTTTTCTGGTGCTCGACGCGCGCGACATCTTCAAGGAAGCCGAGGTCTGGCGAGCCTTGAAGCGCACCCTGCAAAATGGTGCTCTTGCCGTACATGCCTTGGAGAACCTGTCGCCACTGGGGGTGACTGGCGCCCGTCCGCAGGCCATCCCGATGGACCTCAAGGTTGTATTGGTCGGCAACTCCAGTCTCTATGAGGCGTTGCACGATGACGACTTCGACTTCCCGCATATCTTCAAGGTGCGTGCGGAGTTCGACGATAGCCTGCCATTGGACAAGAAGGTGGTCGGTGAAATGGTGTGCTGCTTCCGCAACATCGCCGAACATGAAAACCTCCTACCACCATCCCGCGATGGCTTGCAGGCCTTGGTGGAACGTGCTGTTCATGATGCTGGCCGACGAAACCGCATCTCGGTGCGCATGCCCACCCTCAGCGATTTTATGCGCGAGGCTTCCTACTACGCTTCGCGCGCCGGCAAGAGACACATCGATCGTGAGGCCGTCGACACGGCACGCGAGAAGTTCCGCGCCCAACATGCGCTCGACGCCGAGTGGCATCAGCGCCACATGCTCGAGAACATCTTCCGCTTGGATACCAGCGGTGAGCTGGTCGGCGTGGTCAATGGCCTGACTGTGGTCGGCCTCGGGCCGCTGAGTTTCGGTCGCCCGGCACGCATCTCGGCGATGGTCGCCGCCGGCGAGGAAAGCTACACCAACATCGACCGCGAGGTCGATTTGGCCGGCAGTATCCACAACAAGGGCATGTTGATGCTGGAGAATTTCATGCGCTGGAAGTTCGGTGCCAAGAAGGGATTGGCCGCCCGCATGAGCCTGGTCTTCGACCAGAACTATGGTCCCATCGATGGCGACTCCGCTTCCACTGCCGAGCTCTATGCCTTGCTGTCTGCCCTCGCCAAGATGCCGTTGAAGCAGAGCCTAGCGGTGACCGGCTCGCTGAGCATGCGGGGTGCGGTGCAGGCCATCGGCGGGGTCAACCAAAAGATCGAGGGCTTCTTCGACCTATGTCTGGAACGCGGTCTGACCGGCGACCAAGGCGTGATCGTTCCGGCGATTAACGTCGACGACCTGATGCTGTCGGAGCGCATCGTGCAGGCGGTAAAGGATGGCAGCTTCCAGGTTTATGGAATAGATGACATTAGTGATGGTATTTCACTGTTGACCGGCAAGCCGGCGAAAAAAGTCTTTGCCGCTGTCGAGAAACGTCTTCATGAAATGGAGCTAGAAGGCAAGTCCGCAAAGGACTCGGCAGAAAGCCAATAGTTGACCTAGAATTAGCCCCCCTGACTTGTCATGAAGTACTTCGATCCACACATTCACTGCCTTTCGCGCACCACCGACGACTACGAGAACATGTTTCTTGCTGGCGTACGCGCCGTCGTCGAGCCTGCCTTCTGGATGGGGCAACCCCGCACCTACGCGGGCACCTTCTTCGATTACTTTCTGTCCATCATCGAGTTTGAGCGCACTCGTGCTTCTGACTTCGGGATTACCCACCGCTGCACCATCGGCCTGAACCCCAAAGAGGCCAACGACGAGAAGCTGGCGGATGAGGTCCTTGAGCGTCTGCCGGAGTTTATGACACGCGAAGGTGTTGTCGCCGCTGGCGAGTTGGGATTCGATTCGATTACCCCCGCTGAAGAGCGCGCCCTGCGCATCCAGGTGGAAATGGCTATAAAGCTGGATCTCGCGATCATGGTGCATACGCCCCACCGCGACAAGTACCGCGGTACCGTCCTGTTGATGGATATCCTCGATGAGATGGGTGTCGACCGCAATCGCTGCGTGATCGACCACAGCACCGAAGAGACCACAAAACTGATCCTCGATCGCGGCTATTGGGCTGGGCATACCGTCTACCCACAGACGAAGCTTACCCCGGAGCGTTTCGCCAACCTCTACCATGAGTTCGGCATCGAACGCATGACCCTCAACACTAGCGCCGATTGGGGCAAGTCCGATCCGTTGCTGCTACCGAAGACCTGTGCATATCTGGAGCGTCGCGGTGCTGACCGCGCCACCCTCCAGAAACTTGTCTGGGACAATCCGATCCAGTTCTACGGAGCAGAAAAATTAGCTTTACCTGCCGGATGTGAGCCTTTTGACCCCATCGCCGCAGAAGCTACGCACAGCAAGCTGCCTGGCGCTGCCACTCATTAGAGCCCTTTGTGGGAGTTTATCCGTAATTGCAGGTTTTTCGAAAAAAGCCTGTTGCCGAAGAGTTGCCACCCCATAAATAGGCTTGAGAGAACCTGATTTTCTTCTTGGAGAGACAAGGGGTAATGAGTGAACGCCGAGGCTGGGGGGCTTCGGCGTTCTTTTTTTTATCGTTGTAGATTCGATTTTTTGTCGATTGCAAGTGAAGTAGGCCAGGAGGCCTGCCGTTGCTGGAGAACCTGGAGTCCCTTTCCCAGCTACTATGCGAATATTTCCCCACGACCAACTGAACCACCAGCGCGGCGCCGTCCTCATGCTCGTGATCCTGGTGACAAGCCTGCTGGCAGCAGCAACTGCCAGTTACACCGGCGCCCTTGAGGACGTCATCGACATCCAACGTGACGATGCCTCGGCTTTGCATGCGGAACTCGCCGCCGAGTCGGGCCTGGAATATGCGCAACGTCGATTGATCTTGAATCCCGCCTGGACCGGTACTGGACCTGACGGTGTGACTCTCAGCGATGGCTTGACCACCTTCATGATTGCGGCCGCTCCGGACGAATCCAGTCCCTTTGGAGAGAACGTGCACACGCTGGAGATTGACGGGTCGTATGGCGACAGCAGCGCCCGTTTGGGAAGTGCGGTCCGCCTCCATATGGGATCCTCCGATGATTCCGAGTTGGCCCTGATCTTCCTTGGCGAGGATTTCAAGCAGAGCCACGGTTGGGTCTATGGCGATGCCCTCGTCACCGACCGCGCGAACATGGTGAGCGACTGGATCTTCGATGAGGAAGGGGTCGGCAGCTACCAATCCGGTGGCGCGGTTGCCGATGGTTCGACCCTGTTCGTATGTACGGGCGTGACCGGTACCCTTTACAAGTACCGCAGCGACTTAGCCGACTACCAGTGGCTCGGCGAGGAGACGGTCATCACGGAAAGCACGAAGGCTCCCGCATGGGACCTGGATGAATACCTGGTCGAAGGCCCAGGTTTGCGGATTTATGACGGCGTGACCAAGCTCACCAACGAGTACGTGGCAGAGACGGCCGTCTTCATCCTCGAGCCTGGGCAGACCCTCAAGCTGAAGGGATGCAACATGGCGGGTGGTGTCGTGGTGTACTGTCCCAAGGACTACGACCTACGCTCGGGTTCCCGCAACACCATCATTCTGCAAAGAGGAACCCAAATCGGTGGCGGGGAAGAGGGCTTTGAGCCAAACATCGGCCTGATCGCGCCTGGCGGCAAGATCAAGAACGACGCACGAGGCAACTGGATGTCTGGATTCCACTTCGTAAACGAGGTTGGCAACTTTAAGTACGCTGAGATCTGGGGACAGATGGTGATCCTCAACGATTGCCAGAACCTAAGGGACTGCGAGGTGATCTACTACGCTCCGGCCGCGGATGAGCGCCCGTCAGCGATCAACTTCGGCGTGACCGGTGCTTCCACCGACATGATGGAGGTCTACGAGAACTTCAACTAGGCCCTCACTGTTCCCAACGCAATCCGCCCCTGCAGTGCCACAGCACTGCAGGGGCGGATTCGATTTCAGCCTGCGACTAGACGGCCACCGCGATTGGTGACAGGCGGTTGATTTGGGTCAACTCGGCCTGGAATCCTTCCAGTGCCTTGACGAAGACCTCGCGATGCGGCGCAAAGATCTTGTCGGCCAACTCGCGGTAGTGCTGGATGCCGATCTGGAGGTTTTCCCGGCACTGCTCGATGCTGCGTGTCAAGCTCGCAGAGACTTCGCGCTTATGCTGAGCGATATCGCTGCGTAGGTTCTCCAAGTTGAGCTTCAGCTCCTTCAACAACATGTGCGGGCGATCGACGCTCATTGGCAAGCTGGCACGCCCATAGATGTGATTCACCATGCAATCCAGAGTCGTCTCCTGGTGGTAGTAGGCTGCATTCGGCCCGCAACAGACGGCCGTCGGGAAGTCGGGTTCGATGCCCTTGTCGACCGTATAGGAACCGGCCAGGTCACGGCACAGACAAGCCTTGCCATGGACCAAGGCCTCCGCGGCCTCGCGGTCATCCACCGACATCACGGTGCCGGAAATCTCTTTCAGCTTGCGGCGCTGATAAGCGCTGGTAGCTGTGCACAAGGGCTTCTCGGTGTACTCCACGTTAGAGACCAGAAAGCCTTTCGGGCACTTGCTACCTGGCTTGCCGTCCTCAACGCGCGCCCGACGCAGGTCTTCACTGGTCGAGGTACGCAGGTTCCAAAAGGGCACACCCAATGGCGACGAGTTGCTCAGGAAGATGTCGTTCTCACCGGCTTTCTTGAGACGCTTGAGGCTCTCTCGGTCGATGTTGACCACATCCGGCACATACAGGAATGGGCTGCCCCAGCCAGTGCCGTCAACTTGGTAATGCTCGCGCAGCAGACGATCCTCATGGGCGTTGCCGATGCCGCCTTGTACCGTGACGCGGGATGCGCTCGGTTCGGCCGTCTCGCGATGCCCGATGGCGTCCAGCGCCTTTTTGCGGATGCCTTGCAGGCTAGAGATTAGGTTGGACTTCTGACGCTTGAACTCGTCCAGGATTGGACCCATCAGCTGACCCTTGGCACCAAAGGCGTGGCCGCCACAGTTGAGGCCGGATTCGACCCGGAACTCCGACACGTGCAGGCCGAGGGCTGCAAGCTTCTTACCCTGCACCAAGGCGGAGCGGTAATCCCCCACCTTCAGGATGATGCGCTTACGCAGGTTGCCGCACTTATCCGGCAGCAGTTCCTTGAACTGGCCCATGTAGGTGAACAGACGGCGGTTCATGCCCGCGGACAGGACCACCGAACCGTTGATCGTGCTGTTCATGAAACCGCGCAGGGAAGTCAGGGCATCGGAACAGTTCTCGGCATACTTGCGGCCACGACGGTCATGTTCGCGATCCAGCTTGGTCATGATGTTGACGTCAATCGGGCCAGGCTTGACGAACTCGCGCAACTTCTCCTGAAGCTTGCGACGTCCGGGCTGGTCAACGGTGGCCTTCATGCGCTCGTACATCTCCCGCACTGGCGACTTCGGCATCAGTTCGAAATAACGTACGATCTCGCTGCCCGCTTCGAACACGGCATTGCGCACGCGCTCCATCTGCTTGCCAATCAACTTATCGAGTAGATTCAGGTAGGCGGTGATGCGACGCGCACGGGCGTCTTCTTCATGAACCTCTATCGGCACATAGTCCTCGCCATGCTCCGTGCACAAGCGCTCGCGCACTTGTTCGATCAAGACATCATCGACGATCGACACCACCGAAGCGATGCCATACCGTGCCACCTTCAGGGGCGTGTCGACAGTGAACCCAGTTCCCATGACGGGAATGTGGAAGGTATGCGTGGAGGCAAGTGACGCGTGACCCATTAAGCTGTGTTCTCAGAGATTCCCCGAGTGGCCAAGGGCCATTCCAGGCAGACTGGTTAGCACGAAGTATAGGTCACAAGGGGGCGGAAAACCAGTGCCGGATTGCGGGCTGAGACAAAAGCAACCTCGTAGTTTTGTCACGCTTTGGTGCTGCTCCTGAACAGAAAATTGGTTAAAGTAGAGAAGCCATGTTGATTGCCTCCCTCCTCCTCCTCTGCGCTCAAGTCCCGGCGGTCGACTTCCTTGAAGCACCCGTGGAGGGGCAGTTGTACCCGCGTGATTCCTCGAATATGGCCGACGTCACCGTATCCGGGTTGGTCCATGAGGCCGGATGGCACGGCATCATGCTGCTGGTCGAGCGCGACGGCGTGGCTTTTGCCCTACGCACCGAGCCGCTGAGCTACAGCGGTGGTTCGGCGGCCTTCGACGTCAGCGTGCCAATCCACGCCGAAAAGAAGAGCTATGCCTTTCGCTTCTGGTTGACCAAGCCCAATGAGCGACGCTGGGTCACGCGCATCAACAACGTTGTCGCCGGCGATGTAGTGCTAATCCAAGGGCAGAGCAATGCCGTCGCTGCCGATGGTTACAACGAGGGCTTGGCCAATCTCGAGCAGAGCCGGTGGGTGCGGTCCTTTGGCACGCAGAGTCTCAATGGCAGCCATGCGGCGAACAACCGCAACTGGTACCTGGCCGATGGCGAGGAGCAACAGACCGTCGGTTGCATCGGTGGATGGGGCTTGCGCATGGCGCGCACCTTGGTCGACCAAACCAACGTGCCGCTGGCGGTGATCAATGGCGGCGTCGGTGCTACACCAATCAGGATGCATATGCGCAACGACAGCAATCCCGGGGATACGTCCAACATCTACGGACGCCTGTTGACGCGTACGCGCAATGCTGGCCTGGAGGATCATGTGCGTGCGATCCTTTGGTACCAAGGCGAATCTGACGCCGGCCGACACCTGAACTACCTCCAGAAGTTCCCCGACCTGCATGCCGATTGGAGGGAAGACTATCCGAATGTCGAGCAGATCTACATCCTGCAGGTGCGCAATGGCTGCGGCGGCCCGACTGCCGAACTACGTGAGGTTCAACGACGTCTGGCTGACATCCTGCCTGATACCCAAGTCATGTCCACCACTGCTGCACCGGCACATGACAGTTGCCATTTCTGGTACGCCGGTTACCAGGAACTGGGCAACCGCATGGCGCGCCTACTGGCCCGCGACCTCTATGGTTCCGGTGACACCCACGAGATCGATGCGCCGAACATCGAGTCCGCCGCCATCGTTGGCTTTCTTGGCAACAAGGTCAAGTTGACCTTCCGTGACCCCGACGACAGCCTCCATTTTGACCCGGCCGCCGCACAGGATTTCGTGTTCGAGGATGGCGTGACGGTGCAAAGCGGTACGGTCTCGGGCAACACCATTACCCTGGACCTTTCCGGTCCAACCCTCTCACGCACGATCGCCTATGTGGGGCACCCCTTCGACGGTGCATGGATCACCAACGGCCGTGGCATCGGCGCACTGGCCTTCAAGGTGCTGCTGCGGCCTTGATCGCAGAAGCCGCGGCTCCTTGAAAGCGTATCGCCTCTTATTGCACAATCTCATGGAGTCCGTTGGAGAACTCCGCAGCGGCTACGTCGTAAGCTTGTAACCAGACGTTCAAGCCCGCGCTGTTGGCAGGCAAGGCACTATTGAGGCTGGCGCTACCACCGGCATCGGCAGTCAGCGAAGGCAAGGTCTGGATCGGCGCCGACAGGTCGGCCAAACCGAATGGGGTCATGGTCGGACCGTTGCCGGCCAGTGAGTAACCGAGCATGACCAGACCACCAGGGGTGGCACGGGCAACATCGAGCTGGGCCAGGCCACCTGCGACGAAGTTCGATGCGGTCATCTCGAAGCCCAGGCCGGTGGGACCATCCAGGACCGTGAAGTTATCCAGCTGTAGCTTGCCGAGGAAGGGACCGAAAGGGCCACCCGCAGCGGTGTGCGAGACGTAGAACTCGACACGATGCACGTCGCCGCTCAACACGCCGACCGAACCACTTGCCGAAGGACCACCGGTCACGTCCATGGTGTAGTGGATCTCACCGGCGGCGTCGCGCTTCAGGCTGATTGATCCATCGGAACCGGCGGGGATGCCGGGGATGCTATCGGTGCTGTTGCCAATGAACTGAAAGGCACCGGCGTCGGTGAAGCTGTCGTCGTTGAAACGGAATCCAGCCAGCGGCGTATTGGTGGCGTCGTAAAAGACAATCACGAACAGCTCAACGTTCTCGCCTGGCAGGAAGCCGACCTGGTCGTCCCATTGAAAGTTGGCATCGACCTGGAAGGTAGACAGCGGTGGCACCAAGTCCGCGGACAAGGCGAAGCGTTCGTCGGTAGCACCAAAGGGAGTGGTCAAGCCCCAGTAGTTAAAGGAGCCGCCATTTTCGCTGACATCCCAGAACATGAGGGGGTTAAACGTCACGGTCCACATCGGATCGATGACGCCATCGTTGAAGTCATCGCTAAGGACGACATTTTGCGCTTGGGCCGCACTGGCACCGAAAGCAAGGCTAAGGAGTAGAAGGAAACTACGCATGCTCTGTTTGGATAGGCCGTTGGATTATCCACCAAGGACGACCTATCCACTTCCCGATTGTAACCAAAAGCGGCTTCCTAGTGGAGGTCGGCCGTGCGGGCTTTGGGTATCCCTGATTTAGGCCCTTCGCAGCAGTTCGCTCAGCAACCCTTCGAGCTTGGGGTGCTGAAAGTCGTGACCGGCTTGCAGCAGGGCCGTCGGTTGCACATGGGCACCGCCGAGCAGTAGCTCCTGTCCCATCTCACCGAAGAGCAGGCGCACCAAAGCAGCAGGCAAAGGCAAGAATGCTGGTCGGCGCAAAGTTGTCGCCAAGCAACGCGTCAGCTGCGCATTGGTGACTGCATGAGGCGCGACCAGGTTCACTGGACCATGAATCTCGGAACATAACAGCAAAGCTTGGACGGCCGCGACGACGTCCGCCAGGCTGATCCAACTCATCCATTGCTTGCCATCACCGAGCTTGCCGCCTAGGCCAAAGCGAAACGGCGGCAAGAGCTTGCTCAAAGCACCGCCGTCACAATCGAGGATAACACCGATGCGGGCATGTACGACGCGAATGCCTGCTTGCTCGGCAGCTTCGGTGGCTGCTTCCCATCGCTGGCAGACGTCGGCCAGGAAGCCTTGTCCGAGGGTGCTTCCTTCCTCGACCCGCTCGTCGCCGCGATTGCCGTAGATACCGATTGCCGACGCCGAGATCATCACTTCCGGCTTGTCTTCGCAGGAGGCGAAGTGTTCTGCCAATAGGCGCGTACCGTCGACCCGGCTGCGCAGGATTGTGGTCTTCTTGCTCGTGGACCAACGCCCCGACGAGATGTTCTCTCCAGCCAAGTGGATCACGCCATCGATATGTCCGACAGACCTCAGGTCGAGCTGTGCTTGGCTTGGATTCCAAGTCGCCGTGCCGACTTCGGCCTTGCCGCGCTGCAGCGTGATCACCTCATGACCATCGGCAGCCAGGGCCTTCTGCAGCGCGCGGCCGACTAAGCCGCTGGCGCCGCTGATCAAGAACCGTTTGCGCTGACGCCCCTTCACCGCGGTGCCCTCAGAGCATCTTTGACCACGCCGCCGGCCAGCCCCCGAGCACCTATGCCGCGGAGGATCACGCCGACAAGCGCCATTAGGGTGCCGAGGTCAACGAGGACTTGGCGTCGGCCGGAAATCTTTCTTGCCATTGCGAGGTCTGGAGTGGCTAGTTGCGCAGCATCAAATCGCACCGGTCTTGCGAATGATCTCGAGAATCTGAACCTCGAAGGACTCATACCACTTACTACGCCCTAGATTCTGGGCGACCAGATGCTCGACATCCTGTCTCCATACCTCGATTTGCGCCAGGCTGGGCCAATAGGAAATCGCGACCTCGGTGCCGTCCTCAGAAACCGAGAGAAACTCGGTGCAGCCATACTTCTTTAACGCTAGGTCCTGCATACGACTGGCCATATCAAAATACTCCTCGTCGAGTTGGCGAATCTTGGCTTTGAAAATGACGACGTACATGGTTCCCCCATAGGGTGTCCGTCATTCTAGGGATTCAGACGAGTCTTTGCCCGCCCAGCGGCGTGATGATCCTCGTCAGTTGGAACACGTTGGCGTCGCGGGATTGCCTCGCCACACCTCCGAAGACGTGCTTGACCCCGAAATATGCATTTCGTATTTTGCCGAAATGCAAAATACTGCCCCCGCCTTGGGAGGACTTCTGTGAGCTCCGAGATCCGTCACCTCTCCTTCCTGGATCGCTGGCTCACGCTGTGGATTTTCCTAGCCATGGCGGTCGGCGTGGCAATCGGTCACTTTGTCCCCGATAGCGGCGAGTTCCTGCACCGCTTCGACGTCGGCACCACCAACGTGCCACTGGCCATCGGCTTGATCCTAATGATGTGGCCCCCGCTGGCCAAGGTGCGCTACGAGGAACTCGGCGAGGTCTTCCGAGATCGCCGCATCCTCGGCTTGAGCCTGCTGCAGAACTGGGTGGTCGGTCCTCTGCTGATGTTTTTATTGGCGCTGATCTTCCTGCGTGGCCAACCCGAATACATGACGGGCCTAATCCTCGTTGGCCTGGCGCGTTGCATCGCCATGGTGTTGGTGTGGAACGACCTCGCCGAAGGCAGTCGTGAATATTGCGCTGGCCTAGTTGCCTTCAACTCAATCTTCCAAGTCTTCACCTACAGCATCTACGCATGGATCTTCCTGGCTGTCGTGCCACCTTGGTTTGGTCTGGAGGCCGCCGTGGTCGACGTCTCGATCCTCGACATCTTCAAGAGTGTTTTGCTGTATCTGGGCGTGCCCTTCGCCGGCGGCTATCTGACACGAAAGATTCTGCGTGCGCGCAAGGGCGATGATTGGTACGAGCTTCGCTTCCTGCCACGCATCTCCCCCATCACGCTGATTGCCCTACTGTTCACCATTGTGGTGATGTTCAGCCTGAAGGGTCAGATGATCGTGCAGATCCCCTTCGACGTATTGCTCATTGCGGTGCCTCTGGCGATCTACTTTGTGATTATGTTCTTCGCAAGCTTTTGGATGGCGAAGCGTGCCGGCGCCGACTATGAACGTGCGACCACTCTGTCATTCACTGCTTCAGGCAACAACTTCGAGCTGGCCATCGCAGTCGCCATCGCAGTCTTCGGCATCGATTCCGGTGTGGCCTTCGCGGCCGTGGTCGGACCATTGGTGGAAGTTCCGGTGCTGATTCTGATGGTGCGTGCCGCCTTTGCCCTCAAGCGGCGCTGGTATCCGTCGACAGCATGAGGAAAGCGCGATCCCGCAAAGCTCGGAACCGTGTTAGGCCAGAAAAGGGGCAATCGAGTCTGTCTTACTGAAGCAGAACCTCTCCTTCATGCTGAAGAGGATTGCAACACGACTCCGCGCCTGACTGAGTCGGCAAGCAGGATGCCGGTGCCAAGCTTTCGCCTAGTTTAGGCGAGCAGGACTGCACTCTTCACTTGGGCGTAGACCTGCTTGCCGACTTGCACGTCGAGTTCCGCTGCCGACTTCTGCGTGATGCGTGCCAACATCGCGTCGGAGCCAACCTCCATGCGCACCGTCACTTGGGCGTCGCCCTCGGCGGTGATCTCGGCAATGGTGGCGGGGAAGATGTTCTGGATGCTGGTGCTGGCTTGACGCTCGAGGGTCAGGCTGACGTCGCGCGCAGCGATCCGCACACGCACTTCTTGACCGAGCTGCAGGGCCATACCCGGCGCCGAGAATTGGCCGCCGGCGAACTTCAAGTGGGTGAGATGATAAGTCTCATCGAAGCCGGAAACTGTGGCCTCAAAGATGGCGCTAGCATCGTCGCCATGCGCGAGCGGTTGGTCCAGACGCGTCAGCATGGAGTTGATCGGCCCATCGGCGATAATCCGCCCTTGCTCGAACAACACTAGGTAATCGGCCAATCGCGCGATTTCTTCCATGGTATGACTGACGTAGAAAATCGGGATCTCCAAGTGGTCATGTAGGCTTTCCAGATAAGGCAGGATCTCCTGCTTGCTGGCTTGATCCAAGGCCGCCAACGGTTCATCCATCAACAGGAAAGCGGGGCTGACGCAAAGGGCTCGCGCAATGGCAACGCGCTGGCGTTCGCCGCCGGATAGGGTGTGCGGCTTACGTTGCAACAAGCCTTCGATGCCGAGCAGCTCGGTGGCTTGTGGCAGGGAGATGCGTCGGTCCTCATTGGCAAGACGCTTGTAGCCATACTCCAGGTTGCGATGCACGTTCAAATGTTGGAACAGGCTGGCCTCCTGGAAGACGTAGGCAAAAGGACGCTGGTGAGGAGGTGTGAACAGGTGCGGACTCTGCCAAGTGGAGTCCCCCACCTTCAGGAAGCCGTCGGCATGTCGGTCCAATCCGGCGATGGCACGCAACAAAGACGACTTGCCGCAGCCTGACGGTCCGTACAAGGCGGTGACTCCCTTCGCCGGAACCTCGAGGTCGACGTCGAGGGTGAAGTCTCCACGGTGGATGGCGAACTTGGCTTGGATACTCATGTCTGCGCCATCCTGAATCTCTTGTTTATGGCGTAGACAGTGGACAACATCACGAAGGACAAGAGGATCAACGCCGCCGATAACCAATGGGCGTTGGCGTAGTCCATGCTCTCGACGTGATCGTAAATCGCAATCGAGACAACTTGGGTTTCGCCAGGGATATTGCCACCAATCATCAACACCACGCCAAACTCGCCAATGGTGTGGGCGAAGCCGAGCACGATTGCGGTCAAGAATCCTGGTCTGGCCAAGGGCACGGCGACGCTCATGAATCGGTCCCAGGGTGATGCACGCAAGGTGGAAGCCACCTCCAGAGGACGGCTGCCGACAGCAGCGAAGGCACTCTGCAGAGGTTGGACCACGAAAGGCATCGAGTAAACCACCGAGCCGATGACTAGGCCGCTGAAGGTGAAGGCCGGAGAGCTACCACCGAGCCATTCCATCAGACGTCCGACTGGTCCTTGCGAACCGAGTGCGACCAGCAGGTAGAAGCCCAAGACTGTCGGCGGAAGCATCAAGGGCATGGCGACCACCGCCTCGACCAGGAACTTGAAGCGCCAGCGGCTGCGCGCCAACCACCAGGCCAGCGGCGTACCGATTAGGAGCAGCACCACCGTGGTGACGGCGGCGAGCTGGAAGGTGATTCCAAGGGCGGTGAGGTCAGCTTGACTGAACATCAGGACTTGCGCTCAGGCACCTCGTAGCCGAATCCATCCAACACGGAACGCGCGCTATCGCTGCGCAGGAAATTGACGAACAGCGCGGCGTCGGCATTGTCGGTAAGCAACACCGCCTGCTGCGCAATCGGCGTGTACCACTGTTGCGGTACCAGCCAATAAGAGCCCGCAATCTCCTTGTCAGGCCGCTTCAATTGAGCGAAAGCCACGAAGCCGAGCTCGGCGTTGCCGCTATCGACAAACTGGAAGGCTTGGCCGACATTTTCGCCGCGTACGAAGCGATTGCTTATGGATTGCCACAAGCCGCGTGCCTCCAAGACCTCCTGAGCGGCGCGTCCATAGGGCGCCAACTTCGGATTGGCAATGGCGACATGCTCGCAGTCCGGCGGCAAAATCGGATCGCCGTCAGGCTGCACGAGACCCTCGGTTGGGCTCCACAACACCAACTTGCCCATGGCATAGGTGAACCGACTGCCGGGGAGGGCGTCGCCTTCCTGTTCCAGAGCCAGCGGCCGAGCTTCATCGGCAGCTAGGTAGAGATCGTAGGGTGCGCCATTCTTGATCTGCGCGTAGAGCTTGCCAGTCGAACCAGAAACGAGCACCACATCGATGGGATGCAGCTCTTCAAAGCGCTCGGCAAGTCGAGCCAAGGCAGGTGTGAAGTTGCTGGCGACGGCGACGTGGATTTCGGCCTTCGACCGCTCATCCGCGCAGGCAACCAAGGACAGACATGCCAACAGGAAACCTGCAGCGCAACGCCGGGGCCATATGGGCATGCTCATTGGCACAGGATAACGAGGACACGGAAGGAAGCAGAGCTTGCCTAGTTGTTGGTTTCCTCGCGTTCGCCTAGTTCCACCCGAATGGTGCGAAAGGCGCGGTTGCTGAGCAACTTGACTTTGGCCTTATATCCTGGTGCCAGCGCCGCGATGCGAGCCTTGACCTGCTTGGGGCTCGTGATCTTCAGGCCTTCGATCTCGACGATCACGTCGTTGATCTTGATGCCAGCCTTCTCCGCTGGCCCACCCTTGACGACGTCGACCACGGTCACCCCATAAACATGATCAAGGCCGAGCAAGTCGGCGCGCTGAGCATCGATTTCCTTGGCACTGATTCCGATCCAGCCGCGACGGACTTCTCCGAGTTTCGTGAGATCGTCGACGTAACGCTTGGCGATCGCAGTGGGAATCGCATAGCCGATGCCGCGCCACATCGGTTCGGAGCGGCTGCTTCCACCACCGATGGCGGTATTGATGCCGATTACCTGACCTTCCATGTTGACCAAAGGACCGCCGGAGCTGCCTTGGTCGATGAAGGCGTCAAACTGAATGAAATCCTCGTAGGAGTCCTCGACCAGTCCCAGGCTACGGCCCAAAGCGCTGACCACCCCAAGACTGGTGGTACCTTCCAAGCCAAGCGGGCTGCCGACAGCCATGACCAGGTTGCCGGGACGTAGCACATCACTGTCTCCCCACTCCAATTGGTAGCGAGCTGACCCGGCAGGGATGCTCATTACTGCCAAGTCGGTCTTTTCGTCGACCCCCAACAGGCTGGCGCTGACTTCCCGACCATCGGCGAATTGCACGGTGGCCGTCTGGGCATTCTCGACCACATGAGCATTGGTAACGACGATGCCCTTGACGGCATCCACCACGAAGCCCGTGCCACGGCCATAGCCCGTACTGCGGCCATCGTTGCGCCGGACGGTCAAGAAGACCGTTCCCTTGGAGACCTTTTCCGCCAGATTGGCGATGTCATCGGACAACTCCAGCAGGTTCACGTCGTTGTCCTCTGGACCAGAGAGCGCCGGACGTGCCACGAAAAGAGTTGCTACGCCGGAAAGCGCCGCAACTACAAACAAATCTTTTAGAGTAATGGTCATTGGTGTCGTTTCTCTATTACGCTGGAGAACAGCTTAAACCCATGAAATCTTGGCCACTTTTTTTGCCTCTGGCTGCACTCCTTGGGGGCGCTGCTTGGTTCGTTTTGAACCCCGTTTCCAATCAGCCGCAGGATCCTTCTTCCACCCATGCCTCCGCTGACGGCGAAAATGTCAGCAAAGATGGCCGGAGCGAGTCTAGCACTCCAGGCTCCCTGGACAAGACTTCGTCGGCGGTTGACCGCCGCGACCTTGAAAACCGCCGCACCGATGCCTCGGTGAATCCTGGTGAGACGCCAGTGTTGGCTTTCGAAGGTCCGGCCGCGCGTGTGAAGATGAAGCTGGTTGATGGCACCGGCGCTGCTATCCACGACGCCACTGCCACCTTCAACCTGCACGGGCCCAACAATCGCGATGGCCTCGACATGGAGGCCTGGAATAAGTCCAAGATTCTGCCCGTAGATGGCCAAGGCAAACTGATTGCTCGTGTGCCCACTGGCAAAACCTTCAGCATTCAAGTCGGTGGCGCCTTCTGGCGCAGCCAAACCCGCACCGTGCAACCCTTGCAGGGTGAAGAGGAAGTGGATCTCGGCGAGATTGCCCTGACGCCAGCAAACCGCGTGGCCGGAATCGTGCGCAATGAAGATGGAGAGGTAATTGCCAAGGCCGACGTTTCGATCAGCGAAACCAATGGTTCGATGTGGGGCAATGGGTTCAACAATGCCACCGTCACTGATGAGGAAGGCCAGTTCGCCTTTGACGGCATCCGCAGCGGCCGCTTCAGGTTCCTTGTGGGGGCCCAAGGTTATGTGTCCACTGTGCTGCAGGCCGAACATATCCAACAGCGTCAAGGTGAGTTTCCCCTGGAGATTACCCTGGAACGTGGCGCGAAGACCAAAGGCCGCGTGCTCGACGAGAATGGCGCACCAATCGCAGGTGCCGGGGTGTACACCATCCAGACCGATCCGCAAAACTTTTGGTGGGGAGATTGGGATCCGCCGCTGCCCACCGACAGGGATCCTGCCGCAATCAGCGATGACAACGGCGACTTCGTGGTCTACGGGCTCAGCGAAGAGGAAAGCACTCGGCTCGGTGCCAAGGCAGATGGTTATGGCAGCGGCTACGCCGACGAGGTCGAAACCGACGGCAACGCCATCATTCGATTGCCACGACATTTCGTGCTGTCAGGCACGATTGTCGCCGGCAACGAGAAGGTCCATTTCGCCTCGGTCAACCTACAGCGTTATCGCGACGATGGCGAGATGGACTGGGCCGGCCATTCCGTAAGCGACAAGGACGGGAAGTTCCAATTCGAGCCTGTCGCTCCCGGTTCCTATACGCTGACTGCCAGCTCCTCGCTAGGCAAGATCGAGAAACAGACCATCGAGATTCGCGCCGACCGCGGCGACTTGCTGCTTGAACTACCCCTCGACAACCTGCTCACCATCACCGTGGTGAATGCCAGTGGCAACCCGGTTTCCGGTGCCAAAGTCGGCCTGTCTGCTGATCACAGTGGGCACCAAGGCGGCGTGCGCGAACTCGGATACATGAGCGACAACTTCATCCCCGACATCAGCACCGACATCAGCTTCTCGAGCCCCGGTCCGATGATCTACGGCTCGGTGTACAGCACCAAAACCAATCTCGATGGCGTGGCCAAGTTCGGATCGGTGGAACCCTCCAAATACCAACTCAGCGTGACCGCGCAGGGATACGCCACCGCCAGCGACCCCATCGAGGTCACCGGAGTCACCCAGGAACACGACGTGGAGTTGGGTACCGGCGGCAACCTGCGCGTGCTCGTCAAAGATGACAGTGGCCAGCCGGTGATTGGCATTCAGGTGGCCTTGCGCACCCCGGATTCGGCCAATGACATGAAAACCTTGACTACCGACGACGCCGGTCGCGCAATCTGGAATGACCTGAAGGCCGGTGAATACCAGATCTCCTACAAGGCCAACGCTACCGAAGGATGGTGGTGGAATCGCGATGAGGATCCGAAGGCGCCGGTAGACCGCAGCACCGTCAAGGTCGAAGCCGGTGAGACCACCGACCTCGAGATGCAGGTGCGTGATCTGGCCTTAGTTACCGTACATGTCACCCGCCAAGGCGTGAATACTGAAGACGTTAAGGTCAGCCTGTCCGAGATTAAAGGTGATAAAGGTGATAACAGGCACATCTCTTACTTCGGCGATTGGGAAGGCGCTGGCTCCCCCACCGACGGACGTGGCGAAGTGGAGCTGCGGCCGGTCACTGCCGGCGAATACGAAATCGTCGTCAAGGCTGGTAAAGCGTCACCGGCGACGCGTGTTCGCGTGAACCTACACGTCGGCCCGCAACGCGTGGAAATCCAGCTGGAAAACACCACCATCGAGGGCAAGTTGACCGGCAACAGCGGCGCAATCTCCACTGCCACCGTGGCCCTAGTCGAGGTGAAGCCCGAAGAGGAGGGTAATCGTGGACGCAACCGTGGCATGGTCAGCTTCGCCGTCAACGGATCCTTTGTGATGACCAGAGGCGATGAGCAGAGCACCAACACGCGCACCGACCGCTATGGCAACTACGGCTTTAGCGATGTACCTGAGGGGCAGTGGCAGATCGTCGCTCGCGCCGAGGGTTATGCAACCTGGAAATCCGAGCCATTCACGGTGCGAGGCGGCTCTTCGGTGCAAATGGGCAGCCACCACATGTACCCCGGCGCGGTCATCCACGGTCACGACGCCAATTTCACCCCGTCGGCCGAGACTGCCAACAACCCATGGGGCCGCGGACCGCAAATTCACCTGATGGACGCCGAAGGCCAGACCGTGGCGATGACCTTTGTCGACGAGAGCGGCGCTTACAGCTTTAGGGACCTCCCCAGCGGCACCTATACCATTCTGCAGCGCCGCTTCAGCTCCGAAATCATCGAGGCTTCCGACGGCGGCAGCTACCGTGTGGACATCCCGCTGGAAGAGAAGAACGACAACCGCTGATCGGCAGAATGCTGCTTTGCGGACTCGGCTTACAGAAAGCCGAGTCAATCGTCGCCAAATGGCCCAGGAGTCGATAGAATCTGCGCGTTTTCCTGGCTTCTTCACACCGTTGTGCGGACCAGAATAGCCTCGTTGATTCCTCGAACCCAGCGGCTGAAAAGGCCGGTCCGATGGCAGTCATTCACATCAAAAGAGG
>JASMKM010000003.1 GCA_030749235.1 Planctomycetota bacterium | reverse complement strand
CTTCTTCTTGTACTCATAGACCGAGCGATAGAAATCGTTCATCTGGTCCATGGCGGCGCACAGGGTTTCAAAGAACTCGTAGTCCATGTTGGTCTCTACGTCGTAGTTCTTGGTCTTCTTGGTCCAGCGGTTCTCCCAGTCTGCGTGCTTGGCGTTGTTCTTGGCCAACCACTTGGCCGACTTGCGACGCACCTTGTCGGAGACAAATGCGCCACCGGAGATTTCGTTACCGGCCTTGTCGGCCAGCTTGTCGTATTCCTTGTTGAGCGTCTTGTCCGACGGGTTGAGGTCCAGCAACTTGTTCATCAAGTGACCAGCCAAGCGGAACTGTTTCTTGCTGCCGGCCTTCTTGGCCGTCTTTCTGACGTCTTTGCGCCACTCACCCAAAGTGATCTCGTCCTGGTTCCACCCTTCATAGAGGGCATCCATGCGCTCGGACAAGGTGGCCAGTGCGGATTTCTCTCCAGAAGCTCTCAGCGACCAGGCTAACCATTTGCCCCAACGCAGCTCGGCTTCGAGATCCTCGTCGGCGCGAGCGATATCCATCATGACCTGGTAGCCATCCGCGGAATAAGGCTGGAAGGTCAGGACATGTTCAGCACTTTTGCGCGCATCTTCGAAATTGCCGGCAGCCAGGAGCTGCTTGGCTTCCTCGAAATCGGTCGCGGGGGCGATGTCAGCAACGGACTTCCATTCGTACACGCGGTCCAAACTCGCTTCGGCAGCCACACTGGGGCTGACTTGGGAATACTGGACAGGAAGCGGGGTGGGTTGTTCCTTGGTTGCGAAGGCAGCGATGGCGACACTGCTAACGGCAACCAGGCCGAGGATTAGCGCTAGTTTCTTTGACATGGGCTCCGAAAGGTACCGCGTTCTAGTCTAGCGGTTTTCGCGGCAACGCCCAAAAGCAATCTCAGTCGGCCTGTGGAGCGCTGCTCGCCTCTTCGATACGTGGCGAAACGGCCTCCGCTTGCGGCAAAATGCGGTCATAACCGATACTTCTCACCCATGCGTAGATGGTGGAAAGCGGTACCGCAAGCCCCATGTGGGTCACGACCTGCGGTCGAAAGCTGCCATGGGTATAAATCTTCGAGAAGATTCCAATCAACTCGTGACCTTCTTCGAGGAATACGCCACCACCCGAATTGCCGAAGTAGGCCGGGCTGGAGACCATCCAATAATCCTGGCCGTCGACCACCCAATCGTTCCGGGTGACCTCGCCGCGGGTTGCTTGAGCGTTGGTTCCAAGCGGGCAGCCCACTGTGTATACCGGCGTGAAGGCATCGACCATGGCTTCCTTCGGCAAGGCAGCGATGGTGGCGATGGGGCCAAGGTCCATCTCGGTATCGATGCGCAGCAAGGCAAGGTCAGCCGGTATGTTCTCGGCGATCATGCGGCCTTGCAGAGTGATCGGCTTCTCGCCCAGCTGATCAAAGATGTTGTCGAACAGCACCTCGTTCGGCGCGTCGACCTCGTAATAGTCGATAATGTCACGCAACACGTGGAAGCAGCTCAATGCCAAGTAGTAAGGACCTTTTTCGTCCTTGCCGTGGTAGACCAAGACGGCGCTGCCGACGGCATCCTCACCGCTGACTTGGAAGACAGGGCGCAGCACTTCGCGGCGCAGGGTTTCACGCACGACGTCGGGCTGGATGCTGGCTACGGTCACGGCTTGCTCCTCGACCGTATTACGCAAACCATCGAGATTGCCGAGGCCGGTTTCCATTCGCAGGAAACCATCCTCCATACGCCCGAAGCCGCTCTGGATGACTGAATCCTGGCTGTCCAGACGCATCGACTGCTTCTCCAGTTCGTTACGGTAGAAGGTGATGCCTGTCTGCAGCTTCTGATGCTGCTGACTGAGAAGGTCAACTTGGCCTTGCAGCTCGCTCAGATCGCTTTGCTGCTGCGCAGAACGTGCGACGAAATCATTGACCTGTGGGAGGCCAATCAAGGCTCCTATGGCCACGACAGCAGCAGATGCAAGAATGGTGGGGGATTTTGGAATTCGCACGATTATCCATCGGCATAAACCAAAAACCCATTTAATGGTCTTGGCGGTGCTGTGGCTGTCGAAGGCGGGTAGAATGGTGAAATTGGAGACTCATCCATGCCATACGCAAGCGTAGAAAATGCCGTTGAAGCCCTAAAAACGGGGAAAATGATCATCCTCGTCGATGATCCCCGCCGTGAGAATGAAGGCGACTTGGTGATGGCGGCGGAAGCCATCACCCCCGAGGCCATCAACTTCATGCGCAAGGAGGGTGGTGGGCTCATCTGCCTATCGCTCGCGGGCCAAATGTGCGATGACTTGGACCTGCGCCCGCAGGTGGCGGAGAATACGTCCAGCATGGGTACGGCCTTTCTCGAATCGATCGAGGCTCGCCATGGGGTCACTACGGGTATTTCCGCGGCCGACCGCGCCACCACCATCCTGGCGGCCGTTGCCGACGACGCGAAACCGTCTGATCTGGCCCGCCCTGGTCACATCTTCCCGCTGCGCGCGCGCAAAGGCGGAGTCCTGATGCGGCCAGGCCAGACGGAAGGCTCGGTGGACCTGGCACGGATGGCAGGCATGAAGCCCGCCGGCGTAATCTGCGAAATCATGAACGAAGATGGCAGCATGGCGCGCATGCCGGAGTTGGAGGTCTTCGCTAAGAAGCACGACCTCCTAATCCTGACCATCGAGGACATGATTGAATACCGACGTCGGCGTGAGCAGCTGGTCGAGCGCCGCGTCACCGGAGTCAGCCTGCCGACCAGCTTCGGCGGCTTCCAGATGCACCTCTACAAGTCGCTGACCGATGACAAGGAGCATTTCGCGCTGACTTACAACTGGGATGAAGCTCCGCAGGACGGCGCCGACGGCAGTCCTAACAGTTTCCCGAAACTCGAGGATGAGGTCACTGTACGCGTGCATTCCGAGTGCCTGACCGGCGATCTGCTGGGCAGCCTGCGCTGCGATTGTGGCCCTCAGCTGCATGCGGCCATGCGTGCCATCAAGGAAGCTGGGAAAGGGGTACTGCTTTATGTACGCCAGGAAGGTCGTGGCATCGGGCTCGAGAACAAGCTCAAGGCTTATCAGCTGCAGGAACAGGGCTTGGACACCGTTGAGGCCAACGAGCGTCTTGGCTATCCGGCCGACATGCGCGATTACGGCATGGGGGCCCAAATCCTCAACGACCTAGGCGTGCGAAAAATGCGCCTCCTGACCAACAATCCGAAGAAACTGGCTGGTCTACGTGGCTACGGGCTGGAAATCTTCGAGCAGATGCCATTGCGCATGGATGTGCAGGAGCACAATGAGGGCTACCTGCGCACCAAGCGAGACAAGCTTGGTCACTTGTTTCCCACAGAATAGGTCAGACTGCTAAGTCTTCCTATTCCAGCGGGAAGCTTTGTGCGACGATAGACGTCATAAGTCCATCGTGGGTATGCCTTTGCCAAATGATCAAAAACCGCCGGCCGCTAAGGTCGCACCAGAACAGTTGGAAGAGCTGTTCCAGGTTTACGGTTCGAAGATCTACGGGCTTGCTTTGCGCTGTGGTTTGGCGCCAAAGGAAGCGGAGGATGGGGTCCAGGAGGTCTTTCTCAAGGTGCAGCGTCGCATCAGCACTTTTCGTGGTGAGGCGGCGTTGTCTACTTGGCTCTACCAAGTTGCGTTGAATACGTTACGTGACCATCGCCGCAAGGTGGTGCGTCAGACCCGGGCCACCAGCATGAGTCTGGTGTCGGATCAACCAGCCGACCCGACCTTCTCCGGCGATACCGCCACCCCAGTCGAAGAAGCTTCGATCTCCGAGCGCCGCCAAATGGTGCGTGATGCGCTCGACAGGCTGCCGCCGAATTTCCGCGAAGTGCTCATCTTGCGCGAACTCGAAGGCATGTCCTATCGCGACGTCGCGCGTGTGCTGAAGGTGAAGCAGGGGACCGTGGAATCGAGGATATTCCGCGCGCGCGAACGTCTTGGGGCAGAGTTGAAGCGCATGGGGGTGAACTAATGAAGCAAGGAAAAGAAGATCGAGCTTGGGATTTGCGCCTGTCCGCCTGGTTCGATGGCGAGGCTTCCGAAATGGATGCCGCCGAAGTGCGGGCCCATCTGATGGAGAGTCCAGAGGCCCGTGCCAAGATCCAGGAATGGCGTTCCCTCCGCGACGACTTGGCGCTCTTGCAACCGGAAGCGCCCTCCGCGGAGCAGCTGCTCGCCATGCAAAGCCGTTTTGAAGATGGCTTGGCGGATGAGGTCTTCCGCGTGGCGCGTGCCTTGCGTCTGTGGAATCGCGCCGCGGTCCTGCTGCTGACGCTGGGCTTGGGCATGTGGGTGGCCGACCGCCTGCTTTTGTCGGTTCCCACCGACACCTACGCCAGTGAGCCTAGCGCCATCGACGAAGCCATCCGTGAGTTCCTGGCCGCTCCGGCATCGCAGGATTGATGGCTCGTTCGCCCTGGAGATTGATTCTGCTGCCGGCCTTATTGACCTTCGCGGCTGGCTTTTTGGTAGGCCAGACGGTGGATCACCGCACCGATGGCGGGCCCTTGGAGGAACTGGCCCCTGATTTACGTGCCTATGAGGCTGGGATCATCGAATCCCTTGGCTTGAATTCCGAGCAAAGTCGCGATTTACGCGTCTTGCTCTTCCACTACGAACGCGAACGTGGGAAACTCCTGCAGCAACACTTAGCCGAGGTCGACTCGGATTGGGTGGAGCTAGACAAGCGTTTTGAGAGTTTGCTCGCAATTCGCATCCTCGATGCGGACCAGCGACACAAGTCGGAAGCGCTACACCGTCCCTCTGTTGTGGTAGCGAGTGCTTCCTCTCGTTAACCTGATGGTCAGATTTTGACATGGCACGCAGCCTAGGCATTCACCTTCAATCCCATGGATTCGACTTCGCACTGCTCGAGGGCAGTGCCAAGAAGTATTCCGTGGCCAAATCCGGCAGCACGGTTTTCCGTGCTGACGATCTCCGCAGCACCAAGCGTCTTGGCAAGCTGATCGCCGATACCTGCAAAGCCGGCAAAGTTGATCAAGTCGTCGTCACCCTGCCCTCTTCGGGTGTGGTCATGCGCGAGCTGAGCATGCCCTTCAACGATCGCGAGAAGGTCATGCAGGTGTTGAAGTTTGAGGTCGAGTCGGAGCTATATCACCTCGACATCGATGAGGTCATCGCCGACTTCATCGAGTTGAACGACGGCCGCGCCACACCGACATTGTTGGTCAGCGTCTTGGAGAAGGAGCGCATTGCTTCTTCGCTCGAGGTCCTGGATCATGCCGATTGCGATCCACCGGTAGTGACCCTATCCCATGGCAGCCTGCTGGCGGCCTTGAACGAGTTGCCTCATGATAATCCGGCACTCCCCGAGAACCGCGAGGCCTATCTGCACATCGGTGCCGAGTCCAGCCTAATGATGGTGCTCAACGGCGATGGTTCTCTCTACGGGGTGCGCGCCTTGCCATTGGGTTGGCTGGAGTTGGCCCGTGGTCTCAACATTGATGATGCCGAGATGGCCCTGCCGGAGTCGGGTTCCGAAGATGTTGAAGAGGACAGCGACAACGATTCGGCAAATGCGGAAGCCGCTGCCCTGGAAGAAGGTGTTGAGGCCAATGCCGAGTCCCCATCGGAAGACGGCGAAGAAGACGACGACGATCACGAAGTGAGCATCGGTGGCGACAGCTCGTTGCCTTATGGCATTAGCTTCGAGACCGCCTTGGAACTGGCCGACGATGCAACCAAACAGGGCTTCATGGCACGCTTCGCTGCCGAGGTCCGACGTGGCCTGACCGCCATGGGAATCCCCAGTGGTGGCAGCCTCTACATGTTGGGTGCCTTGATTCCAGGCTTGGAAGCTTTTCTGGAAGCGCGTCTCGGCAAGGACATTGCGCCACTGGACCTTGGCCAATCTGACTACAACGACCGCGCGCCAGAACCAATCGCCTTCGGTGCTGCGCTGCGTGGCCTTGGCGTGGACATCTCGCCGATGAACTTCCGTCAGGAGGAGTTCCGCTATGCGCGTGGCCTGGAGCGCGTCGAGGGGCCTTTGACCTTGGCGTTGGTCGGATTGATCGTCTACTTCGCGATCGAGTTCGTGATGAACTTCAAGGTCATCCAGCAACGCCAATTCGATTCCAACACTTTATATGTCCAAGCGCACCAGAAGGTCGAAGAGATCAACAAGAAGGTGCGCGAGGATGAGGAGTACCCCATCGAATGGATCGTCAAGAGCGATTTCGCCGGAATGGGAATTGCCGATGAGGAGCGAATTCTGCGCCTATCGAGCAACGTCCGCAAGGGCAAGAACCAGCTCGATGAACTGATGGGCGCCTCGGCGTTACAGATGCCATCCTCCTGCCTGGAGGCTTGGCGTCTGTTGATGACCTTCCTCGAGGATGAGATGGCAAGCTACAACGGTCGCTGGATCATCGAGAACTTCGAGTTCTCCTCGGTGGAGGCAAGCACCCGTCAACTTGCGCATGTCGATGCCAAGTTCGGCATCACCATCTTCCCCGATGGCAGTGGCGACTTCATCAGTCGCTTCGACCAGATTCCGGCAGCCCTGAACCGCCAGGATTGGACGGTAGGGGAAGCCCTGATCCCGAATACCGAATCGATTGGTGAGGAAGGCGCAAAGACCGGCATTGTGAAGGTCAAAATCCTGACCAATAGTCCTCCCAACACTCCGGAGGCAGGCAAATGAGCAATCGCACCACCCTTTACTTGCTGATGGCCCTCGCCGTTGCCGCAATTGGTTTGCGCATGTGGTCGGCATCGAACTTGGCCGCTTGGGAAGACAACTTGGCGATGCATATCTCTAAGTACAAGAGCATCGTCGAAACTTGCGATGATTTGGAGTTGCGTCGTGAAGAGGCACCGAAGGGTTCGGACGAGACCTCCTTCCGTAAGCATTTCCAGCGTCAGGCGCACAAGGCCTTGATGGGCGACGTCAACGTCAGCGTCAATCCGCTAGCCGCCAAGAAGACTTACGTCGACAAACGCTTCGAAATCGAGTTCCTGAAGGCTGCCGATGGCTTCAGTCGCCCGAGCTTGCGGATGTTCCTCTTCAGTTCCGAGCAGAAATATCCACGCATCCGCACCACCGCCCTGAACCTGCGCCCAATCGGTGGTTCCGGACGTAGCCGTGGTATCGAGCCCGGCGTGGATCGTGAGGACATCTGGGAGATTACCAAGCTGGAGTTCCGCCAGCGCACTCCGATCGGCCAGAAGAACTAGGGAGACGACGGCAGGGCTCTGCGCCTCGCGCCTGGAATCGCGCGCCGTTAGGCTTGCGCTATGTCCCGGATTTCCCGCCGCCGTTTCCTTCGTGTCGCTGGTGCTGGCGTAGCTGCTAGCACTCTGCCACAAGTCAGCCAAGCTGCGGTTGCGGCCTCGCAAACACCGCTGCAGGCCAATGCCGCGAATCCTTGCATCGCGATCTCGTCAGCCAACGGCATTGAATCGGTTGCGGTCGCGCGTGGATTGGTCCTCAAGAAGGGCATGCGCCCGGTATCGGCGGCTGTCCGTGGTGTGGCGTCGGTCGAGGCCGATCCGAACGACATGTCGGTCGGCTATGGCGGCCTGCCCAATGAACTCGGCAAGGTCCAGTTAGATAGCGCCTGCATGGATGGTCCTACGCACAACGCAGGCAGCGTGGCTTCGATCGAGGACATCAAGCACCCAGCGCAAGTCGCGGAGCTGGTCATGGATCGTACCGACCACATCAACCTCGTCGGCCCCGGTGCGCGCCAGTTCGCGCTCGACTATGGCTTCCAGGCCGAAGACCTGCTCACCGAACGCGCCCGCCAGATTTGGTTGAAGTGGCGCGCGAAGCGCAGTGGCGACGATCGCTTGTGGCCATTGTTGGACACAGAACCTGCCGATTCCGCCTTAGCCGACGAACCTCGCCCATGGGGCACCATCCATTGTTCGGTGTTGGCACCTAACGCCGACGTCGGCTGTTGTACCACCACCAGTGGTTTGGCATTCAAGATTCCAGGCCGCATCGGTGATTCGCCGCTAATTGGATGTGGCCTTTATTGCGACAACGAGGTCGGCAGCGCCGGCGCCACCGGTCGTGGCGAGGCCGCCATCTTGTCGGGTGGTTCGTGGTTGGTGGTCGAGCGAATGCGCGCGGGCGATACTCCCGAGGAGGCTTGCCTCTATGCCTTGCGTAGGGTCGCTGAAAATGCCGAGCGCGGCGCACGTTGGCAACCTGCCTTGTGGAAGGATGGCCAGCCGAACTTCGGCCTGACCTTCTACGCGGTGCGAAAGGATGGCTTGTATGGCTCCGCCAGCATGCGTGGAACCGGTCGTTTTGCTGTCGCCGATGCCAAAGGCGCGCGTCTCGAGAACTGTGCCATTGCCTTTGGCAACAATTAGGCGAAGCCATCCATGCAACGGCTAGGCATCGACACCGGCGGGACCTTTACCGATGCGATTACCCTTGAGCAGAGTGGCGAACTGCGTCTGGTGAAGCTAGCGACTACGCGGGAGGATGCTTCAATCGCAGTCCTGGGTGCCGTCGAGGAGTTGGTGCCATTGAGGCAGGCGGTGGAGTTGGTGCACGGCACCACCCACGCGACGAATGCATTGTTGACCGGTGATTTGGGCAAGGTGGTTTTCGTGACCACCGCGGGATTCGCCGACCTGCTTGCCGTCGGTCGTCAGGACCGGGATGAGGTCTATTCCCTGGAAGCCCGCGCGACTCGCCCGCAGCAATCCCCTGCAAGGGTTGTGGAGGTGGCCGAACGCTTCGCAGCCGACGGTCAGTTGGTGACCAAGCTCACCGGCAAGGAAATACAGCGCGTGGTGACTGCAGTACAGAAGCTTAAGCCGCAGGCCGTCGCTGTGGCCTTGCTGTTCGCCTTCCGCAACCCGAAGCATGAGCAGCAACTTGGCCGCGCCCTAGCCAAGCTGGGCATGCCAATCATGTTGTCCCATGAGGTCGCACCGGAAGTGCGCGAGTATGAACGCGCCACCACCACTTGGGCTGACGCCGCCTTGGCGCCGGTGGTGCGCCAGGCCTTGATGTCCCTAGGCCAACGTCTGCGAGACCTGCACCCAGGTTCGCAGCTGCGCATCATGCGTTCCGATGGTGGCACCGCTGAAATGGCTGCGGCCGTGGAACATCCAGTACAGCTGGCCTTGTCTGGTCCGGCTGGTGGCTTAGGCGCAGCGTTGTCCTTGGCCAAGGCGCGTGGCGATCGACTGTTGATGACCCTGGATATGGGTGGCACATCCACCGACGTCGCCTGGCTATCGACCGGCATGCCGGAGAGTCGACCGCTGCAGGTCGGACGCCTTGGGTTGCTGGCACGTGGCCTGCCAATCCATACCGTCGGCACCGGTGGTGGCAGCATCGCACAGCTGGATGCCGGTGGTGCGATCGCCGTCGGTCCTGAATCCGCCGGCGCCGTGCCTGGTCCAGCGTGTTATGACCGCGGCGGTTCGGCAGCCACCGTCACCGATGCCCATCTCGCTTGTGGACGGCTGCAGGCTTCGGCCTTTCTTGGCGGCGATTTCCAGCTGAAGCCGAAGGCAGCAACGGCCGCGTTGAAGGCCTTGGCCGCCCCGCTTGGCATCTCGGCAATCGCTGCAGCCAAGCAAGTCTTGGGTATCGCCACTGCCGACATGGAACGCGCCTTGCGCCGTGTCTCCTTGGCCGAGGGCCGCGACCCGCGCCAAGCGGTGCTCTACTCCTTCGGTGGCGCCGGTGGCCTACATGCCGCTTGGCTGGCAAAAAATCTCGAGATGCAAGCCGTCGTGGTGCCGCCGATGGCCGGCGCCTTTTCGGCGGTGGGCTTGCTCGAAGCCCCTGCTAGGCGCAGCTACACCCAATCGGTGTTGCAGGACTTGCCCACCGCCAAGGCTCGTGCTGCTTACTTCAAACCGCTAGAGGAGCAGGGCATCGCCGCCCTGCAAGCCGAAGGGTTGTCGCGGCGCTCAATCCGCCTGCAACGCAAGGTGGAGTTGCGCGGTGCCGGACAAGCCGGTGTTTTGGTCCTACCGGAAGGTCCTGCCTTGTTGCAGCGTTTTCATGAAGAACATGAGCGACGCTTCGGCTATCGACGCGAGCAAGCCGCGGTTGAATTGGTGGCGGTCAACCTTACCGTTGATGGTCCAGCTGTGTCGCAGTGGAAGCCGAAGCGGGTACGTCGCCATGCTGCACGACCCTTCGCACGCCATCGTACTTGGTTTGGCGACGCGGATCGTAACTTGGAGAGCGATTGGTTCCAACGGGAATCCATGAAGCCGGGTGCCTTCTTGCAGGGGCCGGCGGTGGTGGCCGAGTATTCCGCCACCACCTTGGTGCCTCCTGGTTGGAACGCGCGCGTTGACCGCTGGAACTGCTTGGTCTTGGAGCGCAAAGCATGAGTTCACCCCGGGATCCCGCATTGCATGTCTTTCGTCACCTGTTCGCCAGCGTCACCGATGAGATGGGGGCTGCCCTGCAGCACAGCGCGGTCTCACCGAATATCAAGGAGCGCCTCGATTTCTCCTGCGCCTTGTTGGACGCCGCTGGCCGCCTCGTTGCCCATGCCGCCTTTATTCCGGTGCATCTAGGCAGTGCTCACAGCACGGTACCCGCATTGTTAAAGGAACTCGACCCCGGCCCTGGCGATGTGGTCATCCTCAACGATCCTTTCCGCGGTGGCACCCATCTGAACGACGTCACTGTGGTGGCGCCACTGTTCGAGAAAGGCAAGCGCATCGGATTCCTGTTAAACCGAGCTCATCATGCCGACATCGGTGGTGCCGAGCCCGGTTCCATGAGCGGCGCTTCCGATTTATTCGGTGAAGGCCTGTTGATTCCGCCGTTGTTGCTACGTGCCGCTGGCGAGCCGGTCGAAGCGGTGTGGCAGATGTTTGCTGCCAACGTGCGCGACCCTGAAGCCGCCTTCGGTGACTTACAGGCACAACTTGCCGCCTTGCATCGTGGCGAGCAACGTTTCCGCCATCTATTGGGGCGATACGGAGTAGGAGCGGTGACCCGTGCGATGTCGGCATTGTTCGATCATGGCGTCGCCTTCACGCGCAACATGCTGAAGGATTGGCCGCGTAAGGCAGTCGTTGTCGAGGATCATCTGGATGGTGTTGGCACGGCCAAGATTAAGTTGCGTTTGCAGGTCAAGGAGAGACGCCTGGTGTTGGACTTCGCCGGATCGTCGCCGCAGGTTCCTGGTTCATGGAATACCCATCGCGCAGTGACCACATCCGCAGTGTTCTATCTGCTGCAGTCGATCGGTGGTGGCCATCTTCCCGAGACTAGCGGGACCTTAGAAGCAGTTGACCTGCGCTTGCCCGAAGGCAGCGTTGTCGGCGCTTCCTTCCCGGCAGGTGTCGCGCTTGGCAACGTCGAGACTTCGCAACGGGTGGTCGACGTCCTGCTAGCTGCCATGCGTGCCTTGATGCCCGGCAAGTTTCCGGCAGCCAGCCAGGGCACAATGAACAACTTACTCTTCGGTGGCACGCGCGCCGACGGCACTCCCTTCGTCTTCTACGAGACCCTGGCAGGTGGATCCGGTGCTGGTGCCAACGGGCCGGGCGCGTCGGTGGTCCAGACCCACATGACGAATACGCGCAACACACCGGTGGAAGTGCTCGAGGATGAGTTGCCGGTGCGGGTCACCCGCCTTGCAGTGCGCCGCGGCAGTGGCGGCAAGGGGCAGTTTCGCGGTGGCGACGGCCTAATCAAGGAGATTCAATTCCTGCGGCCAGTGCGATTGACCGTGGCTGGAACTCGCAGGTCTTCCAGGCCCGCCGCTGCCGGTGCTGCCGAGCCTGGACGACGTGGTGTGGATCAGCTAATCCTCGACGGCAAGCAAAAGCGGCTTGCTCCTGGTATTGCTGTGGGCGTGCCCGCCGGTGGCAAAATAAAAATAGCCACCCCGGGTGGGGGTGGCTATGTGCGGGACTAAGCGGGCAGGGGCTTAGTCGCTCTGGTACAAGTGATCCTCAGACAGCAAGTGGTACTGATCCACCGAACGGACGAGCAGGTCACTCATGCTTTCGCGGAAGGCACAGCATTCGAACTTGACGCCTTTGGCTTGAATCAATGGGGCGACGTCGGCGAAGACGCCATTGCCGGAAACGACGATAATCACGTCGACCTTATCGGCGATGCGCAGCATGTCCATCGAGATGCCAATTTCCCACTCCGCCTTGCGCGAGCCATCCATGCGTTCGATGACTTCACGGCGCTTGACTTCGAAGCCGCAGTAACGCAGGTGATCCAGGAAGCTGACCTGGTCGAGGCCTTCGCGTTCAATCACGTAGGCGGTTGAGCGGACTAGGCGACGGTTACGTACGCAGGCACGTAGCATGCGCGAGTAGGAAAGGTTGCGGCCGTAGGTCTTCTTAGCCGAGTGGTACATGTTCTGTACGTCGACGAAGACCGCGACACGCTGACGCTTCAGGAATCCACCGGGCGAGGCGAAGCCACCGTTGTTGGGGATCTTGCCAGTGCCAGGATCCAGGTTCAATTCACGACGCAAGCGCCAAAGTTCATCCTTGAGGTCAAGGTATCGATCCTCGAGATCGTCGCGCTCGATGGCGGCGATGTCCTCATTGGCGTCAAGGATGATGTTCCCTTCACCGCCAAGAGTCGCGATCGATGGGGCTGGGGAATCAGGAGTGCCGATCTCGGCATCTCCGCCGAGGTAGGTTTCGGTTTCAGTCATTTGAGGAGGAGGTAATCGTGGGGAAAATGAAGGCCAGAAAATAAACCCGCATAAAAGTTTGGGGGCAACGCCCAAAGGCCGATTGGGAGTCAGTTGACTATGTGTTTAGTATAGGGAATACCGTTAATCAAGTGCCACATTACCGACCTATAGGCCGTAGTTCGGGTTTCAGCAGATGGACTTGCCTTCGAGAATACGGTCGATCCTGTAGCTTTTATAAAAGTTGCGATCGTGGCACAGCGCCTCCATCCAGAGGAAGCGGCCCGAGCGATAGAAAAATCTTGGGCTGACCACGGTCTTGAAGATTCCACCATGGCGCAAGCGGTAGGTCATCTGGATGGCTTCGCCATTATCCGATGCCTCGCGCAGGAACTCACGTTGTGCGGGTAAGCGAATTGGCTCCGGCAGGAAGGCGGATAAGGAGCGCCCGTCGCCCATGGATGAAGTGTTGAACTCTGGACCGAACATCATCTCCATCTTGCGCATCAAGTTGAGCGTGTGTTCAGCGTCCGCGGAGGCGCGGTGGTGATCGGCCGTCGGTAATCCGAGTTCCTGCACCAACGACTGCAGGGCGTGTGATTTGCGCTTGAGCAGACGTCTTGATGCCCTCAATGTGCAGTAGGTGGGGTTGTCGCTCAACTCGAAACCACAACGAGCGCTTTCAGTGGCTAGCATGGTGGCGTCGAACTGCACGTTATGGCCCACTAGGGGCGCCTTGCCCACCCATTCGAGGAACTCCGGCACCACTTCCGAAGCCAAAGCAGCATCGGCGACAGCCTCATCGTCGATGCCGTGGATCCGAATTACGTTCGGCGGGATTGGGCATTGCGGTTGGACTAGTCGGTCGAAGCGTTCGACGACGTGATTGCCGCGCACCTTCAGTCCACCAATTTCGACTAGGCGAGCACCGGGTGGCATGCCGGTGGTCTCGGTGTCGAAGACGACGAACTCGCGAGGAAGCCCCACTCTTATTTCATCGGGTAGGTCTCGAGGACCCACTCCGCCCATTTCGCGTCAGCCTGCACGAAGGTCCAGCGGAAGTTGTCCTTGAAGGCTTTACGTTGTGCATCGAGGTTGTTGGTCTGGTTGGGATCGGTCTTGAGCTGCACGATCCAGTTGCCGAAGGCCTTGCTGTCGGTTTCCATTAGGAACATCAGCTTCGACCACGAACAGAGGTGGGCTTCGAAACTGAGGTCGCCAAAGGAGCGAATACGACTTAACTCGCTGAAGCTGGGAGCGTCGTTCTTGGTGACATACTTGCGCACCAACGGCTTCCACTTGGCGGCATCCTGATCCATCTCGGTGGCGCCCTCATCAAGGTCGTAGAAGTTGTAGTCGATCGAGTTGCGGCGGGTCATGTAATGACCCAAGCCCGAACGTATCCACACCGGTGCCTCGACCAGGAACAGCATGAAGCCATCGAGGATGTTGATGCTGACGTTATGCAGCAGCGCGTTATGCACATGCTGATCATGTCTCATCTTCTCGGATTCCGTCGAGAAACCGAACCACATCGAGCGTGACACCGGCTCAGTATTGGGCGGGCGCCAGGTGTTGTGCCAACGCTGCGGATGGGGGTCGAGATGGCCGATGTAGCGTTTCTTGGTCTCGAGGAAGTCGGCCTCGTAATGCATCATCATGATCTCGAACTTCATCGGCATGCCGAGGTAACGCCCCAAGCCGACCCAGTTCGGCATGCCTTCGGCGCGTGCCGGTCGTTCCAGATAGTCGGCAGCGAGGTCCTCCTTCCAACTACCGTCGGAAGCATCGATGAAGACCTGCTCCTCGGGAGTGGCAGCGAACTCCTCATCGCCATAACCGAAGATTTCGCCAAGATGCCCATAGGCATTCTCCATGCGCCAGGCCATCAGGTGCAGGCGCAGCCAACGGTCTAAGGTCTTGGTCTTTTTCGGATTAATCGACGGGAAGGTCTTGGCGAACTCGGTAAGTTCCGCGCGATAAGCCTTCTTGTCGGCGACCGGAATCTTCCAGGGCTTCAGGTCGGAACCGATGCGGAAGTGGGTGGTCTCCAGCCAGAGCATATCGTGGGCTGCAAGGTGATTCTGGACTTCAGCAGAATCCGACTTGAAGAACATGAAGGGACCATGGTTGACGATGCCGGCAGCTTCCATCAGCTCGGGATCCTCGCCACATACGGTGCACAGGTCCTTCTTATTCTTTTTCTTGTTCTGCGCCGCCGCGGGGACACAAAGGAGTAGGCAGACGAGCAGGGTGAAGTACTTAGACATTAGAGTTTGCTCTTCCAGGCTTCCGCGCGTTCGATGATTTCGGTCATCGACGGGCGATCCAGTGGTTTCTCGCCGGCGACGACCACGCGGCAGGCGTTGATCGCGGCAAGGCGCAGCGAGGTATCACTTTCGGACAGGAAAGGCGCCAGCATTGGAGCGTGTTCCTCGATGCCGAACATTTCAAACATGCGCAATGCGGCGAGCTTCTCTTTCAAGCGGGCACGATTCAGATAAGGGGTGACCACCTCGCTTAACCGCGTTCGGTCGACTCCCGCGAAGTCGGCGCGGAAGGTGGCCGATTCCTTCAGCCAGCGGCTGCGCACCTCGACTTCGATCTTGGCCAAGGCCTTGGTGTTGCCGCGCAGCACCAAGCCACGTGCGGCTTGATATGCCATCGCACTGTCTTCCGATTCCAGCAAGGGCTCAAGGAATTTTGCCGCGTCCTTGCGAGTGCTGTCGGCATAACGGCGGGTCAGGTAGACCTTCACGCTGGAGGGAGCCTTCTTCTTCAGGCTTTTCCAAGCCAAGGCAAGGTCCTCGCCAAGCAAGATGGCATCCAGCACATGCCACAGTGGGTCGGTACGTTCTACCTTTTCGAGGCGCGTGCTGGCATCGAGGCACATGGGGATGGCGGATTCGCCGATGGCGATAATCTTGGCTACGCCTTCTTCGATGTCTTCTTCCTCTTCACCCTTCTCGATGGCGCGAAGACCGGATTGCACGATCTTCTTGTTTGGGCTAGTCAGGCGCGCGAACCTCTTCTTCTCGGGCTTGGGCTTCTCCGCTTCGGGATCCTGGGTGCCGTCAGCGCCTGGCACGACCACCATCACACCCATGGAGCCATGAGAAAGGCCGTGGGCTTCAGGGACGGTGACACCAGCATGTGTGGCGACCCACAGCATCAACAAGGGGAGGCAGACAATCATTTGGATTCGGACTCAGCCACGCGGTTGGCGCGGAAATCAAGCGACAAGCAGTCGATGAGCTCCTGGTTCCCAGACAATGGCAGTGTAGACCAGTCTGCAAGTGCTTGCTGACGATCGGCGCGGGAGCCAACCAAGAACTGCATGCGATAGACCGAAACTTGGGCACGGTTACGTGGGCCATCGACGCGTTCGGCCAGGGAAATCAGCTCCCAACCTACTCGGGTCTTCAGCGGACCAGCCCAATCACCGACTTCCATCGGCGCCACCGCTGCAGCCACCGCAGCGCCGAGGGCACTTGGTGTCGGCTGCACGTTGATGTCGGGCTCGGGCTCGATGCCCTGTTCCTCTCCCCATAGCTGCAGCTCCTTATCGAAGGCAGAGCCCTCCTGTAGGCGTTTGGCGACGACGTCGGCCTTATCCTTGGCTGCCTTGCTCTGAGCGGCGAGCCGATGATGCAGGATTGCGCCTGGACCGAGGCCCTCCATCAATAGGTGGCGGCGGATGGTGTCCTTGCCCTCGACCTGGAAGCTGACCTTCATTTGCTCATAAGCGTTATGGACTGCTTCATAAGGGATGGCCACTGTGCCTACCTGCAGGGGCTCAGGGCGGCTGCAGCTGGCAGGAACTAGGCCAAATAGTGCAACCAAGGGCCCCCAAAGGCCAAAATAGGGGAGTCGATGTGTCCGGGAGAGGGTTCTGAGCATTTACAGATGAACTTCGGTTCAGGCGGTAAAATACAGAATCGAGGCCTCTTGGGGCTCGGAAAAATCTCGTCATGCCTGTCGTCGTTACCTTTCTCCTGACCCTTGCGAGTCATTCGCCTGCGGCGACCTCGTCCTTTACGAGTTATCCAACTGCTCAAGAATCGCTGGTGGTGGAGGATTCCGCGACCGAGAGCGTCACCGAGCAGCCGCTGTTGGAGCAGCAAGCTGGCATCAGCCATGATGAGCGCCTGCAGCGTGCCTACGTGCACAGCGTCGGCGCACGTTATGTGGTGCAATTGAAGCTCGACGCAGCTGTCGAAGTCGAAATCCAAAGGCGTCGCGACGCCGGCTTGTGGGTCGGGGATGTTGACGTCAGCAAGGAAGATATACAGGCGGAACTACAACGCCAAATGGAGATGGTGCTGGCCCAGGATCCGACCGTGGACTTCTGGAGCCTGATGGCTTCGCAAGGTTTCACCGAGACCACCTTTACCATGGAGTTGCGTCGCAACCTAATCGCGCAGCGCATGTTCTTCCCATTGGATCCAGACCAGTGGCCGGTGCAGCAGATCAAGCGAATCATGCCCCAGCGTTGGCAGGAGTTTCTAAAGGACGACCATGCCAAGCTGAAGGAGTTGAAGGCCGAAGGGGAGATGCGTTTGCTCAATGATGAGAGCATGAAGCAGTTCCTGATGCCCGATATCTGGAAGTGGTTGCTCGCCCAATGCACCGTCCAGGAACCGTCTGCCGGCCTGCCCGATGGTATTTGCCTCAAGGTGAATGACACCGAGTTCGCCACCGCCGACACCTACGCAATGATTGAAGCGCTGATCACCGACGTCGACCGTCAGTGGGTCCAGACCTTCGTCCAAAACATCGAGCTGCTCGAAGCCGACCTGAAGGCGTCTGGCCATTACCTAAGCCAGGAAGATTTCGAAGCCTACTTCGCCGAGGAGAAGGCGCGCTACAACGAGTTCTTCACCCACGAGATGCTAATCCTGCAGTACTTCGGCTTCCCGAGCGTGGAGACCTACCGCCAGTATCTGCGTGTGCGTCGTTCCTTCCGCAATTCGCTGCCCGCCGACGGTACTCCGGAATACCAGGCCTTGCTGGCGGGAATCCTCGAGGACCATAATAAGTCCTACGGTGGCGGCCGCGTCAAGGTCGACGTCATCCTGCTCAGCGCGCGGGATCCCGAGACCGGTCAGTTCCCCGCGAAAGGGAATCCCTATGAGGGGGCCAAGGCACGCGCCGAGGAAGTCGTCGAGCTGCTCGCGATGGATGAACCTTTCGACCAGCTCCTGCTTGAGTACAGTGACTACAAGCCATCCTTGGAGACCTCATCTAACACCAGCGCGCAGGTCAACCGCGGTCGTTTCAATGCGGTCAAACACGCTGAATTACGCGGCTTCCTGCTCGAGAGCGACTACACCGACTTCCTCTTCGGATACTCGATCTGCGATGACATCTTCCATCGTTCCGCCGTCGGCAACGTCTACGGGCCATTCAAGGGTCCCTTGGGCTACTACATCTATCGTGTCGATAGCCATCGGGCACCGCGTCTGGCGGTAGACCTTGAGAATGACTCCAGCATGAGCTGGTTGGTGAACGAGAATCTCCTGACCGCTCACCTGCTCGGCCACCTCAACGATTTGCGCGAACCTTCGCGCTGAGTTGATAAACTACGTAATCCGACTGCGAGTCGCACTCCGGAATCAGAACACATGTTTTCCCTCTCCACTTTTCTCCTTTCCTTCGCTTGTGTACTGCCGAGCGGGCTGCAAGAAGATCCAGCCGTCGCGCTGCAGGCCCAAGAGCCTGTGGTCGCTGAAGTCAGCGCTGCTGCACAGGATGCCGTGCCGGCCATCAGTCACGAGGAGCGCCAGAAGCGCACGTTCATCTACTCGACCGGTTCGCGATATGTCTTGCAGCTGGTTCTAGATGGCGTACTCGACGCTGAAATCTTGCGCCGCAAAGAGGCAGGGGTTTATGTCGGCAAGCATGATTTCAGCGAAGAGGAGGTCCAAGCCGAGGTCCAGCGTCGTATCGACCTGGTCGCCGAGCAGGATCCCAACGCCGATTTCTGGGGCATGGTGATGGCCCAAGGTTTCACCAAGGCAACCTTCGCGCAGGAGTTGCGCCGCGGCATGATCGCCAAGGAGATGTTCTTTCCGGACGATCCTGAGAACTGGCCGGTGGAGCAGATCCAGGAGATTCTCGGTGACCAATGGGAAGGCTACTTGAAGGGCGACTATGAGAAGTTGCTCGAGCAGAAGGCTGCCGGCGAGGTCACGCCGTTGAACGATCAGATGCTCAACAACTTCCTGATGCCAGGCGTTTGGGCTTACCTTCGCGAGACCGGTGAGATCAGCAAGCCTTCCGACGGCCTGCCTGAAGGTCTCTGCTTGGTCGTCAACGGCAAGGAGTTCCGCACCGACGACGTCATGGCGATGATCGAGCCGATGATGTCCGACACCGACCGCAAGTGGTCGACCACTTTTCTCGCCAACCTGGAGTTGCTCGAGGCGAACCTGAAGGAATCCGGCAAGTACATGAGCCCCGAGGAGTTCGAGCAGTTCTTCCTTGAAGAAGGCAAGGTCTATGAGGGCACCATCATCTCGCACGAGATGATGGTCCTGCAGTTTCTCGGCTTCCCGAGCATGGAAATCTACCGCGAGTACCTGCGAGCCCGTCAATCTTTCAAGAATTCCTTACCAGCCGAGGATTCCGAGGAATTTCTGGTCTTGCTGGATGAAATCATCACCCAACGTGGAACCTTCTACGGCGCCGGCAAGGTTCAGGCCAAAGTGGTGTTGATTAGTGCACGTGAGAAGTCTTCTGGCAAGTTCCGTATGGAAGGTGATCCCTACGTCAACGCTGCTGAGCGCGCCGAGGAGGTGCGTCAGATTCTGGCCGATGGCGAGTCGTTCGACACCGTGCTCGACGAGTACAGCGACTACCCCGACAAGGTGCCGAATGCAGCCGCCAGCATGCCGCAGCCGAATCGCGGCCGCTTCCAGAGCCTTAGCCGCAACGACCTGCGTGGCTTTCTGCTCGAGAACGACTACACCGACTTCCTGTTCGGCTACTCGGTCTCTGACGACATCTTCTTTCGTGCCGAGATTGGTGGAATCTATGGTCCAATCAAGGGCCCACTTGGCTACTACTTCTACCGCGTGGTGTCGCGTGATGCGCCCACCAAGGAGATTGACTTGATGAACGACGAGAACGCACGGTGGATGGTCAACGATGACCTCCTCGGTCAGCGTTTCGTGAAGCATGTGACTGCTTTGCGCCAGGACGTCTAGTCCAGGAAGCCCCTGTCTCCTCAGGCCTTGGCCTGAGCCCTGGAACCCGGCAGGGCTTCTCCCACCACCATGGCAAAAAAACCGAAAGCTTCAATCCGAAGCGCTTACCGCCGGCTCGGTCCTTATCTGGCCCGACGTCGGCGTGCGGCTTTTTTCATCATCCTGCTCGGTGCCATCTCGGCAGTGGGGGCGCGTTCCACCATTGTCCTGGTCCAGCCGCTAATCGATCGCCTGGAGTTGGATCCGGAGCCCGGTGCTGAGGCGGATCTGGATGCTGTCAACCCATCGCGCCTGACGCAGTTGCTCGACACCTACCTGGAGCCTTGGCTGCAGGGTCTCAGCAATTGGGGCTTGGCCGAAGGCATCAGTGAGGTGGTCGCGCTGGTCGGCTTGATGGTGGCATTGGCCATCATCTTCAGCATGACTCAGTACTGGTTCCTGCGCTTCTCGCGCATGTTGGCGGTGCTGATGATCACGGACCTGCGGCAGGACATGGCCGACCACGTGACCAAACTCGGCATGGGTTTCCACTCCGAGCGTCGTTTGGGCGATCTGGTCTCACGCATGACGGTCGATGTGTCGGCGAGTTTGCGCATTCTTAGCCTGATGGTGGAGGAGATTGTGCAGGCGCCGGTGGCGGTGGTCGTGGCCTTGGCGATCGCATGGGGGGCGGAGCCGGTGGCGACGGTCGGCATGTTGATTTTCTTGCCTTTGGTGGCCTTGCCGGTGGCAAAGATCGGGCCGCGAATCCGTCGGCGCGCGCGTGCTACCCAGGACAAGCTGGGAGACAGCACCCAGCGCATCACTCAGGTGCTTTCGGGTATTCGCGTGGTCAAGGCCTTCCGGATGGAACAGCGTGAATCGGATGAGTTCCGCAGTGTCAACGACGGCTTTGTCAAGCAGTCGGACAAGATGATCCGCGCCCAGGCGCAAAGCCTAGCGACCACCAACTTCTTCGCCAACGGTGGCGTCGGCATCGTGCTCGGTGTTCTCGTGATGGTGCATTTGGTTTTGTTGAGCTATGGCAGTAACGGCATCTTCACCAAGGTCTCGTCGATGATGACCTTCATCATGGCCATCGCCACGGTGTTCGCCTACACCAAGACCTTGACCCGCGCGATGGCCGCCATCTACGCCTCGCTGGGCTCGATTGACCGGGTCTTCTATGTCTTTGATCAGGAAGCCGAGGTCAAGGATCAGAGGCATGCCAAGTCCTTCACCGGCTTGAAGGAGTCAATCCGCTTTGAGCATGTGAGCTTCTCCTACCCGGAGTCCTCTGAGCAGGCCCTGTTCGATTTCGACATGGAAGTGCAGGCAGGGGAGCGTATCGCTTTGGTCGGGCTGTCCGGTGCCGGCAAGTCCACCGTGTTGGACCTGGTCGCTCGCTTTTACGACGTCTCCGAAGGCGCCATTCTGGTCGACGGCCAGGACCTGCGCGAAATCAAGCATGGAGATTGGTTGAATGGCTTGGCGGTGGTGCAGCAATCACCCTTCCTGTTCCAGGCGACAATCCGCGAGAACATCCTTTATGGACGTCCGTCGGCCACAGAAGAGGATCTTTTAGAAGCTTGCCGCGCGGCCAACCTCACCGGCACCTTGGAACAGTTACCGGAAGGGCTGGACACCCAAGTGGGGGATTCGGGCTCACGCCTTAGTGGCGGTCAAGCACAGCGTGTGACCATCGCCCGCGCCTTGTTAAAGGATGCCGACGTGCTGTTGTTGGACGAAGCCACTTCCGCCTTGGATTCGGCATCGGAAAGCAAGGTGCAAGAAGCTTTGGAGAACCTGATGGAAGGGCGTACCACCTTCGTGATTGCGCACCGCCTCGGCACCATCCGTGGTGCCGATCGCATCCTGGTACTCGAGGAAGGCCATGTGATCGAGCAGGGCACCCACGACGAACTGCTCGAACAAGGTGGAAGTTACGCCAAAATGTGGGAATTGCAGGTCGGCGCGCCAGCCTAGGAATCGTCCAAGACGAGCCCACAAACTCAGCCTAGTCTCGAGGTGCGCACCCAGATCCAGAAACTGCGCACTCGCAAAAAACTCGAAATTGGGATGACTGTCTATACTCTCGGAGTGCTGCGTAACAGCGCGGCGCCCCCAAAAAAATGAAGTCTTCACGCACCAGGTTTTCCGCGTTGTTCGCGGCTCCGCTTTTCCTCTTCCTAAGTTGCCAGAGCCCTGGCGAGCCGCTCCTGTTCGACGGCTTCGGCAACTTCGAACGGCCAATCTCGACTAGCTCCTCTGCAGCACAGGATTACTTCGATCAGGGCATGCAGCTGCTCTATGGATTCAACCACGATGAGGCGATTCGTTCCTTCCACGCTGCAGCGGAGTCGGATCCGGATGCACCGATGCCTTGGTGGGGCATCGCCTATGCCAACGGCATCAACATCAACGATCCGGCGATGACGGAGCAGCGCTCCACCGACGCGCGTCAAGCGGCCGACCATGCCATGGCACGATTGGCGAATGCCAGTGCCGTGGAGCAGGCCTTAATCCATGCAGTCGATGCGCGTTATGCGATGCCAATTCCGGAGGACCGGATGCCGTTGGACCAGGCCTATGCCAAGAAGATGGAAGAGGCTTACCAGCAGTTCCCGCAGGACGCTGATGTGGCAACGCTTTTCGCCGAGTCCTTGATGAATCTGCAGCCATGGGACTACTGGACCAATGAAGGTGCACCAAAGGGGCGTATCCAAGACATTCTGTCAGCCTTGGAGGGTGTGCTCGAACGGGATGGGTCCCACCCCGGTGCGAATCACTTCTTCATCCACGCTACCGAGGCCTCTCAGAATCCCGACCAAGCTATCCCGGCCGCAGATCGATTGACCGATCTGGTTCCCGGTTCTGGTCATTTGGTCCATATGCCATCTCATATTTACGTGCGGGTCGGCCGGTATTCCGACGCCGTCGACAGCAATGCCGCCGCCGTCGCTGCCGATAGGGCCTACTTCGCCAAGGCTCCAGAGCCATCGGCGTACGCAATCTATTACGGCCATAACCTGCACTTCCTGGCCTACGCAGCGATGATGTCTGGGCGTTATGAGGATGCCATCACTGCGGCACGCTCCTTGGAGGAGGAAGTGCCGGAGGATGCCTTGCGCGCCTATGCTTCCTCGGTGGAAGGCATCATGCCGACCACCTTGCATGTGTTGATCCGTTTCGGCAAATGGGAACAGGTTCTGTTGGAACCGGAGTACGAGGATTATCGCCTGGTCAGCCGAGCGATCCGTCGCTATGCACGTTCCATAGCCCTGTCGGCATTAGGGCGTACCGAGGAGGCGCGAGCCGAAATGGAACTGTTCTTCGAGTACGCGGCCTTGATTCCGGATGAGTGGTACATCTTCAACAACCAAATGTCGACCGTCATGCCGATTGCCGAGGCCATGATTCGCGGTGAGCTACTGTATCGCGAGGGTCGCACCGAAGAAGCTTTCGCGATTCTGCGTGAAGGCGTGGCTGCGGAAGACGCCTTGGTCTACGACGAGCCGCCAGCTTGGATGTTGCCGGTGCGCCATGCCCTTGGCGCCTTGCTAATGGGCGACGGCCAATTCAAGGCAGCCGAAGCGGTCTATCGCGAAGACCTCAAGCACAACCGCGATAACGGATGGGCTTTGCTCGGCTTGCAAAAGTCGCTTGAGGCCCAAGGTCGCAGTGAGGAAGCCATGAAGATTGATCCGATGGTGGTAAAGGCCTGGCAAAAGGCCGACGTCCAACCCACTTCCTCCTGTTACTGCGAACCTGGAAGCTGAGCGGCGCCTCTCGCGACTGGCCAAGTTGCTGCGCTTTTGGTTGGTATTCCTTCGACCACGCGGCGAGCTGAAAGCAAGCCGCCGGCAAGCCCTTCACGGACAGGGCTTCTCCTTCACCGCACCGACATCCACCAACCGCTGCAGGAGCGTATCACCCAAGGCGCTGGCTGGCGTCAAGACCCCGCCGCTGGTTGCCTCTCCGGCGACCAAGGCCAGGCCAGTCTGCACCAGACAACGCACGGTGATGCGGTTGCTCGGATCGCCATCCCAATCCCACCGCCGCATCGCCAAAGGTTTCTCTAGGTCGCCAGCCACCACGATGAAGCGTGCGAAGCCATTACGGATTGATGATTCCGATGGACCTTCCCCGGGTTTGGGTCCGAAGCGCCTTAACAGTTTGCGTCCGAAGGCCGACCGTAGCATGCCGGTGCTGGCCTGCAGAAGCCACTTCATCTGCATGGCACGCAAACGACCACGCACTAGCATGTGCTCCTCATAGGGCGTGTGGAGCGAGCGCTTTCGCTTGGTCTCACTGACGTCGCCGCCGTGCTTTTTTGAAAGCAAGCGATCGGAGCGCGCGACGACGCTCTCATTCACTGCAGCCATCAGGAAGGGGGTGGCCCATCGCTTCAGGAGCGGAACCTTGAAGACCGCAGGGGTGGAACGGGCGGAGGAGTTGCTGGTAGGCAGTCGGTCTTGTTCGGCCAGGGCAATTCCGGAATGCAAGGTGCCACCATTAAGCCCGCCGCGGATGGTGAAAAAGCCATGCAAGGGTGCGTCCTGATCCAACTGCTGGCGCATGGCATGGACTGCCAGGTCGGCGGGCACGGAGTCAAAACCGGAGGCCGGGATAAGGGTGGTGCCTTGTTCGACGCACCGCTGGTGATGGGCGACGACCAGTTCGCCGATCCATGGGAGCTCGCCGGTGAGATCCGCGTAGTGAGTTCCGTGCTCGACGCAAGCCTCTACCAATGGCGTGCCGAAGACCGAGAAGGGGCCGGCGCAGGAAAGCACGACGCGAGTGCGCTGGGCTAGATGTGCGACGGCATGCTTGTCCAAGCCGTCAGCGACAATTGCCGGTACGCCGAATCGTTGTGCCAATGCCCGCACCCTGGAGCTGTCACGCCCGGCCACCGCCCAACGCAAGGAGTCCGGCGCATGGAGCGCCAGTTCCTCAGCGGCAAGATGTCCGGTGAAGCCGGTCGAACCTTGCAAGATCAAATCGAAATCGCGTTCCTGGTCCATGTCGTCATCCTACCCCTGCGGAATCACGGCGGGGAATTGGTTGTTTGATAGACTGCATTCATGGAGAAGGGGCACAAGCAAGAGTTCGCAAGCCGTCGGACTTTCCTGGCCACAGCCGCAGGCGCCGCAATGGCAGGAAGCCTTGCGCCGGTTGTGAAGGCCACTCCGATGGCACCAGTTGGCGAGCAGGGGCATGGCGTCCAGCGCGCCGCCATCCGCCGCGTACGGATACCCAGCAGTGGTGAGTTGATTCCTGCGATCGGACTCGGCACTTCGCGCACCTTCGACGCCGATTCGGCAGCTGCCAACGAGAACCTGATCGGTGTGATGCAGGGATTCCTGGATTGGGGCGGTAGCGTAATCGACAGCTCGCCGATGTACAAACGTGCCGAGGAGATCTGTGGCACCTTGTGCCGCCGGCTTGGCCGAGACGATCTGTTCTATGCCACCAAGGTCTGGACCAAGGAAGGCAAACAGGCCGGCATCGAACAGATGAAACGTAGCGGCGAACTGATGGGAACCAAGCGATTCGACTTAATGCAGGTGCATAACCTGGTCGGCCTGGACGTGCACATCGAAACCTTGAAGGAATGGCGCAGCAGTGGTCGCTTGCGCTACGTCGGCGTGACCGAGATGCGCAATATGAAGAAGGTCGAGGAACTGGTGGCGTCGGGCGTATTGGACTTTATCCAGATTCCTTATTCGGTGACCGACCGACGTGTGGAGGAACGCGTGTTGCCAGCATGTATCGAGCATGGCGTTGCTGCCCTAGTCATGCAGCCTTATCAAGGTGGCAGGTTGTTCGGCGCGGTGAACGGAAAGACCGTGCCGGAATGGGCGGAAAACTTTGGCGCCAATTCCTGGGGACAACTGTTCCTGAAGTTCATCCTTGGACATGATGCGGTGACCATCCCGATTCCCGCGACCAGCAAACCTCATCACCTCGATGACAACATGGGCGCTGGTGTAGGTGAGCCTTTGGATCAGGATGCTCGCACCAAGCTGGTCAAGATTCTGGAATCCTGATGCTGACCAAGCTTGACCTTGAGGGGCGGACCCTGGTGCGAGTGCTCGTCCTCGCCAGCTTTCTGATGTTTACGGGAGTCGGCTTTGCCGCCCAAAGTGATACGGCGCCGCCACGGAAACGGCCCAATATTCTGTTCATCGCTGTGGATGACCTGCGCCCGCAACTGGGCTGCTACGACGCTCCCGAGGTCATCTCACCGAACATCGACCGCTTGGCCGCACGTGGCACGCTATTCGAACGTGCCTACTGCAATGTACCGGTCTGTGGGCCATCCAGAGTCAGCGTGCTGACCGGTCTGCGTACTTCTTCGGGGCAATGGAGCAGCACCGACCTTGCGCGACCCTTCACCACCATGCCGGCCTTCTTCCGGAAACAAGGTTATACGGCGATTTCCAACGGCAAGGTGTTGCATCACATGAACGACCGTAGTCAGGATTGGAGTGAGCCGCCTTGGCGTTCGATTGAGATTTATCATGGCGATACCGATTGGGCCAACTACAACGCGTATGGGATTTGGCAGTCGGAAGATTCCGCGGCCTTTCTACATCCGAAATCGCAGCGCGGTCCCTACTTTGAGGCCGCCGACGTTCCCGATCAGGCCTACCAGGATGGACAAGTCGCCGACAAGACCATCGCGGACCTGAAGCGTTTGAAGGACAGTGGTGAGCCTTTCTTCCTGGCTTGTGGATTTTGGCGCCCGCACCTGCCCTTCAATGCGCCCCAAAGATACTGGGACTTGTATGACCGCGACGAGATTGCTCTGGCCAACAACCGTTTCGCTCCACAGGACCTGCCCATGCGCATGAGCAGCTCCAGGGAGATTGATCGCTATGCCTTGGTGGGGGAGCGCAAGGCTAGCGATGACTTCCACCGCGAAGCGCGCCATGCCTACTATGCCTCGGTGAGTTATGTCGACGCCCAGGTCGGCCGCGTAATCGATGCCCTGGATGCTCTGGACCTAGCCGACGACACCATCATCGTGTTGTGGGGCGATCATGGCTGGAACCTTGGCGAACACGATTTCTGGGGTAAGCACAACACCTTCCACAACTCCTTGCAGGTGCCGTTAATCATCTGCGCGCCCGGTGCCAAGGCGGAGAATCGCACCACCAAGTTGGTCGAGCTAGTCGACCTCTACCCGACTTTACTGGAACTTAGCGGTTTCCCATCGCTGCCGAAATTGGAGGGCGAGAGTATTGCCAGTCTCCTGCACGATCCCGAGGATGGCGGCAAGGATGCCGTGTTCAGCCGGTGGTCTGGTTGCCAAGCGGTGAAGACCGACCGTTATCTCTACACCGAGTGGAATCCATCGAAGTCGGGCAAGGTCGACCGCATGTTGTTCGATCATCAGCTGGATCCTCAAGAGAATGTCAACCTGGCCGCGCGGGAGGAGGCAGCACAGGTGGTGCGCGAACACAGCGCCTTACTGCACAAGCCGAACATCCTCTACATCAACGTCGACGACCTTGGTTGGATGGACTTGACGGTGCAGGGGAGTGCTTTCTACGAGACCCCACATATCGACAGACTTGCTGCTCAAGGCATGACCTTCACGAACGCCTACGCCGCAGCGGCCAATTGCGCACCGAGTCGAGCATGCAGCTTGAGTGGCCAATATTCGCCGCGCCATGGGGTTTATACGGTGGGCAGTGCAGCCCGAGGCAAGTCCAAGAACCGCAAGTTGATTCCAATCAAGAACACCTTGTTTCTCAACGACGACAACCTGACTATCGCCGACATCCTTTTGGCCGAAGGTTATGCCACCGCAACCATCGGCAAGTGGCATGTGAGTGAGGACCCCCTCCAGAATGGATTCGAGGTCAACATTGCCGGTGGTCACTGGGGAAGTCCGAGCCATGGTGGTTACCACAGCCCTTTTGACTTTCCGAATTGTGTGCAGGAGGAGGAGGGGGAATACCTGACCGATCGTCTGACTGACGAGGCTATCGCCTTCATGAGTGAACAGCGCGACCAACCCTTCTTCCTGTACCTGCCCTTCTACACCGTGCATTCGCCATTGCAGGCTAAGGCCGACAAGAAAGCGAAATACAAGCAGAAGGCGGCGAACGAAGCACATCGAAACGCCAGCTATGCGGCGATGATCGAGAGCCTGGATGAGAACGTGGGTCGCTTGATGGCCACCTTGGAGGAGCTTGGCTTGAGCGACAAGACCTTGGTGCTGTTCACTTCTGATAACGGTGGCGTTTGGAATACTAGCAAGCAATGGCCTTTGCGGGCCGGCAAGGGTTCCTATTACGAAGGTGGCATCCGGGAGCCGCTGTTCGTGCGCTGGCCGGGCAGGGTCGAAGCCGGCAGTAGGTCGGATGTGCCGGTCCATGGGGTGGACTTCTTCCCCACGTTCGCCGAAGCCGCGGTCGCTCCAATACCCAAACAGAAGATTCTGGATGGCGTCAGCCTGATGCCCTTATTGCTACAGACCGGCACGCTGGACGAGCGCGCCTTGTTCTGGCATTTCCCAATCTACCTGCAAGGTGGCAACGCCGAGACCACCGACCCGCTGTTCCGCACACGCCCTGGTTCGGTGGTGCGCTTGGGTGATTGGAAGTTGCATGAGTACTTCGAGGATGGTCGCATCGAGCTCTACAACTTGCGCGATGACATCGGCGAGAAGAAAAACCTCATCGCTGAGCATCCTGACAAGGCCATGTCTTTGATGGGACGGTTGCGGGATTGGCGCGCCCGGACGAACGCGCCCGTGCCGACCGAATTGAACCCGGATTACAAAACCTCCGAATAATCAGCGGCTCCGACTACTCCATCACGGTTC
>JASMKM010000002.1 GCA_030749235.1 Planctomycetota bacterium | reverse complement strand
CTGGGCTGGATGAGAAACTCAATGACAAAGGATATATCGTGCCGGGTTTGGGCGACGCTGGGGACCGCCAATACAACACTAATTAATTATCTTTTTTCCCTTTCCCCGGTTGGCCGGCCAACCATTCGGGCATAAACTCGCAGACGGTGGCTACCCCAACTCCACACCCGACCTCCGACTCGCCTTTCTCCGAGCGCGAGCGCCAGGCGAAACGTATCTTCCGCGAGCGACTGGAAGCCTCCACCCATCCGGACCGGGATCGTTTCCAACAAATTTTCGAAACGCATCTCACGCGCACCGCCGCCATCCAGAAGGCACTGCGGGTCTATCCGCCGGTGCTGCAGGAGAACAAGCTCGGCAGTCGGGAACGAGGACTTGGCACCTTAGTGGAATTGCTGGCCAATGCCACCGACGCCGATTTTGAGATGTTCCTGCCGATGCGCGCCATGCTTTGGCGCAGCCTAACAATGTCGCGTCTGAACTTCTGGCGTCTGCTGCGTTACCTATCCGAGGAAATCGAGCCCGACGATACCGAACTCGCAACCATCATCGACCGCCGTGTGCATGCCTGCGTCTACCTGAAGCTGGTGGATGAACTGCTCACATCCTTGGCGATGGACGAAGAAATCCCACGCAACCTCCGCCAAGAGGTCGTCGCCAGCATGACATCGCTTTGGGACAGTACCCCATCGAAAGCGGTGCAACAGTTCTTCCCCTTACTGGAAGCGGTTTGGGAAGCGCGGCGCAAGCTCTTCGTCAGTGTCGGCACCATGCTCGGGGTCTCCGAAATCATGAAGTTGCTGCAGGCCGGTTGCGCACCGCAGTTCGTCGATTACTTCTCGCGCGCACACATGAGCAATGATGAGGGATCGGCCTTCCAGGAATTCCTGATCGGGGTGACCACCGAACAGATCACCGACCTGCAATCTTTCATGAAGGGCAGTGGCCGCACTTGCTTGAGCCCCGAAGAGGCGAAGAAGGCACTTGGCCTTGACCGGACCACCAATGAGAATTACAGCATCGGCGTGCAGGCCTACCAGTTCCATCGTGAACGTCACCTGCAATCGGCGGCACGGCGTCTGCGTTCGTTGCCGGGGCCGAAACACACCGCCGAGGAATACATGTTGATGTACTTCCTGGAGGATTTCGTCGATGCCCCGCACGACGAAGAGTCGCCGGCCGACGCGCATGCCTGAGCTGCCCGAGGTCGAGACCACGCGGCGCGGCATTCAACCTCATGTGGAAGGATCGCAGGTGACGGACTTGGTGGTACGCAACCGTAATCTGCGTCAACCGGTACCGACTTCCCTGAAGCGGCTGTTGAAAGGACGTGAGGTCCGTGCGGTGAAGCGGCGCGCCAAGTATTTGCTCTTCGAATTCGAGCATGGCCATGTGCTGGTTCATCTCGGCATGTCGGGAAGCCTTTGCCTGGTGGATCCGCGTCATCTCATCCGCAAGCATGATCATTTGGATTTGCACCTCTCCAGCGGCAAAGTCCTGCGCTATCACGATCCCCGTCGCTTCGGTCTTTGGTTATGGACTTCGAAGCCCCTCGACGAGCACGCTCTTCTCCACCACCTCGGACCGGAGCCGCTCAGTGAGGACTTCGATGGTGAGATGCTGTTCGGCAAATCGCGCAAACGCAAGGTGGCGGTGAAGAACTTCCTGATGGACGGCAAGATCGTGGTTGGCATCGGCAATATCTATGCAGCCGAAGCCCTCTTCCAAGCTGGCATCCGCCCCACGCGACAAGCCGGCCGGGTGACGCGCGCGCAATACCAGCGTTTGGCAGAAGCCAGCAAGCGCATTCTTACCGCAGCAATCGAACAAGGCGGGACCACTCTGCAGGATTTCGTCGGCGGCGATGGTGAGCCAGGTTACTTTGCGCAGGATTTGGCTGTCTACGGGCGCGAAGGTGAGCCCTGCGGCATATGTGGAACCAGAATCCGGGGAAAAACCATCGGCCAGCGGGCAAGCTGTTTTTGCCCTAAATGCCAGGTTTAAAGGGTTTTATGCTGAGGATATCTAGATCTTGTAAAAATTTGTAAGCAAACGAATGTTTTATTCATACGGTCGTTTAAACTTGCCGGCATGTCTGGACTAGGCACCAAACAACGAATCCTGGATGCAGCGCGAACGCTCTTCGCAGAGCACGGCTTCCCGGCCACATCGCTGCGAGAAATCACCAAGCATGCCGAGGTCAACCTGGCCGCAGTGAACTACCACTTCGGTTCCAAAGATGGCCTCCTAAAGGAACTGGTGAATGAATGCATCGAGCCCATCAACACCGAGCGGATCCGCCTACTCGATGCCGCCGAGGCCGAGGCCGGTGGTCAACCACTGGTCATGCGCGATTTGATTCGCATCTTTTTGGAACCGGCCGTGCGCGAGTTGTGCGACCAAGGCAGCGCCATGCCTTGTATCCTCTCGCGCCTTCACCATGAGCCTCATGCTGGCTTGGAGGAGATGATGTCGGACATCCTCGCCCCCACCATCACGCGCTTTGTCACCGCATCGCATCGATGCCTTCCGCATCGGACGCCCGAAGAGTTGTTGATTCGTGGGCATTTCATGATTGGCGCCATGTTGCACCTACTTGATTTCAACTGCGAGGAATTGGTGCCGGGACTTGGCATCAACGAGGAGGTCATCTCGGGTTATGATTTCCGCCTCGAACAACTAATCTCCTTTTGCACGGCCGGTTTCGATGGCTAGGTCCTCTTCCTTATTGCTCACAGCTGTGTTGAGCTTCGGCATCCTGGCTGCCTGCAGCAGTGAGCCGGTGGTCGACGAAGTGCCAATTCACGACGACCTGCAACAGACTTGGCAGTCCAGCCACGCAGGCGCTATCGACGGCCAGCTCCAGCAGGACTGGTGGGCCACCTTCGAGGACCCAGATATGACGGCCGCAATCGAGGCGGCCTTGCTCGACAACTTCGACCTGCAGGCTTCCGCTAAACGCGTCGAAGCCGTCTCGGCGCAACTTCGCCTTGTGGCTGGCGACCGCCTGCCGCAACTGAATGCTTCACTGGATCTACGTCGCAGCCGTTCCAATCTGATTGGCCTGCCCTTCCCAGGCGCCGCCGACGTCCTGCCGATCACCAACAGCGGTCATGGCCTGGGATTGAACCTAAGTTGGGAGCTGGATCTTTGGGGCCGTTTGGCCGCCACCGAGAACGCTGCCGTCGCCACCTTGGAGGCTTCAGCGGCTGATTGGCAAGCAGCACGTCTGTCTCTGGCCGGGCAGATGGCAAAGGTCCATCTGCAGTACGCCGAGGCCAGTCAACAACTTTTGTTGGCGCGAAAAATGTTGAGCATCAGCGAAGCGCAACGCGATCACCTGCGCGAGCGTTTCCACAACGGCAATGGCGCCGATGCCTTGCTGCAAGCCGAAGCCGCGGTGGCGTCGGCAGAAGCCGAAGTCGTGGCGGCCACTCAGAAGCAACAGACCCTAGATCGCCAACGTTCCTTGCTGCAGGGCGGTTATCCCTCGGCGCAAGCCGGTGGCGCTTCTTGGCCAACGCTTCCGCAGTTGCCAGGTCCGGTTCCGAGTGGACTTCCTGCAGACCTGCTGCAGCGTCGGCCCGACCTGGCTGCCGGTGCGGCAAAATTGCGCGCCAGCCAGTTCCATAGCGAAGCTGCCGACGCATCGCTTTACCCATCTTTGGCGATTACTGCCTCCGGTGGCGCCAGCAGCAATGAGCTCGGCGAACTGCTCGATGGCGACTTCAAGGTCTGGTCTTTAGGTGGCAGTTTGACGGCTCCGCTATTTCACGGCGGGCGGCTTGATGCACAAGCCGATGCCGCAGCTGCCGAGGCTCAGGCCACCGGTTTGGCCTTTGTGCAACAAGTGTTGCGCGCCTACGCCGAAGTCGAGATCGCCCTCGATTCTGAGCGACTCATCGAGGATCGACTCACACAGCTGCTCGCTGAACGCAAGACACACAGCGAACGCGCCAATCTCGCTACCCAACGTTTCGAGAACGGAGTTGGGCTTTCCGATGCGGTCTACCAAACCCGCCTCGCCTTGTTGCAGAGCGCAAGCAAATTGCATGCCACCAGACTCTTGCTCCTGACCAATCGTGTCGATCTCTACCTAGCCCTTGGCGGCGGTTTCCAGACCACGGAATAACATGAAATACCTTCTACGTTTTGTCCTGCCTATCCTAATACTGGCTGTGGGTCTCCTCGGTCGCAGTTATCTCATCGCGACAGGCCCCGAGACCCAAACCCAAGACCCTGTTGCCTATGCGCCGCTGGTCGAGGTCATGAAGCTACAAGCCGAGACCGCGCGCATGCAAATCACCGCCTACGGTGAGGTGCGCCCACGGGCGACCACTGCTGTGGTGGCGGAGGTGGCTGCGCGCGTCGTCGAGGTCAGCCCCAAGCTCTATCGTGGCTCCTTCTTTAAGAAGGGCGATGTGCTGGTCCGCTTGGATGACCGTGATTTCCGCAATGCCGTGGCGATGGCCAAGGCTGAAGTCAGCAAGGCTGACGCCGCTCTTCTTCTGGAGCAGGCCGAAGCGCGGGTGGCGATTGCCGATTGGGAGCAACTCGGCGAAGGCCCGGCGCCCAGCCTGGTCGCGCGCAAGCCGCAGTTGGCCGCAGCCGAAGCCGCACGCGATGCCGCCTTGGCGAACCTCGCAATCGCCAACACCAACCTTAGTCGCACAGTGATGTCGGCACCTTTCGACGGCCGTTCGCTGCAACGTAACATTGAAGTCGGCGCCTGGGTGGCGCCCGGCGCGGCCTTGGCATCGATCTATGCGGTCGATGCCGCCGAAGTCACCTTACCGATCGCGGCTTCACAGTTGGACAACCTTGGATTGGAAGTCGCTGGATCCGCCACCCCTATCAAGGTGATCTTCGAGACTCAAATCGGCAATCGCACCGCTCATTGGAATGGCCACATCAAACGCACCGAGGCCAGTATCGATCCCGGCACGCGCATGATTACTGCCATCGCGCAGATCGACGCGCCTTTCGAGGGTAGCGACGACGGCACCCCAGCCTTGGCACCGGGCATGTTCCTGCGTGCCACTATCGAAGGCCGCGAACTGACCGGTGTCTACCGTGTGCCACGCTCTGCCGTGCTCGATGGCGACGTGGTGCGCGTGGTCGACAATGCCAGTCAAGCTCAGCAACAGCAGGTGAAAGTGCTTTATCGCAGTGCTACAGAGTGCCTCATCGGTTCTGGCCTGCAATCTGGACAGCGCCTAGTCATCAGCACCCTTCCGCTGTTTGTGCCTGGCATGGACGTGGTGGTCATGAATAAGGAAACGGGAGCGAAACAGTGAAAGCCATCATCTCATGGTTCGCCCACAATAGTGTGGCGGCGAACCTGACCATGATCGCAATCCTCGTCGTTGGCTTAATGACAGCGACCACCTTGAAGCAGGAAGTCGTTCCCGAGATCGTAGTGGAATCGGCCTCGATCTCGGTGGCCTATCCAGGTGCTTCGCCAGCGGAAGTCGAGCAGGGCATCATCATGCGCATCGAAAAGGAGGTGCAGGGCTTAGCCGGAGTGGACCAGGTCAGGGCCACCGCCAATGAAGGTTTCGGCGTAGTCACCATCGACTTCCTAGATGGCGAGGACCGCGACAAGATGCTCGATGACATCAAGGCGGCAATCGATCGAATCGACAACTTCCCGGCGGATGCGGAGGAACCGCAGGTGGAGCTAATCGAGATCAACACCCGCGCCATGCAGATCGCGGTCTGGGGTGATACAGACCACAAGTCCTTACGTGAGGCAGCGCGCCTGCTCGAGGACAACCTCATCAAGCAGAAGGACATCTCGTTGGTGACCCTATCCAATGAGGCCGCCTTCGAGATCGCCATCGAGGTTTCCGAGGAAGCGCTGCAGCGTTACCGCATGACCTTCGATGAGGTGGTCGCCGCGGTCAGGATGAGTTCGCTCGACCTGCCTGGCGGTGGCATCAAGACCAGTGCAGGCGAGATTCTCCTGCGCACCAAAGGCCAGGCCTACGTCGGCACCGAGTTCGAGGCCATCCCGTTGCGAACCTTCGCTGATGGCTCGCGCATCACCGTCGGCGACGTCGCGGAGATCCGCGATGGATTCGCCGAATCGGATCAAGGAACGCGCTTCAATGGGAACCCTGCAGTGATGCTGGATGTCTTCCGCGTCGGCAAGCAGGAGGCCTTGGTCATGGCCGACCAGGTATTGGATGCCATCTCCATCACCGAAGCCAGCTTGCCGTCGGGAATCCACCTGACCAAAAGCATGGACGACACGCAGATTCTGCGCAGCCGCCTGGACCTGATGTTGCGCAACGGTCGTTCAGGCCTGCTGCTGGTGTTAGTTTCGCTAGCGATCTTCCTGCGCCTTCGCTTGGCCTTTTGGGTGACTCTAGGCATTCCGCTAGCCTTCCTAGGTGCGGCGATGCTCATGCCCTCCCTGGGGGTATCGGTGAACCTGATCTCGCTGTTCGGCTTCATCGTGGTGCTGGGTATCGTGGTCGATGATGCCATCGTGGTCGCCGAGAACGTCCATGACCATCGACAACGTGGCAAGTCCGGGCTGCAAGCTGCCACCGAAGGCGCGCAGGAGATGGCCAAGCCGGTCATCTTCGCGGTACTCACCACAATCATGGCCTTCATCCCGATGTTGGTGATGCCCGGCAGCATGGGGCAGTTCTCACGCAACATCCCGCTGGTGGTCATCGCGGTGCTGGCCTTCTCCTTGGTGGAGTCACTGCTGATCCTACCTGCCCACCTCAAGCACCTGCCTGCTGATGCCAAGCCCCATAAGATCGGGCCGTGGAGTCGCGTGCAGAACTTCGCCGACTCGGGCGTGGAGTGGTTCATCGCCAGGCTCTACAAGCCGTTTTTGGCGATGGCCTTGCGCTGGCGTTATGCCGTCGTCGCAGCCGGCATCGCCTTATTCATGGTGGCGATTGGCTACGTGGCTAGCGGGCGCATCAAGTTCAACTTCTTCCCACCCATCGAGGCCGATAACGTCATCGCCGAGCTGCAGATGCCCCTGGGGACTCCGGTCGAGCAGACCGAAGCTGCAATCAAGCGTTTCGAGGCTGCTGCACAGGAACTGAAGGCAGAATTGTTCAATGAACAAGGTGAACCGCTGATCCAGTACATCACGACTTCGATCGGCTCGCAGCCGATGAAATCAAAGCAGCAGACCAACAGTGGGGTGGCCGCGGCCAGCTTCACCGGTGCACACTTGGCGGAAGTGAACGTCGAGCTACTTTCGGCTGAGGAGCGCGAGATGTCTGGGCGCCAGCTCATGCTGCTTTGGCAGGAGCGCGTCGGTGCAGTGCCAGGAGCCGAGGCAGTAAGCTTCTCATCTGACCTGATGGCGGCCGAGGGCGACATCAACATCCAGCTGTCGGGAGCCGGCATGGAATCGCTGGAGGCGGCCGCCCTGGAGCTGCGCAAACGCCTGTTAATGGTGGCCGGAGTCACCAGTACGCGCGACTCCTTCGTGCTCGGCAAACGCGAGTTGCAGCTGAAGCTCACCCCAGAAGGCGAAGCGTTAGGCTTTCGCCTTGCCGACCTAGGTCGTCAGGTGCGCCAGGCCTTCTACGGGGAGGAGGCTCAAAGCATTCAGCGCGACCGCGATGAGGTCGACGTGATGGTGCGCTACCCTCGCGCGGACCGTGAGCAGCTCGCCACTCTCGAGGCCATGCGCCTACGTACCCCCGATGGGCGTGAGGTCCCCTTCTCGGTCGCGGCCACAGCCACGATGGGGCGCGGTTATTCCAAGATTGATCGTCTGGATCGACGCCGCAGCATCAGCGTACTGGCCGATATCGATAAGGAGAGCACCACGCCAGACACCGTGTTGGCGGCCATCTCTTCCGACTTCCTGCCCGACCTCTTGAGCCGCTACCCGGGCATGGCCTATAGCCTGGAAGGGCAGCAGAAGGAGCAGAGTGAATTCCTCGGGAGTTTGATGCGCATCAATGCGATGGCACTCCTGGCGATTTTCGTACTGCTGGCAATCCCACTGAAGTCCTACGGACAGCCACTGATCATCATGTCGGCAATCCCCTTCGGCTTGATTGGAGCCATCGCCGGGCACGCACTGCTGGGCTACGACCTGGCAATCTTCTCCCTAATCGGGGTGGTGGCATTGGGTGGTATCGTAATCAACGACTCCCTCGTGATGATGGATCTAATCAACCGCGAGCGTGAGTCTGGTCTGCCTGTGCTGCAAGCCGTCAAGGATTCGGGAGTACGGCGGTTCCGCGCCATCATGTTGACCACAATGACGACGTTCTTAGGATTAACACCACTCTTGTTGGAAAAGAGCTTACAGGCCAAGTTCCTCATCCCAATGGCGGTTTCCGTGGCATTTGGCGTCGTGTTTGCTACCCTGATTACATTAATCCTGGTGCCCTCTCTCTACCTAATTGGAGAAGACATCAAGAGGCTTGCGATTCGCCACTCCCACCCCGAACATTAAGAACGTGGAATTCAACATCTCCCCAGAGCAACTCAAGGAGCTTCTGGCCAAGCGTGACAAGGTCCGTGTGATTGATGTCCGTGAACGCGAGGAATGGGATATTTGCCACCTACCTGAGGCAGAGCTTTTCCCCATGTCCCGCTTCAGTGAGTCTCAAGCAGAGCTCATGGAAGTCGATGATCCGATTGTGGTCTATTGCCACCATGGGATTCGCAGTGCTGGCGTCTGCAGCCAGCTCCGCTACTTAGGCAAGGGCAACGTATTCAACCTCTCAGGGGGCATCGATCGCTGGTCCGCCGAAGTTGACCCATCCGTGCCAACCTACTCTACAAGTAGCTGATTTTTGCTTCCTAACGGCCTTCAAAGGCTATTTTTAGCAATTTCTTCAATTTCCAGCATCTTATTTCATGCCACAAAACTGGGGTCTTTTTAAAAAAAAGAGGAAAAAATGCCTACGATTCCTGGACAGATAAGAATTTGTGGGATAAACCTATTTGATGGTCGTGCGTAGCTCAATCCCCTGGTGCGCCGGCTAGTCCCCTCCCTTTCCGGGCTTTTGCCCACCCCTTTGACCCTAGGCTTCAGGAGAATCTGAATGTTCCGTAGCATTGTCGCTTCCGCGGCGGTCGTGGCCCTAGCCGCGAGTGCGTCCGCTCAAACACCCCAGCAGATCGCTGGCAATCTTGAAAAAGTTACCAATAGCACCACCATCCAATACACGATGGGCGAAGGCTATCAGGTTGTAAACACCGCTCAGCGCTCCGGCCCTGAAACGATTTTCAACAACCGTGACGGTAGCATCTACTACTACACCACACGCGCCAACACCGACGAGTTTGTCGATGAAGGTTCGTTCCGACTCGCAGGTGTCAACGGCACCGAGCAAGTCAACGGTATGGTCTTCGACTACTGCTCGACCGTACCTGACTCAGTTGGTGACGCAATCGACATCGAGATTCGTATGTACGATGAAGTTGTTGGCTTCACCGGGATCACCGGTTGGGTTGACGCTAACAACCGTAACGAGAAGTGCGGTTACCTCCTCGCTGGCATGCCTGGTGACACCAACCTAGCTGGTCTTTCCTGCTGGATTGTTACCTTGAATCTGAACGCTGGCTTCGAGTGCACCCTGCCTCAAGAGCAGACTGTTGGTGGTATGGATAACTTCGGTCACTCCACCGTCTTCATGGATGCACAAAACAGTATGGGCACCGGTCCTTTGCTTGACAGCCTGTTTGGCACCCAGCTTGGCAACGACTACGGCGTACAGGATTACTTCGAGTACTACGACATGTCACAGGCTCTTGGTGCTGAGTACCTCGGTACTTACTGGTACGGTGGTGGTGCTAAGGCACAGGCCAACTTCTTGACCTCGCTCGACGGTAACCCAACCGACACCGAGGCTTACTACAGCGCCAACATGGGCTCTGCTGACACCGTCGACCTCCAGGCTGACGTTGAAGTACGTGCTGGTCAGGCTGCTGGCTGGACCATCACTAACGTGAACGCTGGTTCTAACTACGCTCTGATCGCTTCGACCGGTACTGCAGATATTCCTGCACTGGTTGGTGGTAACGCTCACTTGCTCGTGAACTGGATGGGCGCTCCTTTGCTGCCTGCACCATTCGTGATGGCTGGCGGTACCTACGCTCAGAACCTTCCACCAGCTCTTCCACCGAGCATCCACGTTCAAGCTGCTGAGTACCAAGGTGCTCTGTCCGTAGGGAACATCGTTGGAATGTCGAACGGTTTGACCCACTCCAACTAAGGATTGAGTTAGCACTGATGACCTCCTAGGTCATCGACTGACGCCCTGCAGCTTGCTGCAGGGCGTCTTTTCTTTTCCAGCCATTGTGGATGCGGAATACCAGGTCACCCACAGCTCATGTGGAATGGTCTAAAGCCCGTACACTAAGGAGGCACGAAGCCGCCCATCGCGTTGTTATGGTGCTGCAGCATGAAACTGTTGTCACCCATTCTCCTCCTTGGTGCCTTGTCCGTCGGCTTGTTCTTGCCTCAGGTCTCTCAAGATCCGCAACACGAGCAGTTGCCGGGCACAACCATCCTGGCCGATGTCCTGCACTTCGGCAATGACGAGACTCCGGAGTGGCCCGAAGCCGCGGCCACTCCAGATGCGGCCAACAGTTATGAATTCCATTTCGAGGCCGCCGCCAGCGACAAGGAACGAGCGCTTGAGATCACTTCGCGCCATGTCAACGATGTGTGGAAGGTCGAACTCAACGGGCATTTCGTGACCAATCTGAAGACCGGCGATCCGCGCGAGATGACGGTCTACGTGTTGCCCGGTGGCCTCCTCGTCGATGGAGACAACGTGCTCAGGGTTTCACAAAGCCGAGTCAGCGATGACATCACCTTCGGTCCGGTGCGCCTGCTCGATAAAAGCATCGGCGAGATCCACCAAGTAGCTCCACTGCGCGTGAAGGTCATCGACGAGGAGACCGGTGCACCCTTGCCCGCCCGTATCACCGTCGTCGATGAGACCGGCCAACTGGCACCAATGTTTTTCGCCGATCGTCATCACACTCCGGTGCGCACAGGCTTTGCCTACACCGACGCAGCTGGCGAAGCCCTGCTGCAGCTCGGCGCCGGTAAGCACACGGTCTACGCTAGTCGTGGTCCGGAGTGGAGCTACGCCGAGGCGCCGCTGGACCATGTTTATCAGCAGGAAAGCGCGGTGCTGCTAAGCCTCCGTCATGAGGTCAACACCAATGGCTGGGTCTCTGCGGATACCCATATCCATACGCTGACCTTCAGTGGTCATGGCGACTCCTCTCTGGAGGAACGAATCCTGACCTTGGCCGGCGAAGGCCTGGACGTCGCCATCTCCACCGACCACAACCATCACACCGATTATCGTCCGGCGCAGAAGGAAGCTGGGCTGCTGGGCAGTTACCTGTCCATAGTCGGCAATGAGGTCACCACCGACATCGGCCACTTTAATGCCTTCCCCTACAGCGCTGGTGGGCCCTTGCCGGATGCGAAGATCATCGACTGGTTCGCACTGGACAAGGACATGCGCGACAAGGGTGCAGAAGTGGTCATCCTCAACCATCCGCGTTGGCCCGATTTTGAACGCGGGCCATTCGGTGTCTCAAAGCTAGACGCGCGTACCGGCTATTTCGAAGACGGCCTGCGTCTGCCGGTAGATGCCATCGAAGTCTTCAACAGTACGGATCCAGGCACCGATTGGGATCAGATTGTCGCCGATTGGTTCGGCCTTTTGAACGCTGGTTCGATGGTGCGTGGCGTAGGCAGTTCCGACTCGCATACCGTCGGTGATCCTGTCGGCCAAGGACGCACCTGGTTACGCAGCTCCACCGACATCCCCAGTCAGATCGATACCGAAGAGTTGTATCGACATTTTCGCAACGGCGTGTCATCGATGGCCATCGGCCTGTTCGGTTGGGCCAACGTACAGGGCCAGGCTTCTGGAAGCTTAGTCGCACCGACCGAAGGCGAACTGAAGGTGCAATTTCACATTGCCGGGGCCTCGTGGGCGCAAGTGGAGACCGCCAAGGTCTACATGAACGGCGTGGTGGTCGCCCAAATGGAAACGCCTCCTCGCCCCGACGGTGAGCCCTTGGACACCAACCTATGGTTCACGATTCCCGCGCCGCAGCATGATGCTTGGTTGGTCTGCGGCATCCGCGGCCCTAATCCTGAGGGAGCGTGGCGTTATACCTTGATGCCTGGATTGGTCCTCATGACCAACCCGGTTTGGATCGATGCCGACGGCGACGGCAAGTACACCAGCCCAGCCATCACGGCCAAGAAACATCTCGACGAGGTCATCATCGACCCTGATAAGGGGCCACAGATTCAGAGCTTGACCAGCTTGCTATCGAACTGCGACAGTGCCATCGCCTTACAGGTGATGGCCCAAGCAAAACAACGATGGGGTGACGATTACCCTGATAAACTTGCGCTGATTCCGACGCTGAGCAGCCGCTTCAAGGCTGGTATGTCGGATCTGCTTGACTAGCTCATGAGATTACCTTCTTCCACTTGCGCGCAGACAGCCGCGTTCGCGATTGGTGTGCTGGCGCTCGGCATTTTTAACAGTTATCTCAACCCGAGCGCCTTGCGCCTGCATGTCGCCTATATCAACCCGACCGTACTTCACGGCAACGGTGAAAGCAAAGAGTTGGAGCATGGCTACCAGACCGCTAGCGCTGAAGACGTGAAGAGCTACCTGGACCTACTGTACGAGGATCCACCCTACGTGATGGTGATTGATGCGCGCAGTAAGGCTCACTATGAGGAGGGCCACATTCCCGGTTCCTTCCTGCTGGATCACTACCATCAGGATCGATATATCGAGGAGCTCAAGCCCGTGCTCGAGGAGTCCGCCATCATCGTGATCTACTGCACCGGTGGTGATTGCGAAGACAGCATCTTCCTTAGCAACAGCCTGGTCTACCACCAGGGCGTTGAAAAGGAGAAGATCTACATCTTCGAAGGCGGCGTCGAAGTCTGGGAAGGATTGGCTTTCCCTATGAAGGAGGGCGGTGAGCGATGAGGGACTACCTGCCGCTGTTTATTCGCGTCGGCGTCGCAGCCTTGTTGATCTCCTATGGGGTCGAGAAGTTCTACGACCCAGTCAACTTCCTGAAATCAATCCATGAGTACGACATCCTGCCGGTTAAACCCAGTTGGATCCTGAACCTGGGTCCGAACGTCATCCCAGTCATGGAGTTGGCCGCCGGCTTGTGCATCTTGAGCGGATTCCTGCGGCGTGGCGCTGCTGCCTTCATGGGTGGCTTCTTGGTGTTGTTCACCGGCGCGATCCTGTGGCGGACCTTTGGCGTGATGGATGAGACCGGCCAAGCTTTCCACCAGATCGCCTTCGATTGCGGTTGCGGTGGCGGCGAAGTGGTCATCTGGGAGAAGATGGTGCTCAACACGGCTTTGATCGTGGGCACCTTCTACTGCATGCTTGGGCGCGGCGTGGTGTCGCAACGAATCGAAGACGAAACTTCCCCGCATGGCGAATAACTTCCATCTGCAAGCGGCCGACGGCACCGAACTGGCCGGCTATGAATGGCGCCCTGAGGGTGAGCCGACTTGCAATGTGTTGCTCATTCACGGCCAAGGGGAACACCTTGGTCGCTACGACTACCTCGGCGAAGTCCTTACCGAATCCGGTGTGCGTACGGTCGGTGTGGATCTACGCGGACATGGCATGTCCAAAGGGCGGCGCGGTCATGTCAAGAAGTGGTCGGACTATGTGCAGGACGTCGCCGCCGCAGCCGAGATGTTGCCGGAGACCTTTCCGGTGATCGGCCATTCGATGGGCGGCCTGATCGCCTTGAGCCTTGCCGCAGCGCAACCAGAACGTGTGCGTAACTTGGTGCTGAGTGGCCCGTTGATGGGTGTGGCGGTGGCGGCACCGGCATGGAAGACCGCGATGGCCGGTGTGTTGAGCAGCGTATTGCCAGGATTACAGTTGGCCAGCGGCATCCCGTTGAATGAGTTGTGTACCGACCCGGAAGCCGTCGCCCTCTATGAGAAGGATGGTTTGCGCGTGAAGACCATCACGCCTAGATGGTTCACCGAGATGCAGGCCGAGATTGCGCGCATCGAGCAGCATCTGCCCCACTTCACGATACCTTTGAGCCTGCATGTGGCCGAACATGAGACAATCGTCGACGCCGCCGCCAACGAACGCCTTTATGCGGCTTGGCCAACAGCCAAGAAGCGTTGGTATTGGCAGGGCGGCAAGCATGAGATCCTGCAGGAGCCCTTCCGCCAAGGCGTGGTGGCCGCCATGCTGGAAGATATCTGTGATTAAGGCCCTATGCGTGCCGCGCTGCGGATTATCGGTACAGCTTCCCTAATTCAGGAAAGGCTTGAAGTAAACCGCCCAGACCGCCACAAGCACCAGCAGGCGAGTCATGTACGCCAAAGTGTGCACCTGGTCTGGCTTGCGATAGGCGATACCAGCCATTGCCGAAAGCCCCAACCAACAGGCGATCTTGATAATCACGAAGGTGTGCCAAGTGTTTTGGTAGATCTTCGCAACCAAGCCGAAGCCGCCGACCAGCAGGATGAGGCTGAGCACGCCGCTGATGATCATCACCTTACGGCGGTTCTCTGGCAGCTTGGGGCTGGCGAAGACAAAGAATGTGTAGCCGACCAGCAGGAAGGCGGCCGCGACATGAAGGAAGGAGTAGAGCGTTGGGCTCATGACCAGATTCTAGGGAGACCGGGTGCGGATTGCATCCGCAGCTATTTAGGACAGAAAGTAGCCTAAGCAAACACTGATTCTGGCCAAGGATTGTCCTAAATTGGAGGAATGGAGACCCTTCTACAAGAGGCGCGTCGGCAGACTTCCGATGCAGGTGTCGGGGCGTTGCTGGATCGGATTCTGGCCGAGCCACGCCTGCACGCGCGCTTGATTAACAGCCTTTCGCGTATGGAATACGTCGGTGCGCGCAAGATGGTCAAGGCACGCCATATCGATTCGCTCGACAATGCTGGCATGCAGCATCTGCTCGAGGAGGTCGGCCATGCGCTGCGCCTAAAGCGCGCTGCCATCAAGGTCAACGGCGGCAGCGACGAGGGAATCGAGACCTACGCCACCGAGCACACCTTGGCGGGCGATGCCGGCGAGGGTTATTTGCAAGGAGTTGATCGTGGTTGCGAAGGCTTGTTGACTGGCTTGGGCTTGTCCGAGCCGAAACGCAGCGAGGTCAACTATGTGCTTTCCAGTCTGGCGATTGAGGTGCGGGCCGAAGCCTTCTACCCGGTCTATGAAGAAGCCCTGCAACGTGCCGGAGCACCCTTCAGCGTGCGTTCAATTCTCAGCGATGAGTTACGCCATTTGGAGGAGATGACCACCGCCATCGCCGAGCATCTGCCCGAAGGCGGCGAAGCCATCATCGAAGCTGCATTGAAGCTCGAAGACCAATGCTTCCGTAGATGGATTTCCGCACTGCGGGATTCGCTGGATTAATCCACGGCGACGTCAGCGGATAGGCGTTTTTGTGGCATACTTGGCGCATGCGCATCGTCCCCCAAATCATGCTGCTCGCGGCCCTCGGTGCTTGTGCTACCAAGACCACCGCCCCCACCACAATTAAGCTGTTCAACGGCGCCGACCTCAGGGGTTGGCACGCCGACGTGCCGGATGCCGACAAGGATCCAGAAATCTCTCCTTCCTTCAGCGTTTGGGAGGGCTTGCTGTTAAGCAACGGTAACCCGCAGGGGCATCTGATTACCAATGAGAGCTACAGCAACTACGAATTGATTGTCGAATATCGCTGGCCTGGCAAGGGCGGCAACTGCGGTGTTTTGGTGCATGCTTCCAAACCTCGCATGCTCTATGGAATGTTCCCACAATCAATCGAATGCCAGCTGCATTCCGGCAACGCCGGGGATTTCTGGTGCATCGGCGAGAACATCAAGGTCGACAATATGGCCGAACGTCGCAGCGGCGACCCAAGCACTTGGGGTGGCCAGGAAGGCCAGTCGCGCCATATCCGCAACCTCACCGATAATTCCGAGAGGCCTTTGGGCGAATGGAATACGATGAGGATTGTCTGCAAAGACGACACCATCAACATCTGGGTGAATGACGACCACGTCATGGCTGGCTATGAATGCACGGTGAGCTCGGGTGCCATCGCCCTGCAGGCTGAAGGCACACCATGTGAGTTCCGTCGTGTGGATCTGACTCCGCTGCAGTGATCGAGTGATGCAAGGCCGGTTGCGACCGCCCCAAAACGAAAAACAGCCTTCCTCTCCAACGAGAGGAAGGCTGTTCGGTTAAGGAGAACCTACAGGACGAGCTCTGCCAAGGAGTTGGTCAGGGCACTCGTCGACAGGTCTGCAGCCTGCGTGTAGACGGTGAAGCCGGATGCACGTCCAGGTACACCAGTGCTCATTGAGGCAACGCCTGCGCCATCGGCGGTCAGGGCTGGCAGTTGAGTGATTGGTGCGCTCATATCGACAGGGCCGAATGGAGTCATCGTAGGACCAGCACCGGTCAACGAGTAACCGATCAAGACGCCGCCACCGGCGGTCGCGTTCGATACGGTCAAGGTTGCGGTACCACCACCGACGAGGCCGG
>JASMKM010000001.1 GCA_030749235.1 Planctomycetota bacterium | reverse complement strand
GCACAGCCTTGGTTCCCGTTGGCCTTGTCGTATTTGAAGTTGCGCTTGAAAGCCGAGGGACGCTCACACAAGTTGTGGAAGGAATGGCAGCAACGCTATCGGGAATTCGACCGCGAGGCGGAGTAGTCTTGACGTCGTTTGGCATGACTCGTTTTGCTTGCAACCCCTTTTGATGGGCTCACCAAAGAACAAGCGTAGTGCCGTACGCGTGTCGCTGGAGTAGCATCTGAATCAGACCCAACGTATCGCCATCAATGGCCTGTCCTTGAGATTGATTTCGGACCGGTTGCGCTGTCGGCCGAGGTGAACGACGGTCGCTATATTGAGCGGTAAAAGCCTTTGCACTTTTCGCTGGGGAAGTTACACTTTCCGGCCATTCGAATGGGCGTTTAGCTCAGTTGGCTAGAGCACCAGCTCGACAAGCTGGGGGTCACAGGTTCGAGTCCTGTAACGCCCACCATTCGAATCGCCCCGTAGATACGCCTTTATTCGCGATTCTCGGGTTGCACTGCTCAGTTCGAGTGCATGTAAGGACGGGAACCGAATCCTGTCTTCGGGGTTAGTTTGCCCGGTGCCCTGCCCTTCCTAGCGGATACGGATTATGTTGACTTGATTCCCCTCGCGTTGCTTGCGCTGTTCTTCGTAGTAGGCGTCGATTTCTTGGCGAGCGAGTTCTGCGTCCTCGACCCGCGCGGCCCAGACTTCGGCGACATCCTTGTCACCGGATTCGCTTGCTAGGTCGCGGAGGAATTCCATGATTTTGCGTGGGCGGCGCTTCTTGGCCATCTCCTCGCCATAGGCCAACACAACCTCAGCACCTTCTTCAGCAACCCAGCGATCCAGATACTCAAGGAAGCGGCTTTGGTTCAGCTGGTCGCGTTGGAACAAATCCGCCTCAATCGAATTCGCCAGCTCCACCTGACCGATACGGCGCGCGGCATCGGCGATCCATAGGCTAGTGGTTGCATCGACGAATTCGCGCTCGGCGAGAAGCTGCAGCAAGACTTCCGCGTCGGCCAAAGCATCCTGCTCGAACAGACGCAAGACCACCAAGGCGGTGGCACGCAGGCCGTCGGACTCTGGAATTTTGTTGTCATCCGCCCAACCCAGCATGGCCGGGCCAATCCGATTCAGCCAAGCCACTGGATTCTTCCAGGAGCTGAAGTCTTCTGGGAAGTAGCGCGGATAGTCGCGCCGGTCAATGCTCTGCCATGGCGATTCGCCTACAAAGGCCTCCAGGCATTCGATGGCCCGATTGAGCTCGTTCTCATGGGCGTAAAGCCAGGCCGCGGTGTTGCAAATCTCGTTCCAGCTGCGGCTCTCTCCCTTATCGGCATTGGCGCAGATGTCGCGGCACTTCTCCAAGGCCCGCTCCGGCTCCAACAAGCCGATCCAAGTGTCGAGCACCAAGCGTTCGTAGGAAGCCATCTCCCATGGGTTGTCGGCCGGCTTGGCGAGCTCCAGCGCCTGCTCGATAATGGCGATCAGGTCGTCGCCCTCCTTCAAGGAGTCGCGCATCTCACTCACCAAGCGGCTGATGTCAATCGAACCGAACTCCTCCTCGCGCATGCTGAAGTAGCTCGATGCCGAGGTTTGCGTGGCGCACCAACGGTAAAGGTCCAAGGCCAGTTCGCGCTCGCCGACGCTGGCCATGACGTTGGCCAAACGCAATAGCTGGTTGCCGTCGCGTGGATGCAGGCTACTGGTCAGTTCCTTGAGAACCTTCTGGACGTCGCCACCCAAGGCGCTTTCGGTGCGTTGCAGAAGTGACAACAACTGCAAGATTTCGACCTTGTTGGCTTCGCCGGCATTGACTTTGCCGAGCAGGTAAGTGATGGACTCCTGCTCGCCCTTGTGGTTGACGCGGGCGGTGGCAAGGCCGTCAATGATCGAGGTGTAATATTCGAGGTTGCTCGGGCCGTTGCTGCGCAAGAAACGCTCCATTTCGGCAACGCCAAATGGATAGCCGGCCAGAACTTCCCAAGCATTCTGCTGCTCCTTGACAGTCTCCTTCGGTTCCTCATAGGCGTCCAAGCCACCGCGGGCGCGGCGTGCGCGATCAGCGTCGCGGGCGGCGATCTCCTCCTCGCTCATGTCTTCTTCCTTGACGACGTCGCGTGGCCAGGTGATGTTGGCCCAGTTGCCTCCGAATCCGTAATTGAAGAAGCGGGCGTCATCACTCGGGAACTGACGCCACATGCGACGCAGGCTGTTACCGGCGGCGGCCAAATCCCCTTGCTCGATGGCCTTCTTGACTGTCTGGATGTTGGCCGCGGCAATCTTCTCTTCACCTTCGTCGTCCTCGACCTGCCGGCTCTTCTGGGGACCACGAAGGGCCAGCATGCGGTGCAAGGCCTCGACCGCCTTGACCTCGCGGTCGCGTCTTAGCCAAGTGCTGAACTCCAACTCCGCAAGGCTCTCGTCTTCGGGGAATTGTTCAACCATGCTGTCGAACAAGGCGTCAGCTTGTTCGTGCTCACGCCGCCGCACATGCTGACGATAGAGCTGCTTCAACAGGTCGAGGTTGTCGGGCAGTTGCTCACAAGCACGCTTGGTCTCGGTGTGCAACAACTCTCGGTCATTCAGGCGGCGCACCATCTTCAGGCGTTGATCAATCCGATCGAACGAGACAGCCACGCCTTTCTGATGCTCATCGAGGGCATCCAGGAAGCGCTTCGGAGCCAGCGGGATAATCCGTTCCTCGATGAAGTCGCGTGCGCTGTAGAACTGGTAGTTGTCCCGATCCTGCATCTCCGGCAAGAAATAGGCGACCAGAGCCTTGTCGATGGCTTCATCCTCTTGGTTATTGCGTAACAGCAGACGTGCCCGAGCGACCATAGCTAGCGGAGAATCCGGAAGCTCCTCCTCCATCACAAAGATTAGGCGCGTAACCAAAGCCTCATTAGTCTCGAGGTTCTTGTCGGCGGTGAGTTCTTCCAAGCCGAACCGCAACCTTGATTGGTCGTCGCCTTTGAGCAGTTCGCGGAACCAGACCACCAGCAGGTCATCCATCTCCTGGCCGAGTGGACCGATTTCGGGACTGATCAGGTTGAAGACAAACCATGGCCGCATGGTCGGCGCGATCTCGCTCCACACTGCTGAGGCAAGGCCAGGGCGACTATCTTCCGGCGCCAACTTCAGCATCGGGCCAAGGCTGAAGGCCAACGATCGGTGATTTTCTGTGATGAGCTCAATGAGCTGCTCCTCCTCGATCAACGGCTCCTCGATGCCCTTCTGAATTTCGGGCAGCAAGGTGACCAGCGGACCGAATTTATCTGTATCTCCCAGCACGAGGCCGACGAAGTACTGATAGAAACTGAGTCGATACTCGTCGTTGAGGGCCAAGGCCACGCGCGCCAATACAGGGCGTACCACGTAATGACTGGCGCGGTTGTCGCCGGAGATGAATAGGCGTAGCCAGTTCCGTCCAAGGAACAAGGATAAATCCTGGTCGCCGATTATGGCGGCGGCGGAGAACAAGGCCCCCGCATCTTGGCTGCGATCAGCCTTGATTCCACCGAAGTCGACGCGCCGCAGCAATAAGCGCGCGTCTTCGTGTTGCTTGTTGGCCATCATTGGCAGCAACAGGCGCAGGGCCTCATCGAGTGGTACCAACTCGGTGGCGCTGGCGGCCACACCTTTGCCGACCAACCACAACAGCTTGTCAATTTCGTCCGCCGCGCGACCACTTTCCAGTAGCAAGCTATAGGCGGCGCTATTTAGGCCCCAGCGTACGCGTTCCTTGACCATGCGACCGAGCAGATCGGCGTCGTCGAAGAAGGCCGCGAGCAGCTTGCGATCCATAGTGGCCGCGTACTGTGGACGCCCATAGGACAAGGCCATGCGGCGCACGAACAGCGAGCGGCGAAATAGGCGTGGAAAGCGGCTCAGAGGCAGTGGATCGGCTTCAGCAGGCTGCGCGGCGACGGCCTCGACAATCTCCTGCTCGACCAACAGTAATTGCGCAGCCAGCAGCGCGTCGACCTGTTCCTGCGGATAGGTGACTAACATGCCATCGGCGGAACGATCGAAGTACTTGTCGAAGTCGTCGACGTTGCGCGTGTACCAACGCGAGAAGGTGCCGACGCTCTCGCCTTGCTGTTCGCCGGTGACGACCGGGCGGCGCGCGAGCAGCAATTCGACGGCGCGCAGGTACAAGCCCGAAGCGCTTTCATCGTCGCTGAGTTGTTCCTGGAGCTCGCCAACTTTGACCAGCAGGCCGACGTCGGTGGAATCGCCAATCAACACCTTGCGGTAGATGTTCAAGGCCTGGTGCATGTAGCCGCTCTGCTCGAATAAGGCGCCGACATCACGCTGGAAGACGTCGTAATCGGGAAGGTCGCGAGCCAGTCGGAAGGTCTTCGAGGCGTCGGCGATCGCACCACGCGATAAGAAGGTGCGACCCAAGTCCAAGTAGACCTGTGGCGGTACTAGTTGACCGAGTCCAATCAGTCGGCGCCCAAATGCCAGATGGCGTTCCTCATCTTCGGGACCGCGGCTGCTGTTGAAGATGAAGCTGTTGTTGCGGCCAGCGGATAGGTCCATTAGCTCACGCACTACCGCAACGCGGCGATCGCCAGCGATGGCCAGCGACCCCTGCAGGGCGGCGATGCGCGCCTCGTTGTCGTTGACCTGTTCGCCCAGGTCTGCCAGCAGCTGGTACAGGTAAACCTTGTCATGACGCCGCGCCAAGCGCTCCAAGGTGATGCGTCGGGCCCAACTCATGGTGCTCGGCGGTGCATCCAGGTTCAGTAGGCCATCGATGGCGATGATGAAGAGGTCGTCGCGCACCGCGTTCAGGGCAATGTCCTGGAACATACCGATAGCGCGATCCTTTTCGCCGGTCTGTTGCATCAGCGCCGCCATCATCAGGTAGCTCTCGATGCGATCGGGGTTGTTGGCCAAGCCACGCGCATAAGCGGTGATGGCTTCTACTTCCATGCCGGCCAAGGCGAGCACACCGGCCTCGAATTCGGCACTGGCCGCATTGCTTTCGAGTTCCTTTAGGCGTGCCAACACGGTACGCGCCTGGTCGGGCTTGCCACGCTCGAGCATGCTCATGGCAATCTGCTGCAGATATTCGGCTTCGCCTTCGGGATCGATTTCGATGAGGCGTCGCACGGTGCGTTCGTAGTTGTGGTAATCCGTGCACGACATGAAGACGCGCGCCTTCTCTTCCAACGCGACGATCTCCGAACCACCAGCCTGCTTGAGGAACTCCTCGATGATTTCAGTGGCCGAGACCGGGTCGCCGACATTGGTGTAAAGGCGCACCAATAGGCCGCTGTCGCGTTTGTCGGCTTCACCACGGAACAGGCGGCCTTCAAGCTCGATAGCGATATCGGCTAACTTGCCTAAACGTGAAGCCACCGACATCATGCGGTCCTCCACATAACGCCGACGTGGGATCGAGTCCACCCGTAGCCACAGGTCGCGCCATCGTTGCAGCGCGATTTCCTCGTTGCCCACTTCGGAATGCAACCAGGCCAGGCGCATCTCGAGGTCCTCGCTGAGGCCGACACCTTCGCGGGCGCTGCGCAGCTGCTCCAGCACTTCGACCGCACGTTCCAAGTTGCCAACACGTTCGAAGGATTCTGACAACTGCATCCGTACTGGGGAATCGACCGGGGCAAGGCGGTCGGTGCGTTCGAGTACCGCTGCGGCCAACTCCAGTTCGCCGCGTAAGCGATGCATGTCAAACAAGAACTGCAAGGCGGCGAAGCGTGCTGAATCTTCTTCCACGCAACGCTCGGCACATTGGATGGCAAGGTCGTCTTGCCCCAACCCCATCAGGGCCTTGGCTGCCTCGACCAATCCAAGGCCAGCTTCGGCATCGACAAGGAAGTACTTCCACAGCGCACGTGCCTCTTCCGTCTTGCCTTGCTCGAGGAAATAGCGGGATAAGCCTTCCGGCCACAAGGAATTGTCCGGATCGGCGATCATTAGCAGTTCGTACTGCTCGATCATTTCCTCCTCGCGCCCAGCCTCGCGGTACATCTCGAGCAGCTCGCGACGAGAGGCGTTGCTGAAGTCACTGGATTCAACGCCCTGCTCGAACAACGCCACGGCGGTGTCATATTCACCCATCTCGCGCAACAAGGCAATCCAGGCGTCATGTGACTGCTGGTCGAGCTGCTCGGCACTATCGTAGGCTTCGAGCAGGCGATCCAGGGAGTTGTCCATGCGATGAGCTTCGCTCAAGACAGTGAGCGCGTAATAGCGATCACGCTTCAAGGTAGCGGTCTCACGCGCCTGCCACCCCCATTGCTGGGCGGCGTCGGCATCTTTGGCCTTCAAGGCCCATTCGGCCATGCGAATCTGCTGCCGGAACAGCTTGGAACCTTCGCCCTCTACCACGAAAAGGTCGATGGCATCCTGCGGACGGCCAAGTAGGGCCAGCACCACTGCGGCACGATTACGCATGTGTTGATCGCAGGCATCGCTGTTGGCAAAGTCTGCCAGAGAGTTCTTCGCCGATTCGTCGCCTTCCATCGACAGCATGGCACGGCGTAGCATCAAGGTGACGACGCGTTCGTCGTTCGCTGGCATTAGCTCCAAGGCCTCGGAATACGCGCTTAGCGCTTGCTCACGGCGTTCCAGGCAATCGAGCAATTGGCCGCGTTGGACCACCGAATCGACATGCACCTCCAAGGCCAACTCCTGCTCGACGCATTCCAACGCCTCCTGTAACAGGCCTTGGCGTTGTAACACCGCGGTTTTTACTCGCAAGATGGCGACCCGCTTGGCGTTTTCCAGGCCTTCCACGGCAAGACGCTGGTTTATCTCGGCCAACAGTAGATCGGGGTTGCCATGCGCGATGATGGCTCGATCGAACAAGGCACGCCCACCTTGCTGATTCGATTCTTGGACGAGACTTTCCTCCAGGGCCGCGACCAATTCAGGAGCGATGGACTGCTCTTGCTGCGCGAAAGCCGGAAGCCCAAGCCACAGGCTGAAAGTGATAGCCAGGAGGATTCTCATGCAATCACTCCTTGGTAGGAAGGGCGACGGCGGTAGTAGAGGTCGTAGAGAAACAGAAGTAATCCGAGCGCTAACAACCAAGGTGCGTATTCCCGCAAAGCCAAGGCGGCGCCGTCGGAACTATCGGGCCGGTTGGAGGCGCTGTCGAGGACTTGGCCATTGGTCGCGGCGGCGAGTGCGAGCATGGGCATTTTGCGACTGTTGCTAACTTGGAGTTCCGGTGCGCGATCGCTGAAGCTGTCCAGGACCAAACGGGTTCGCTGCTTGATGTTGGTAGAGCTTCCGGCCTCGATATGGATGGCTTGATCTGGAGCCAACCACATGCGAGTCTCGAACCAACCCGGTGCCATCTCTTGGAATTCCGGGGTGAGCTGCAATTCGCTGTCGAGCACACGCGCGGTGGGAAGGCTGTTTCCTGGCCGACGTCGGAGAGCGGTGAGGATTGCCTCGCCACCTTGACGTTCGATGCGAAACTGGAAGTCCTCGAAGCCATCGCCTGCGGTGCGTTGCAGCAACTGTGCCAGGAAGGCGCCGAGGCCATCCCAGTCCTGCCAACCACTGCTGCCAGGGCCGACCGGTTCGGTGGTTAGCGTGCTGACACGACCCAGGCCGTATCGCCAACTGGCGAATACTGGGTGGCTACCCTTGGTGGTCTCGAGCAGCACTTCCGCTCCGGGGCGTGCGCGGGTCTCCACGTAACCGCTAAGTGCCGGGATGCTGGTGGGATCCGTTTCTGACCACCAGGCACGGCTGCCACGACCGACCACCTGATGTGAGCCGGGGCGATAGGCTGGCAACTTGGCGCTGGCAGGTTGCTTGAGGATGACCTCGGGAAGGTTGAAGCGGTTCGGTACGTTGTAGAAGCGCCCTTTACCCCAGTTCGACATGTTGACGAGGAATTCACTGTGGGCTTGCGAACCGATCAGCACCGTCGAGGTGGTGATGCCCTTGTCGGACATGTTGCGCAGCAAGCTCTCGAAGTCGCCGGCTTCGACGCCGCCGTCGGTGAGTACCAACACGTGCTTGTAGCGTGTCTGCACATTTTGCATGGCATAGAAGGCTTCTTCAATGGCGGGCAGGATGACGGTGCCGCCACCTGCGCTCATACGGTTCAAAGCGCGTTCTAGCTCGATGACGTTGCTCGCTGGTTGAATCGGTGCGGCCCAATGCTTGGCACCATAGAACTCGACGATACCGGCCTTGTCGTGTGGCAGCAGGCGATGGATGGCTAGGCGCGCCACTTCCTTGGCCAGCTGCACGCGATTCCCCCCCATCGAGCCCGAGGTGTCGATGATTACTACTAGCGTAGTGCTTGGGTCGCGCTTCTCTTCCTTCTGCACGAACTCTACCGGCAGGACGTCGGCGACTGGGGTTTCAGCCCAACCGCCAGGACCGAAGCTGCCAGAGCCACCCGACATCAACAGGCCGGTGCCAGTTTCCGTAACGGCGCTTTGGAGCTGTTCTTGGAAGGAGGCCGGCACGCTGTCGGCCGGACGGTCATCCAACATCACCAACGGGTATTGGCTTGAGTCGACTTGGTTAAGGTCGGCGCTGACCTCGAATTTGAAACCAGGTCCGACGGTATGACTGAGCTTGCTCATGCCGTCGGCAATGCGTTGACCGAGGTACAACACGGGTACCGGATCCTGCACTGCAAAGCTGCGCTGCCAGCTGTCGTTGGTATCGATCCGGTTGTCGCCCTCGAGCACCTCCAGGCGTACTTGTAGGTCCAGGAAACCTGCTTCGGTCGGTTCGAAGCCGAGTACAACCTGCTGCGCTTGGTTCAAGAGGAATGGCTCACTAGAGACCAAGGGCGTGGTGCTCTCGCCAGCGAATAGGCTGACTTGCGCTTCGCTGGCTTGGCCTTCGACCTGGATGGCAATCTGCGCCGGATGCCCGATGCGCAATTCGCCTTGGGCCATCATGCCGACGATGCGGGGATCGACGGCGATGCTCTGCAACGGTATGACGTGGATCGGGATGCCGCGCGCCGACAAGTCACTGCTACTGAACCAATCGGCTTGGGTGGATGCACCGTCAGAAGCGATAATTACCGAGGCAGGCTCACCCAGCGGGATCCGGGCAGCCGCAGCACGCAGCGCATCGCCGAGTGGACTGAAATTGGAGCTACCAAAGTCGATGCGGTGCAAGTTGGCGGCATTGGGAAGTTGCTTACGGATGCGCTCGAAGGCCGCATTGGCCTGGGCGAGGGCTTCGGTGGAGATGCTGGCCGAGCGGTCCATCAATACGATGACATGCTCGGTGGACGAGGAAGTCACTTGTGCTGGGCGAGCCAAGGCCAGGATCACCAACACCAAGGCCAACAGGCGCACCATGCTGTGCTTGCGGTCGCGACGTGCATTGCTCATGGCGAACACCAATGGCGTGGCCAGCAACAACAGCAGGAAGGCAGGTGCGAGGAACTCCATGCTTATGGGATCCTCCCTTTATGAAACAGCACCCATTCAATACTGAGCAGCACCAGGACGAGTAGCACCATCCAACTCCACAGCGGCATGGTCGAGGCCTGCAGAGTTTCGCCGGTAGGGACGTCGGCGACAGCGGCCAAACCGAGACTTGCACGAGGGTCGAAGGCGTTGGCAGCAACATCGTTGCCTTGTTCGCCGAGGTAAAGGCCGGCTTCGCTTGGGCGCAACGGCAGGCCGGCGGTGACAGCGACGCCTTTGGTTGGTGTCGTCCAGGATCCGTTTGAGAAGGTCAGCGGCCGGCCGGTCAAGGCAAAGGGTGCGTAGGGATGCCTGTTCCCAAGCCAACGCAAGGCGCGGCCCATAAACAGCGGGAAGGAGCGGCTACTGGCGAAGGCACCTTTGCTATCGAGCAGCTGGTCCCATACCTGCACCTTGCGGCTGTCGCCGAACTCCACCCCCAACGAGATTGGCTGCTGCAACTGCTGGGCCAAGGCCAGCGCATCAATCTCGTTGAAGCCGAGTTGTGCGTGCATCGTCTGCAGCAACTGCTCCGGTGCACCGTTGCCCGAGTCAGTAATCTCGAAGGCATGAGTGCTGTTGGAGGCCGAGGAAATCTCCAAGGCCGGCAAGCCAGCACCAAGGGTTTCGCCCTGGCGGCGCACCACCAATTCAGCGGCATCGGTGGCCATGACTAAGGCGCTGTCGGCCATTACCAACGGCGCGAAGGTGCTCTGGAGGCTATCCGATAGGAGAACTTGCATGGGGCGACGCTGGGGCAGGGCGACGAGAATGGCATCATCGGCTGGGTAGGCGTCAGCTGGGGTGATGCGCAGGTCGAGCACTTGGCCTCGTGCGAGGATGTCGGGGAAATGCCAACGCTTGCCGGCGGCAGTCTTTTGCGAAATTGCCGCGACATCCAGCTGGGTTCCCGAGGACAGGATGGCCGGTGTCTCATCGGTGCCGAAGACTTCGACCATAAGGTCGATCCGATCCCATTGGCCGGATGTCGAGGCATGGATACCGCCACTAAGGAACCCACGATTGCCGGATTGGGCAGGCGCCAATGGCGTGCAGCGCAGCACTTCGAAGTTCTTCGGCATCTGCTCCATGGCTGCGTCGTGTAAGGGTGCATCGCCATAGAGCCGTATTTGCAAGAATCGATCGCGATCCACCCCATGGGCCATTTGCAGCAGGCGTTGCTCTACGGCCGCAGCGGCTTTGTCGGGCTGCAGCGCCTTCAAGCGTTCACGCAACAATAAAGGATGCTCGCCCTTCGCCAGCAGCAGGACTGTCTGCGCACCACTCCACCAGACTTCACGATGAGTGGCAGGCAGGTTGTCAGCATCTTGGAGCAACCGCTTGGTGGCGGTTTCGAAACGACCAGGATGACTCATGCCGACGCTACCATCGAGCACCAAAAGATATTCCTGCTTGTCGGACGCCGATGACTGGAGCCCAGCGACGGCAAACCATAACAGAGTGGCAATCGACAGCAGCAGCAGGTAAGCCCAAGGGTGACGGAAACGCTGGCGCAGAACGCGCGCACGGCTCTCCTCCACGGCTTCTTTCCAGAACATGGTGGTCGGCACCTCGAGTTGCCGGTGGCGTACGCGCAGCATCTGGAGCAGGAACAAGGTTCCCGCCAACACCGCTAGACCAGCGCCGATTCCCCAAAGAGGCAGGTTGGCAAAGTTCACGCGTGGTACCTCCCGCCTTCGAAGACCGTCGCGATTTGTTCGACCACATTCTTGTCAACATCCAGCTGCACCAGACCGATGCGACGCTTCTGTGCGAAGTCGGTCAGGATACGCGCATGGTTGTCATAGGCATGGCGATATCGTTCCAACACCTGTGCAGTGACGGTGATGTCCTGGTCGACACCGCTTTCGCAATCGCGCAGGCGCACATCTCCTTGGACCTGTGGGTCGCGATCGCTCTTATGAACCAGCTGCACAAGCAGCAACTTGTGCTTTAGACGCTTCAGCGCCGAAACCATGGCCTCGGCCCCTGCCGGATCAAAGAAGTCCGAGATCACAACAACTAGGCCGCTGCGCAATTGCATGCCCTCTAAGCGGCGTAGGGAGCGACTCAGGTCAGTGGTGCCGCCGGCCTCCAGTTTGGCCATCGCTTGGGCGAACAGCGGCAAGCTGTTCCAGCCCGAGCGCGACTGCATTGGGGAATGCAGGTCCTCGGCAAAGGGGAACACTCCGACGCGATCGTGTTGAGCAAGCGCGATGGCAGCGAAGGCCATGGCCGAACGTAAGCAGGCATGGGCGCGTGGTGGTTGCTCGATCCACATGCTGCGTGAGATGTCGGGCAACAGGTAAACCGGCAAGTCCTCGAGCTCTTCAAACAGGCGAAGAAAGACACGCCCCAAGCGGCGGTAGATGTTCCAGTCGATGGCACGCAGATCGTCGCCAGTGGAGTACGGCCGGTAGTCCTGGAACTCCAGGCCTGCACCCAAGGCCTTCGAGCGCTGCTCAGCAAAACGACCACCTCTAGGCACGCGTTGTGCGACGAGGCGCAAGCGCTGCAACGACTCGAGGAACTCGGCGTCGAAGAGGTCGTCGGCGGTGACCGTGTCGGCCATGCTTATACTCCGGGAGCTAGGCGTGGTGACTAAGCGTTGGCAGGGATGTGTTCGAGCACCGCATCGACCACAGCGTCGGCGGTGACGCCTTCAGCCATGCCATGGAAGTTCACCAGCACGCGGTGACGCAGTACGGATGGTGCGGCGGCGCGGATGTCATCGCGGCTGACTGCGAAACGACCATCCAGCAAGGCCTTCACCTTGCCGCACAGAATCAACGCCTGAGCACCACGTGGGCTGGATCCCAGGGCGACGAATTCGTTCACCATCGGCGGAGAGTATTCGCGGCCCGGTTGGGTTCCCATGACTAGCCGTACCGCGTGGTTCATGACTGCTTCTGGCACCGGCACCTCACGAACGGTCTCGCGCATTGCGATGATCTCGGCACCGTTGGAGACCGCCTGAATCTCGGCTTCGGTACTGCCGGTGGTGCGGTTGAGGATCTCGAGATACTCCCCCTCTTCCGGATAGCCAACAACCAGCTTCATCAGGAAGCGGTCCAGCTGCGCTTCCGGCAGCGGGTAAGTACCTTCCTGCTCGACCGGGTTCTGAGTAGCCATCACGCAGAAGGGTTCGACAAGTTTGATGGATCGTCGTCCGATCGTGACTTGACGTTCTTGCATAGCCTCGAGCAAGGCCGATTGTGTTTTCGGCGTGGCGCGGTTGATCTCGTCAGCAAGCACAAGGCTGGAGATTAACGGGCCTTCCTGGAACTGCAGTTCGTGGCCACCGCCTTCGGTCTCGACCAGGATCGACGTGCCTTGGATATCGGCAGGCATCATGTCGGGCGTGAACTGGATCCGCGAGAAGTTCAGGTCGATGGACTTGCCGAGGGTGGCGACCAGCAAGGTCTTGCCCAGGCCAGGAACACCTTCCAGTAGCACATGGCCACCGGCAAGCATGGCCGTCAGAACGCCTTCGACGACGTCTTGTTGGCCGACCATGGCGCGGCAGACTTCGTTATGGATCCGCTCATAAGTGTTGCGGAAGGATTGGGCCGCTACGCGCGCGTCTTCGGCGGTGACGGAGTTGGGCTCGGGGCTACTCATGGTTTCTTGACTTGTTGGCGTTGCGCGAGGAAATAATCGCGGACTAGGCTGCGCATCCACGGTTCCAGGTCCTGACGTTGCAGCGATGCGCTCGGTGAGGAACGTGGACGACGATTTTGGGCGTCTGCTGTGACTTGCGCCTCCGCTTTTGGTTGCACCCGTTCCTGGGTGATTTTGGTCTTGCCGGGATTTGGTTGACCCTTGACCCGGTCAGGGATGGGTACGCCCAGTACCAAGGATGCG